>JBEKLD010000005.1:0-63206 GCA_050010375.1 Vulcanimicrobiaceae bacterium
CCGACCAGCGCCGAGATCGACGCGCTGTTGGCGACCTCGCTGACCGACGCGATGTTCCGCACCCGCTACGGCGACGTCTTCAACGGCGACGCGCGCTGGATGGGGATGCAGGTCCCCGCCGGCGAGCGCTATGCCTGGGACCCCAAGAGCGAGTACGTGAAGCGTCCGCCGTACTTCGACGGGATGCCGGCGCAGCCGCCGGCGGTGCAAGACATCCGCGGCGCGCGCGTGCTGGCCGTGCTCGGCGACTCGGTCACGACCGACCACATCTCGCCGGCCGGGAACATCGCGCGCAGCTCGCCAGCGGCGGCGTACCTGCGCTCGAAGGGCATCGAGCCGGCCGACTTCAACTCGTACGGCGCGCGGCGCGGCAACCACGAAGTGATGGCGCGCGGGACGTTCGCCAACATCCGGCTGCACAATCACCTCGTCCCCGGCGTCGAGGGCGGCGTGACGCGCTACCTGCCGACCAACGAGCAGCTCTCGATCTACGACGCCGCCGAGAAGTATCGCGCCGACGGGACGCCGCTGATCGTGCTGGCCGGGAAAGAGTACGGCTCGGGCAGCTCGCGCGACTGGGCCGCCAAGGGCCCCTACCTCTTGGGGATCAAGGCCGTCATCGCCGAGTCGCTCGAGCGCATCCATCGCTCGAACCTGATCGGGATGGGGATCCTGCCGCTGCAATACGCAACGGGCCAGAACCGCGAATCGCTCCACCTCAGCGGTGAGGAGACGTACGCGATCGCCGGGATCGCCGCCAAGCTCGTCCCCGGGATGACGGTGAAAGTCACGGCAACCGATGCGAAAGGCAAGACGACGACCTTCGACGCACTGCTGCGGATCGACACCCCCGATGAAGCCGAGTACTACCGCCACGGGGGAATTCTCCAGTACGTCCTGCGCCAGCTCGCCGCGAGCTGACGCGTGCCGACGCGCGCGGTGCCGCTCGACCTCAGCTTGGCGGAGATCGACGGCGCCGCAGCGCTGATCCGTGACCTCGTCCCGCCGACCCCGGTCTATCCGTGGCCGCTCTTGGCGCAGCGGCTCGGCGTCGACGTGTGGATCAAGCACGAGAACCACACGCGTCTGGGCGCCTTCAAGGTGCGCGGCGGTCTGGTCTACGTCGACGCGCTGCGCCGGCGCGCGCCGCAGGTGCGGCACGTCGTCGGCGCGTCGGCTGGGAACCACGGGCAGTCGCTGACGTTGGCGGCGCGGCGGGCGGGGCTGGCGGTGACGATCGTCGTGCCGAACGACTGTCCGGCGGAGAAGACCGCTGCGATGCGCGCGATGGGTGCGACGATCGTCGAGCACGGCGCCGACTTCGAGGACTCGTATCAGTTTGCGCGCACGCTCGCGCCGGCGGACGACGCGGCGACGGAGTTCGTGCCGTCGTACCATCGCGATCTGGTCTGCGGGGTCGCGACGTACGCGCGCGAGCTGTTCGCCGCGGCGGCGTTCGACGTCGTCTACGTCCCGATCGGCCTGGGCTCGGGGATCAGCGGGCTGATCGCCGTGCGCGATCTGCTCGGGCTGCCGACCCAGATCGTCGGCGTCTGTTCGGAGACCTACCCCGCCTATGCGCTCTCGCTGGCGGCCGGTGAGGTGCGCGAGACGGCCGGCGGCGTGCCGACGATCGCCGAAGGCGTCGGGTGCCGGACTCCCGATCCCGAGGCGTTCGCCGTGATTCGTGCCGGCGCGGCCGGCATCGTCACCGTCAGCGAAGCGGCGATCCGCGAGGCGATGGGCTGGCTGTTCAGCGACACGCACAACGTGGCTGAAGGGGCCGGGGCGGCGGCGCTCGCCGCGGTCGCGGCGGGGCGCGAGCAGCTACGCGGGAAGCGCGTGGCGGCGATTCTCTCCGGGGGGAACGTCGACCGGGCGGTATTCGCCGCCGTTCTCGCGTAGGAGGCCCCGATGATCCCCCATCAGGTCGCGCTGCTCTCGTTCGAGGGACCGGATCGCTACGCGTCGATCGGCGGCCTGGCCTCCCGCGTCACCCAGCTCTCGCGTGCGCTCGGCGCCGGTGGTCACGCGGTCGAGCTGGTCTTCGTCGGCGATCCGCACGCGAAGCCGATCGAGCAGGTCGATCCCGGCGTGACGCTGCGGCGCTGGTCGCAGTGGATCTCGGCCCAGTACCCGCGCAGCTGCTACGACGGTGAGACGGCGAAGGTCCACGACTGGGAGGGGAGCTTGCCGCCCTGGGTCATCGAGACGTTGCTCGCCCCGGCCGCGGCGCGCGGCGAGCGGGTGCTGGTGATCTGCGAGGAGTGGCAGACGGCCAACGTCGCCATCGCGATCGACCGTCTGGCCCGCGAGCGCGGCATCCGCGGTGCGCTCACGCTGATGTGGAACGCGAACAACACCTACGGCTTCGAGCGCATCCACTGGCCGACGCTGTTGCGCGCCGCCGCGGTGAGCTGCGTGAGCAAGTACATGAAGTTCGAGCTCGCGCAGTGGAACGTCGCGGCGCTGGTCATCCCCAACGGCCTCGATCCCGCGCTGCTCGACGGGGCCGACAAGGAGCGCACCGCCGCGTTGCGCGCGGCCTTCGGCGACCGTCCGACCTGCGTCAAGGTCGGCCGCTTCGACCCCGACAAGAATTGGCTGCAAGCCGTCGACGCCGTCGCCGAGCTGCGCGCCGGCGGTACCGACGTGCGGCTGATCGTGCGCGGCGGCAAGGAACCCTACGGCGACGTCGTGCTGGGCCGCGCGCGCGAGCGCGGCTTGGCCGTCGAGCGGCTGGGCTACGAGGGGAGCGACTGGCGCGAGCTGGCCCGCGCGCTGTCCTTCATCGAGGCGCCGGTCGTCCACGTGCGCGCCTACCTCGACGAGCCGACGCTCTACGCGCTCTACGCCGCCGCCGACGTGGTGCTGGCGAACAGCGGAAAGGAACCGTTCGGGTTGGTCGGGCTCGAGGTGATGGCGGCCGGCGGGATCGCGGTCTGCGGCGCGACCGGTGAAGAGTACGCCGAGGCGTTCGAAAACGCGATCGTCTGCGACACGGCCGACGGTCGCGAGCTGGCGACGTACCTGCGCGCGCTCTTCGCCGACCCCGGACTCGCCACCGAGCTGCGCGCCAACGGTGCGCAGACCGCCGCCCGGTACACCTGGGTGCAAGCGCTCGAGGCGCTCGATCGCAAGATCGCCTACGTCGACGCGGTGGCGCGCTGATGCCGAGTGCCTTGCTCGTCACCGGCGGCAGCCGTGGGATCGGCGCGGCGATCGTGCACCATGCGGCGCGCGCGGGCTGGGAGGTCGGCTTCACCTACGCCAGCGACGAGTCGGCGGCGCGTGCCGTAGCGGAGTCGGTCGCGGCGGCCGGCGGCCGGGCGCTGGCGATCCACGCCGACGTCGCCGACGAGGACGCGGTGCTGCATGCGTTCGCCGAGACCGAGCGCGCCTTCGGGCCGCTCGGCGGTCTGGTCAACAACGCCGGGATCACCGGTGGGGTCGGGCGCGTCGAGGACGTGGCGCGGCCGATGCTCGAGCGGCTGTTCGCGGTCAACGTGATCGGCGCGATGCTCTGCTCGCGCGAGGCGGTGCGGCGCATGTCGACCGCCCGCGGCGGACGCGGCGGCGCGATCGTCACCATCACCTCGCGGGCCTCGGCGTACGGTGCGCCCGACACGTACGTCCATTACGCGGCGACCAAGGGCGCCCTCGAGGTGTTCTCGCTCGGGCTCGCGCGCGAGGTCGCCGCGGAGGGGATCCGGGTGAACGCCGTCTCGCCGGGGATGATCGACACCGAGATCCACGCCGCCGCCGGCGATCCCGATCGGCCGGCGCGGATGCTGCCGATCATCCCCGCCCACCGGATGGGGACGCCCGACGAGGTCGCCGAGGCCGTCATCTGGCTGCTCTCGCCGGCGGCGTCGTACGTCGTCGGCGCGAGCCTCGACGTCGGCGGCGGCCGCTAGCGCCGATGGCGCAGCGCGTCCACCGCTACGTCACCGGAGTCCACTGGACGGGGAACACCGGCGCCGGCACGGCGAGCTATCGCGGCTACGATCGCGCCTTCACGATCGGCATCGAGGGCAAGCCGGCGATCTTGGGGTCGAGCGATCCGCTCTTCCTCGGCGACGCGTCGCGCTACAACCCCGAGGACTTGTTGGTGGCCTCGCTCTCCTCGTGCCATATGCTGTGGTACTTGCACTTGTGCGCCGACGCGGGCGTCGTCGTCCTCGCCTATTTCGACCGCGCCGAAGGCGCGATGACGGAGTCCGCCGAGGGCGGACGGTTCACCCGCGTGCTGCTGCGGCCGGAGGTCACGATCAGCGCCGCCTCCGATCCCGAACGCGCGCGCGCCCTGCACCGCGAGGCGCACGCGAAGTGCTTCGTCGCGAACTCGGTCAACTTCCCCGTCGAGCTCGAGCCTACGGTCGTCCAAGCGTCCTAGCCGCCGTCGTCTGGCGCTGCGAGCGTGGATGTGGTAAGATGGCGTGTCACCCCTTCGGTGACATTCATCTGCTCGCGCGATCTTTCGAACCCACGATCGCATTGCGCTCGCTGTTTTCGAAAGAATCATGACTGCGACTTTTGACGCACTCGGCTTGCAGCCCATGTTGCTGCGCGCCCTGCGTGACCTCAACTTTACGACCCCGACGCCGGTTCAGCTGGCGGCGATCCCGCCGGCCCTCGCCGGCCGCGACGTGCTCGCCTCGGCCCAGACCGGGACCGGCAAGACCGCCGCGTTCGGGCTGCCGCTGCTCGAGGCGGTCCTCAAGCTGCCCCGCAAGCGCACGAACGCGCTGATCCTCGCGCCGACCCGCGAGCTGGCCGCGCAGATCGTCGCGCACCTGCAGGCGCTCGCTCGCGGCAGCGACCTGCGCGTCGCCGCCGTCTTCGGCGGCGTCGGCTTCCGCCCGCAGATCACCGCCTTCGCCCGCGGGACCGAGATCATCGTGGCCTGCCCGGGCCGGCTGCTCGACCTGATGGGTCAGCGCGCCGCGCGCCTGGGCGACGTCTCGATCTTCGTCCTCGACGAGGCGGACCGGATGCTCGACATGGGCTTCCTGCCCAGCGTGCGCCGCATCGCGGCGGTGCTGCCCAAGCAGCGCCAGACGCTGCTCTTCTCGGCGACCGTCTCCTCCGAGATCGAGCGCCTCAGCAAAGAGCTGATGCACGATCCGGTGCGCATCGCCAGCGCTCCGCCGAAGGCGACGACCGCCGAGGGGATCACCCACCGCGCCTACACGGTCGACCAGACGCGAAAGGCCGAGCTTCTGCTCAAGCTGCTCGAAGACAACGGCATCTACAGCGCGCTCGCGTTCACCCGCACCAAGGCGCGTGCCAACCGGCTCGCCCTGCACCTCGAGAAGCACAAGATCGCGGTCGACCGCATCCACGGCGACCGCTCGCAGGCGCAGCGGACGCGCGCGCTCGATCAGTTCAAGCGCGGGAAGCTGCGCGTGCTGGTCGCGACCGACGTCGCCGCGCGCGGCATCGACGTGCAGGCGCTCGGCCACGTGGTGAACTTCGACGTCCCGATGGTGCCCGAAGATTACGTCCACCGCGTCGGCCGGACGGCCCGCGCCGAGTTGACCGGCGAGGCGATCACCTTCGTCTCACGCGACGAGGAGCGATTGTTCCGCGACATCGAGAAGGTCGTCGGGCGCCGCATCGACCGCGCGAAACTGCCGATCCTGTCCTCGTTGAACTAACCGCCCGCACCCCGGGAGGGACGCGCCGCCCGCCGTGATCCTCGCCGCTCCGTTCTTGGCCGCCGTCCTGCCCGTCGTCGCGCCGGCGGCGCCCGGTGCGCGCGGGCCGCGCTACGTGCGGCTCCGGCTGGCCGTCGTCGCGTACGGCGTCGCCGGGACGGGCGAGATCGTGCTCGACCGCGCCACCGGCCGGTTCGTCCGGCGCTTCGACACCGGCCCGACCTCGCAACGCGAGGGCTGGGACGGGACCCACGCCTGGCGCGCCGACGCGACCGGGATGGCGCGGATCGAGGGGAACGTCGATCAACGCGACGCCATTCGCGCCTGGTCGTTCGCCTTCGCGCGCGCGCCGGGGCGCATCGCGCTCGCGCGCCCGCTCGACGTCGTCGTCGATCCGGCGAGCGGCCTGGTCACGCGGATCGTGCGCTACGCCGGGTCCGACGTCGATACGACCACGCTCGCCGACCAGCGCACCATCGATGGGTTGGTCCTACCGTTCGCACTGACCGACACCTCCGATGACGGCGTGTGGCAGGCGACGGTGCGCGCCGTCGAGACGCCGACGCGCATCGCTCCGGCGGCCTTCGCCCCACCCGCACCACCGCACGACTTCAGCCTCCCGGCGCGCACGCGCGTCGCACTCGAGCCGAACGCCGGCTACCCGATCGTCCTGGTGCGAGTCGACGACGGCCCACCGATGCGCTTTCTGCTCGACACCGGCGGTCAGAACGTCGTCACGACCGACGCGGCGCGGCGCGCCGGGCTGCAGGTCGTCGGCACAGGAACCGTCGGCGGTGCGGGCCCGGGCCTGGCCGCGATCCGGTACGCGCATGCGCGCCGCGTGCGCATCGGCGCCGTCACGCTGCGCGACCAACCCTTCGACGTCGTCGATCTCGGTGGGCTGTTTCCGTTCGACGGCGTGGTCGGCTACGAGCTCTTGGCCCGCTGCGTGGCGCGGCTCGACCTAGCGCACCATGCGGTCGAGTTCGCGCCGCGCGCGGGGGAGTTCGGAGCGGCCGGCACGACGGTGCCCTTCGTCCTCGACGACCGCCAACCGCAGGTCGTGGGCGCGCTGGACGGGATGCCGGCGGCGCTCACCGTCGACACCGGCGACAGCGGCTCGGCCGAGATCAACGCCTGGTACGTGCGCGCCCGGGGCCTGCGCGAGCGCTACCACGCCGTCCTGGTGCGCGGTGCGTACGGCGGCGTCGGCGGGATGGTCGACGCCTACGTCGCCCGCGCCCGCGAGCTGCGGATCGGAACGGTCGCGGTGCGCGACGTCCCGCTGCTGCTCACCGCCGCAGCGCGCAGCGGCACCGAGGCCGATCCGAGCGTCGCCGCCAACGTCGGCGATCTCGTCTGGCGGCGCTTCGTCGTCGTCTTCGACTACCGCGCCGGCCTGCTGCGGCTGCAGCCGCTACGCTGAGGCGAGCGCGCGGACGCGCGCGGCGATCTCGTCGGCGTAGCGCGCCGCGTCGTCGTCGCTCGGGCCCTC
Organism: Vulcanimicrobiaceae bacterium; assembly: GCA_050010375.1. Lineage (GTDB taxonomy): Bacteria > Vulcanimicrobiota > Vulcanimicrobiia > Vulcanimicrobiales > Vulcanimicrobiaceae > Vulcanimicrobium. The sequence goes on from JBEKLD010000005.1 coordinate 7,156, forward strand.
GGCCCAGACGTTGACCGAGGCGTCGGTCGCATCCGGCAGGACCAGCACCCAGCCGTCGGGCCGGCCGAGCCGAATCCCGTCGAGCGTCTCGACCTTGCCGTTCCCGCTGTGCGCCGCCTCGTCGTGCAGCGAGCGCATCACGACGCCTTTGCGGTCCCACGGGCACGGCACGACCCGACCGGCGATGTGCCACACCGGCAGCATCGCGACCAGCTCGGAGAGTTTGCGGCGCTCGGCGGCCAGCAGCTCCATGATCTTCGCGGTCGCGTAGATCGCATCGAAGGCCGGCTGGAACTCGGGGAAGACCAGCTCGTACTCCGCCCCGCCGGCGAAGGCCAAGTTCGCACCTTCCTTCTCGGCCAGCGCCATCACCGAGCGGCGGTCGCTGCGCGCGCGCACGATCTGCGCGCCGTTCTCCTGCGCGATCCGCTCGACGACCGAGGGGATCGTCAGCGGCAGGGCGATGCGCGCCCCCGGCTGCGCCCGCGCGACCAGCAGCGTGAGCAGCGCGATCAGCCGGTTGCGGCCAACGATGCTGCCCGCATCGTCGACCAGCGTCACGGTCTCGCCGTCGGCGTCGATCAGGACGCCCAGGTCGGCTTCGAGCGAGGTGACGACCGACGTCAGTTGGCTCAGGTGGTGCTCGCGGTCGTTGCGGAACGTGCGCACCTTCTGCGCGTCGAAGTACGCGTTGAGCGCGATCTGATCGACGCCCAGGCCGCCCAGGATCTGCGGCAGCACGATCGAGGCGTTGCCGTACGCGTAGTCGATGACGACCCGGAAGTTGGCCTCGGCGAGCGCGCGGGCGTGCAGCGCGTCGACGAAGGCCGCCGTGTAGCGCTCGAGCGCGCGCGAGGGGAAGTCGAGCCGGCCGACCTCGTCCATCGGCGTGCGCCGGAAGTCCTCGCGGAAGAAGAGGTTTTCGACCTTGCGTTCGGCGCCCTTGTCGATGCCGATCCCGAGGTGGTCGAAGAACTCGAACACCAGCGCGTTCGCGTCGTCCGGCGCGACGCGCACGTGGACCCCGCCGTCACCGCCGACCCGCACCGCGTAGCGCGCCAGCGGCAGCGGGTACGAGCGCAAGTCGAGCACGTTGATCCCGACGCTGAGCAGCCCCGAGATGACGCAGCGGTTCATCACCCGCGAGGCGGGATGGGTGTCGCGGCTGGTCATCACGGTTTGACCGGCTTTGAGCGAGGTCCCGAACGCCTGGGCCAGCTTGAGGGCGAACTCGGGCGTGATCTCGAGGTTCGCCAAGCCGCGGATGCCGACCGAGCCGAACAGCGAGCCCGGCCACTTCTGGCCGTAGATCAGCGACATCGAGACGATCGCGCCGGCGTTGACCCACTTGTCCGGCCACAGCTTCAGATGCGGGTTGATCGTCGCTCCCTGACCGAGCGTGCAGCCGCGGCCGATGACGCTGGCCTCGTTGACGGTCGCGCGGCGCTCGATCGTGTTGCGGTCGGCGATCGTGCAGTCGTTGAGCGTCGCCTCCTCGCCGACGTAGACGTCCTCCCAGCAGACGCTGCGCGAGATCGTCGCGCCGCGCTCGACGAAGCTGCGGTCGCCGATCGCGGTCGGGCCGACGATGCGCGCGCCGGCGGCGACGCGCACGTCGCGCCCCAGCACCACCGGCGGCTCGATGCGGGCCTCCGGATCGATCCGCGTCCCCTCGCCGGCCCAGACGCCGGGCCGCACTTCGCTGCCGGGGAAGGCGATCGCGACCTTGCGCTCGAGCGCGTCGTAGTTGGCCTGCTGGTACTGCTCGAGGTTGCCGATGTCGGTCCAGTAGGCGTCGATGACGTAGCCGCCGAGCTTGGCGCCCTCGTGCAGCATCGCCGGGAACAAATCGCGCGACCAGTCGTAGATCTTCCCGCGCTCCATCCGTTCGAGGATGCTGGGCTCGAGCACGTAGATGCCGGTGTTGATCGTGTCGGAGAAGACCTCGCCCCAGGACGGCTTCTCGAGGAAGCGCACGATGTTCCCGTCCTCGTCGGTCACGACGACGCCGAACTCCAGCGGGTTGGTCACCCGCTGCAGCACGATCGTCACGTCGTTCTTCCGCTCGCGGTGGTGGCGGACGACCGCGCTCAGGTCGACGTCGGTCAGCGCGTCGCCGCTGATGATCAAGAACGTCTCGCCGGCCAGCAGGTCGTGCGCCATCTTGACCGCACCGGCGGTGCCCAGCGGCGTATCCTCGACGACGTAGTGCATGCGCACGCCGTAGCCCGAGCCGTCGCCGAACCAGGCTTCGATCTCGTCGGCGAGATAGTGCAGCGTCGAGACGATTTCGCCGAACCCGTGCGTGCGCAACAAGTCGACGATGTGCTCCATCACCGGCTTGCCGGCGACCGGCGCGAGCGGCTTGGGCCGGCGCGATGTCAGCGGGCGGAGGCGGGAGCCCTCGCCCCCAGCCATGAGGACGGCTTTCATTTTAACGGCGCTCCGCCCCAGGCTCCGCGCCCCCCACGCTGTGCGTGGGGCCCCCGGACGTGCGCGCGCTCGCGATGCGGGCATGGCGAGATTCCCCGAGGGCGCGCGCCATGGGCATTATGCCGGCTGCGTTCATTGGACGAATTCACGGGGGCGGATCTCGTTGAAGGCGGTGCAGAGGCGGGCGAGACGGGGGTCGTTCGGCAGGGCTTCGATCGGGGTCGAGAGCTTGCGTCGCCAGTTCGGGTATTCGGTGGAAGTTCCCGGCACGTTGACGGGGTCGCGTTCGCCCAAGATGTCGTCCATTTGGCCCATCACGATCGCGCAGGGCGACGACGCCAGGTACCGATTCGCTGCCACCACGATCGCGGTCTCATCGTCCCGTTCGTTCCCCGCGAGATCTCCATGTCGCACGAGCGTCTCGACCAACAGCGCGCGATCCCGTTCACGCACCGCCCGTTCTTGCGCCAGCGGCGTTCGCGCGAGGCCGAGCCGTTCGCGCAGCGCGAGGTCGTCGCCCGCCAACCAAGCGGGGATCGTCGCCAGGTCGTGGGTCCCCGACGCGGCCAGCGCCGCCGCCGGGTACTCCTCGGGTGCTGCGAACGAGCCGTCGGGGTGGCGCTCGAAGAGCAGGATGCGATAGGCGAGGATGCCGGTCGCCTCCATCCGTTCGCGGAAGCCGTCGGGGACCGTCCCGAGGTCCTCGCCGATCACCACGCAGCGCTCGCGCACGCTCGCCAGCGCGACGATGCCGCGCAGGTCGTCGAGCGGATAGCTCACGTAGGTCCCCTCGCGCGCCCCCGCGCCGACGGGGATCCAGTACAGCCGCGCCAGCGAGAAGGCGTGATCGATCCGCAGCGCGCCGGCGCCGCGGCAATTCGCTTGCAGCAAGGCGAGGAACGCCGCGTACCCGTCGCGGGCCAGCGCGCGCGGATCGGGCGGCGGCAGCCCCCAGTCTTGGCCCTGCGTGTTGAGGACGTCGGGTGGGGCACCGACCTGCACGCCGCCGACGTATGCCCCGCGGTCGGCCCAGACGTCGGCGGCGCCGGCGTCGACCCCGACCGCCAAGTCGCGATAGAGCGCGACGCCGTGCCGGCCCGCGTCGCTCGCCAGCGCGGCGAGCTGCTCGGCGGCCAGCCACTGCAAGTACATCGCGTAGCCGAGCGCGTCGGTTTCGCCGGCGAGCGCGCGTGCGACGTCGGGCGCGTCGGGGGCCTGCAGGCCGGCGGGCCAGGCCGCCAGGTCGCGGCCATAGCGTGCGACCAGCACCTCGAAGGCGGCGAAGCGCCCCAGCGGCTCGCCCGCCCGCGCGCACCAGGCCGCGAACGCCGCCGCTCGCGCGGCGTCGTGCGGCAGCGCGGCGTAACAGGCGCGCAACACCGCGTCTTTCAGCGCCGCGACGCCGGCGTAGTCGACGGCGGCGCTCGCGCGCAGCGCCGCCACTTGTGCGCGCACCTCGGCGCGCGCGAGCACCGCGCGGACCGCCGGCGCCTGCAGCTCGGGGACGTCGTCGAGCGCGATCGCGAGCCAGTTCAACCAGCGACGCGACGAGGCGGCGTACGGGCTGGCCGCTTCGGGATCGGAGCGAAACGGGGCGTGGAGCGGATTGATCCCGACGTACGAGGCACCGCGCGCGCCGAGCAGCCCGCAGACCGCGCGCAGGTCGCCGAAGTCACCGATCCCGTGATTGCGCTCCGAGCGCAGCGTGTAGAGCTGCAACGCGATCCCCCAGCGGCGACCGCGCGGCGGGTACGCGCGCCGCGGGACGACGACGAGGTGGACGCGCGCCCGCGCGTAGCCGTCGACCTCGAGCTCCAGCGCGTGCCGGCCGAGCGGCGCCGGGTCGCTCAGCGCCACCCGGCGCGTATCGAACGTTTGCGCGCCGGTGTGCTCGGCCGCGACGACCTGCGCGTCGCGCAGCGCGACTTCGCCCTGCGTGCGCCGGCCGTCCTCGCGGGTCAGCGTCCAGCGCAACGACGCCGTCCAGCTCGCCGCCGGCAACGTCACCGCGACCGCCAGCGGCTCGTCCTCGCGCACGACGACCGTCGCCGGCGCGAAGGCGCGCGCGTCCTCGTGCAGCAGCGCCTCGAACCGGGCCACCGTCTGCGGCGGCGCGTCGCGTTCCTGGCCGAGCGCATCGACGTAGCGCCGGGCGACCCGGTTCATCGCGTGTTGCCGGCGAACACCGCGAGCGAACGGTTGATCATCGTGTACGACGCGACGTCGTCCTCGGGGATGTCGCGCGGCGTCCCGCCCTCGATCGAGGTGTCGAGGACCAGCGACCACGAGACCCGCGCGGGGTCGGGCAGCACGAACTGCAGCTGGTCGGGCGAGGCGTTCATCGCGACGAACAGCATCGGCCGCGCGCCGAGGTAGAGGCCGATCGTGGAGCGCGCGGAGGCCCAGTCGGAACGCTCCATCTCGCGGCCGTCGGGCTTCATCCAGGCGATGTCCTTGCGGCCCTGGCCGTCGACCGGCGTGCCGCGGAAGAAGGCGTCGCGCTGGAACGCCGGGTGCCCGCGGCGCAGACGCAGCAGCGTCTTGACGAACTCGGTCAGCGCCAGGTCGTGCTGTCCGCGCGCGCTCCAGTCGAACCACGAGATCTCGTTGTCCTGGCAGTAGGCGTTGTTGTTGCCGCGCTGGCTGCGGCCGAACTCGTCGCCGGCCAGCACCAACGGGACGCCGAGCGACAGGAGGAGCGTGGCGAAGAAGTTGCGTTTCTGCCGCTCGCGCAGCCCGAGGATCTCCGGGTCGGTCGTCGGCCCTTCGACGCCGCAGTTCCAGCTCCGGTTGTCGTCGGTGCCGTCACGATTGTCTTCGTGGTTGGCCTCGTTGTGCTTGTGGTCGTACGAGACGAGATCGGTCAGCGTGAAGCCGTCGTGGACGGTCACCAGGTTGATGCCGGCGCGCGGCCGGCGCCCCTGGTGTTCGAACAGATCCGCCGAGCCGGCGATGCGCGAGGCCAGCTCCGGGAGCACGCCGTGATCGCCCTTCCAGAAGCGGCGCACCGTGTCGCGGTACTTGCCGTTCCACTCCGACCAGCCGGGTGGGAAGTTACCGACTTGATAGCCGCCCGGGCCGACGTCCCACGGCTCGGCGACGAGCTTGACCCGCGAGAGGACCGGGTCTTGCGCGATCACCTTGAAGATGGCGGCGTCGCGCGCGTAGCCCGTATCCTCGCGCGCGAGCGCCGGCGCAAGATCGAAGCGGAAGCCGTCGACGTGCATCTCCTCGACCCAATAGCGCAGCGAATCGGTGACCAACTGCAGCACGCGCGGATGGCGCAGGTCGAGCGTGTTGCCGGTCCCGGTCACGTCGTCGTAATAGCGCCGGTCCTCGCACAGCCGGTAGTACGAGGCGTTGTCGATGCCTTTGAACGAGAAGGTCGGGCCGAGCTCGTTCCCTTCCGCGGTGTGGTTGTAGACGACGTCCAGCACGACTTCGATCCCCGCTTCGTGCAGGTGCTTGACCATCATCTTGAACTCGGCCGGGTCGCCGCCGGGCAGATAGCGCGGGTCGGGGGCGAAGAAGCCGATCGAGTTGTAGCCCCAGTAGTTGCGCAGCTTCTGCTCGACCAGCCGCCGGTCGTCGATGAAGGCGTGGACCGGGAGCAGCTCGACCGTCGTGACGCCGAGGCCGCTGAGGTAGGCGATGACGGCCGGGCTCGCCAGGCCGCCGAACGTCCCGCGCAGCGGTGGCGGAACCTCCGGGTGCTGGATGGTGAACCCGCGCACGTGCAGCTCGTAGAAGACGGTCTGCATCCAGGGGACGTACGGGCGCGCGTCGCCGACCCAGGTGAACGCGCTGTCGACGATGACGCACTTGGGGACGCCGCTGGCGTTGTCGCGGCGGTCGAAGGAGAGGTCGGCGCGTTGCGACCCGATGCGGTACCCGTAGTGCGCGTCGCTCCAGTGCAGCGCCCCGGCCAGCGCCTTCGCGTACGGATCGAGTAACAGCTTGTGGTGGTTGAAGCGGTGCCCGCGCGCCGGGTCGTACGGGCCGTAGACGCGGTAGCCGTAGAGCGTCCCCGGGCGCAGGTCGGGCAGGTAGCCGTGCCAGACCTCGTCGGTGTATTCTGGCAAAACGATCCGTTCCAGCTCGCGCCGCCCGCGCGCGTCGAACAGGCACAGCTCGACCTTCTCGGCGTTCGCGCTGAACAGCGCGAAGTTGACGCCGGTCCCGTACCAGGTCGCGCCGAGCGGATACGGGAGCCCCGGCCCGACGCGGCGGCGAGCCGTCGTCACGGTGCCAACCAGAGCGTCGCCAAGGGCGGCAGGGTCAAGCTCAGCGAGTACGGTCGTCCGTGGGCGGCGTGGGCGGTCGAGTCGACGACGCCGAGGTTCCCGGCGTCGCCGCCGCCGTACACCGCCGCATCGGTGTTGAGGAGCTCGCGGTAGGTCCCGTGGCGCGGCACGCCGATCACGTAGCCGTCGTGCCGCGCGCCGGCGGTGTTGACGACGCACACGACGTGATCCTCGCGCGCCGCATCCCAGCGAATCCAGGCCAGCACGCCGTTGCGCGCGTCGTCGTAGGCGATCCATTCGAACCCGGCCGGCTCGGCGTCGCGCTGGTGGAGCGCGGGATGCGCGCGCCCAAGCCGGTTGAGGTCGCGCACGAGCGTCTGCACGCCGCGATGCCGGCCGTGGACGACGTGCCAATCGAGCGAGGCCTGGGCGCGCCACTCGCCGAGCTGCGCGAACTCGCCGCCGGCGAAGAGCAGCTTTTTGCCGGGGTGCGCCCACATCAGCCCGTAGAGCAGCCGCACGTTGGCGTACTGCGCCGCTTCGTCACCCGGCATGCGGCCGAGGATCGAGCGTTTCCCGTGCACGACCTCGTCGTGCGAGAGCGGCAAGACGAAGTTCTCGCTGAAGGCGTAGATCAAGCCGAAGGTCAGCTCGTCCAGGTGGTGGCCGCGATAGAGGGGATCGCGCTCCATGAACTGCAGCGTGTCGTGCATCCAGCCCATGTTCCACTTGTAGCCGAAGCCCAGGCCGCCGAGATCGACCGGCGTCGAGACGCCGGGCCAGGCCGTCGACTCCTCGGCGAAGGTCGCGATCCCCGGCACCTCACCGTAGACCGTCGTGTTGAAGCGTTTGAGGAACGCGACCGCCTCGAGGTTCTCGCGTCCGCCGTAGCGGTTGGGGATCCAATCGCCTTCCTCGCGGCTGTAGTCGCGGTAGAGCAGCGAGGCGACGGCGTCGACGCGCAGCCCGTCGAGGTGGAACTCGCGCAGCCAGTAGAGCGCCGAGGCGAGGAGAAAATTCGCGACCTCGTTGCGCCCGAGGTTGAAGACCGACGTCCCCCATTCGCGATGGAAGCCCTCGCGCGCGTCGGCGTGCTCGTAGAGCGGCGTGCCGTCGAACCACTTCAGCGCATGCGCGTCGGTCGGGAAGTGGCCGGGGACCCAGTCGAGCAGCACGCCGATCCCGGCGCGATGCGCCGCGTCGATGAAGGCGCGCAGGTCGTCGGGCTCGCCGAAGCGGCTGGTCGGCGCGAACCAGCCCGTCGTCTGGTATCCCCAGCTGAGATCAAAAGGGTGTTCGGTCAGCGGCAGCAGCTCGACGTGCGTGAAGCCGAGGTCGACGACGTAGGGGATCAACTGGTCGGCCAGCTCGCGGTAGGTCAAGAAGCGGTCGCCCTCTTCGGGGACGCGCCGCCACGAGCCGAGGTGGACTTCGTAGATCTGGATCGGCGCGTCGCGGCGCTGTCGCGCCGCGCGGGTCGCGAGCCAGTCCGCGTCGTCCCATTCGAAGGTCGACGGGGCGGCGACGATCGAGGCGTTGCCGGGACGCACCTCGCTGCGAAAGGCGAGCGGATCGGCTTTGAGCGGCAGCAGCCGGCCATCGGGTCCGAGCAGCTCGTACTTGTAGCGCGCGCCGGGCCCGACGGCGGGCAGGAACAACTCCCAGACGCCGCACTCGCGCCGCAGCCGCATCGGGTGGACGCGGCCGTCCCAGCGGTTCCAGCCGCCGACGACGCTGACCCGGCTCGCGTTCGGCGCCCAGACCGCGAACGCCGTCCCGGCGACGCCGTCGATCGTCTGCGGGTGCGCGCCGAGCACGCGGTAGAGTTCGAGGTGATTGCCCTGCGCGATCAACCACGCGTCGAGCTCGCCGAGCAACGGCGGGAAGCGGTACGGATCGTCGATCGTGTGCACGCCCGCGTCGTCCTCGACGCGCAGCCGGTAGCGCGGCGGCAGCTTCGCAGCGAGCGCTTCGAACAGACCCTCCGCGCCGATCGCGCTCGCGTCGGCCAGCACCTTGCCGCGCGCGTCGACGACCGCGACCGCGCGGGCGGACGGCAGGTACGCGCGCACGACGGTCCCGTTTTCGACGGCGTGCGGTCCGAGCACGGCGAACGGGTCGCCCTCGCGGCCGGCGACCAACGCTTCGGCGCGATCGGGCGCGATCACAGCAGCAGCCGTGCCAGCGAGGGGATCCCTTCGGCGAAGGTCGGGTGGATGTGGACCGAGCGCTCGAGGACGCGCCAGGTCGAGCCGGCTTCCATGTGGGCGAGGATCACATGGATCAGTTCCCCCGCTTCGTAGCCGACGAACGTCCCGCCCAGGATCGCGTCGTTCGCCGGATCGACGACCAGCCGGAAGAAACCCTCAGGCAGGTCCCACTCCTCGCCGCGCGCGACGTCTTGCAGTTGGAGGGTGACGACGCGGTGGGCACGCCCGGTCCGGTCGGCCTCGTCGGCGGTGATGCCGACCCGGCCGATCTGCGGCTCGGTGAACATCGCGTAGCCGAGGACGCGGTCGTCGCGCGTGCGCGAGAGATCGCCGCCGATGATGGCCAAGAGGCGCCGGTAGTCCTCCCACGAGACATGGGTGAACTGCGGCTGGCCCGCGACGTCACCGAGCGCGTAGTGGCCGGGGACGTTGGTGCGCAGGTGTTGGTCGCACTTGATGAAGCCGCGCTGGTCGAGCGCGATCCCGGCGCGTTCGGTCGTCCCGGCCGGGACGACCGGGACTCGGCCGATCGCGACCAACAGACCGTCGCCGGCCAGCGTCGTCCCCTCGTCGAGGGTGACCGCGAAATTCGTCCCGTCGTAGGCGACGGCGGTCGCGCGGCGGTTCAGCATCGAATCGATCCCGTCGCGCGCGAACGAGCCGGTCAGGACGCTGCACGTGTCGGCTTCCTCGCGCGCGATCAGCCGGTCGTCGGGCGTGACGACGGTGACGTCGCTGCCCAGTCGCGCGGCGCCCTGTCCAAGTTCGAGGCCGATGTAGCCCGAGCCCAGCACGATCAGCCGCCGCGGCAAGCTGCGCTGCGCGAAGAAGTTCTCGTTGGTGAGAAACGGCGTCCCCGCCAGTCCCGGGATCGGCGGGACGTTGGCGCGGCAGCCGGTGTCGAGGACCACCGCCTCGGCCTCGTAGACGATACCGTTCGCGCGCAGCACGTGCGGCGCGTCGAACGAGGCCTCGGCGCGCACGACCTCGACACCGCTCGCTGCCAGCCGCTGCTCGGCGCCCGAGCGCCACTCGTCGATGATCTTGCGCACGCGTTCGAAGACGGCTGGCACGTCGACCGCGACGGTGCAGTGCACGCCCAACGATGCCGCGCGCCGGGCCCGGCCGGCGGCGTGCGCCGCGGCCAGGAACGTCTTCGAGGGCGTGCAGCCGACGTTGACGCACGTCCCGCCGATCGCGCCCTTCTCGAACAGCACGACGCGCTTCCCGCGCTTGGCGAAGTCGCTGGCCAGCGGCTTCCCACCCTGCCCCGACCCGATGACCGCAAGATCGTACCGCATCGCCAGCCGCTCATTCGCTCGGGCGCCCAGTGCATCCGCCCGCGGTGCTCGCTCGCTACACCGCCCGGTTGCGCGAGCGGAAGGGTCGCCGCGGAGGGGCATCGCAGAGGGGAACGACCAGCCGCTTCCGGGAGGATCGAACCGCCATGGCCGTGACGTCCTCGTATCGCTGTGCGGCGCTCCTTGCCGCCGCGCTCGCGTTGGCGAGCTGCACCGGTCATGCCGGCACGGTCCCGACCGGTCCGACCGGCGGGGGCGCGACGTCGGGCCATGCGCGCGGCACGGTGAAGTTCACCATCTCGGTGCCGAAGGTCGGGAGTGCGAGCGCTCGGCGCAGACCGAAGTACGTCTCGCCGGCGACGGCGAGCCTCACGGTCGGGATCGTCACCGATCCCGGCGGCGTCTCGGTGGTTCAGGAGACCGTTGGGCTGACCCCGACCTCGACCGGCTGCAGCTCGACCTTGGCCTCGACCGAGTGCACGCTGACGATCGCCCTGACCCCGGGCAGCTACGATGCGGCGATCTCGACCTACGACGGCGCGAACGCGACCGGTAACGAGCTCTCGCAGGGACAGTCGATCGACTTCACCATCGCGCAGGGCCAGACCAACACGATTTTGCTGGTGCTCAACGGCGTGCCGGCGTCGCTGCAGGTCACCGGGGCGGCTCTCGCCGTCCACGGCACGCAGAACGCCGGCTTCACGCTCTACGGCCTCGGGGCGCAGACGCTGCAGGTCGAAGCGCTCGACGCGGACGGAGACGTGATCGTCGGCCCGGGCTCCCCGGCGTACACGGTCGCCAGCGCCAGCGGCAGCGGCTTCACGATCGGCAACCCGACGACGAGTGCGCCGAACAGCGTGACGTTGACCCCGCCGGGCACGAACGGCACGACCGAGACCTTCGCGCTGACGGCGACCTATGACGACGGTACGTGCGCGCTCACCGGTGCCGTCTGCACCGCGAACTTCAGCGTGAAGAACGACATCCAGTCCCTCTTCATCGCGAATTACGATGCCAACGACGTGCTCGTGTACGGGCCGCCGTACTCGGGGGCGCCGGCGACGATCTCGAACGGCGTCAACGAGCCCTATGCGTTGGCGATGGACGGCGGCGGCGACCTGTTCGTCTCGAACTACGGCAACAACACGGTGACGGAGTATGCGCCCCCCTACACCGCCGCGCCGGTGGCCACGATGACGAGCGGGCTCAACGGGCCCGCCGGGCTCGCCATCGACGTCTCCGGCAACCTCTTCGTCGCCAATAGCAACGCGAATTCGGTCGAAGTGTTCGCGCCGCCGTACACCGGGACGCCGGTGACGGTCACGACGAGCGTCAACGAGGACTTCTACGTCGCGGTGGACGCCGGCGACAACCTGTTCGTCGCGAACTTCGGCAACAACACGGTGACGGTGTACGCGCCGCCGTACAGCGGTTCGCCGACGGCGACGATCACCAACGGCGTGACCAAGCCGAGCGGCCTCGCGCTGAACGCCATGGACGAGATCTTCGTCGTCGACTTCAACGGCCCCGGCGCGACCGAATACGCGTCGCCGTACAACGGCGCGCCGACGACGTTGAGCACCGGGTTGCCCGGCAACGAAGTGGTCGCGGTCGATCCCATCGGCAACGCGTACGTCGCGAGCAACGAAGGCGACGCCGTCGTCGAGTTCGCACCGCCCTACACCGGGGCGCCGCTGGTAACGATCACGAACGGCATCAACTCGCCCGTCGCGCTGGCCTTCGACGGCGCGAACGACCTGTTCGTGGCCGACGTCGGACGCGCGAACGTGACCGCGTACGCACCGCCGTACACCGCGGCGCCGTTCGTGACGATCTCGGGGCTGAACGGCCCGCAAGCCTTGCTCCTCTCGCCGTAGCGCGAGAAGCTTTGGCTACATCCGGGCGGTGACCTCGACGTCGGCGGCGACGTGCGGGTGGGCCGTCTGTCCGGTGTAGCGCGCGAGCTGGTCGATCATCTTGGCGACCAGCGACGTCCAGCCAGTCTGGTGCGAGGCGCCGAGTCCCTCGCCGGTGTCGCCGTTGAAGTACTCGTTGAAGAGGATCTGGTCGCGCCAGTGCAGGTCGGTCTGGAACAGCTCGTTCTCGCCGTTGAACGGCCGCCGGCCGTGCTCGTCGCGCCGAAACAGCGCGATCTGCCGGCGCGAGAGCTCGAGCGAGCACTCCCACAGGTTGAGCATGCGGCCCGAGCCGGTCGGGAACTCGACCCGGTAGTCGTCGCCGAGGTAGTAGTGAAACTTCTGCAGCGCCTCGATCAACAGGAAGTTCATCGGCATCCAGACCGGACCGCGCCAGTTCGAGTTGCCGCCGAAGAGGCCGCTGGTCGACTCGGCCGGCTCGTAGTCGCAGCGGAACTCCTGGCCGCCGAGTCGCAGCGCGTAGGGATGGTCGAGGTGGAAGCGCGAGAGCATCCGGACGCCGTGCGGTGAGAGGAATTCGCGCTCGTCGAAGACCCGGCGCAGGATACGGCGCAGCCGGTTGGGGCTGCAGATCGCCAGCAGCCGCCGCTCGTGCAGCCCGCCGACGTCGATCCGCGCGACGCTCTCGGTCAGCTCCGGCCGGTTCTGCAAGTACCACTCGATCCGCGCGCGCAGGCGTGGCAATCGTTCGAGCGTCTCGAAGCCGAGCGTCTCGACGGCGAAGATCGGGGTGATCCCGACCACGCTGCGCACCTTGACCGGGATGCGTTCACCGTCGGGGAGGTAGAGCTGATCGTAGTAGAACTCGTCCTCGGGGTCCCATAGCCCCAGGTCGTCCTCGCGCAGCGAGTTCATCGCGTCGGCGATGATCAAGAAGTGGGCGAAGAACTTCGAGGCGACGTCCTCGTAGATGTTCTCGACCTTGGCCAGCTCGATCGAGATCGCCAGCAAGTTGAGCGCGTAGACGCCCATCCACGACGTGCCGTCGCTCTGCGCCAGGTACGTCCCGGCTGGGAACTGCGCGCTGCGGTCGAACGGGCCGACGTTGTCGAGCCCCAAGAAACCGCCCTGGAAGACGTTGCGGCCGACGACGTCCTTGCGGTTGACCCACCAGGTGAAGTTCATCAGCAGCTTCTGGAAGACGCGCTCGAGGAAACGGTAGTCGCCGATGCCGCCGTTCCGGCGCGCCTCGATGCGGTACAGCCGCAGCGCGGCCCAGGCATGGACCGGCGGGTTGACGTCGTCGAAGGCCCACTCGTAGGCCGGAAGCTGGCCGCTCGGGTGCATGTACCACTCGCGGGTCAGCGTGACGAGCTGCTTCTTCGCGAAGGTCGGATCGATCAGCCCCAGCGGGATCACGTGGAAGGCCAGATCCCACGCCGCGTACCAGGGATACTCCCAGGTGTCGGGCATCGACAGGACGTCGTCGTTGTAGAGGTGACGCCAGTTCGCGTTGCGGCCGTGCTTGCGCTGTGGCGGCGGCGGCGGTTGGGTCGGATCGCCCTCCAGCCAATCGCGCACGACGTAGTTGTAGAATTGCTCCGACCAGATCAAGCCGGCGAAGGCGCGCCGCTGGATCAGCGTCGCCTCGGCGTCGAGCTGCGGGCTCGCCGCCGCGTAGAAGTGGTCGGCCTCCAGCTCGCGCTGCTGAAAGATCGCGTCGAAGTCGCGATCGATCCCGCCGGCGTCGGGGTCGTCGCTCAGGCGCAGCCGGACGGTGCGCGCTCCGCCGGGCTCGATCAGCCAGCGGTAGTGGAGCGCCGCCTTCGAGCCGACGCGGGCCGGGTTGACGGTGTCGTGCCCTTCCCCGCGCACGGCGCGGTCGATCCCGCTCTTGACGTACGGCGAAGGGTTGGGGGCGCCGAACGCGCGCACGAAGTCCGTCTCGTTCTCGGTGAAGAGCGTCTCGTCCGCGTCGCCGTCGGCGAACAGCCAGCGTTTGCCGAGCGTGGCGTGTTCGATCGCCAGCGCGCCGCCGCCCGGGTCGACTTCGCGAATCGTCGGCCGCGGCGTCCCGGTGCGCCAGGACCACTCGTTGCGGAACCACAGCTGCGGCAGCAGGTGCAGCGGCGCCGCGCTCTTCCCGCGGTTGATGGCGGTGATGCGCACGCAGACGTCCTCGACGTCGCGCTTGGCGTACTCGACGACGATGTCGAAGAACGCGTCGTCGGCGAAGATGCCGGTGTCGACCAGCTCGTACTCGCGGTCCTCGCGCCCGCGCCGCGCGTTCTCTTCGCGCAGCTCGGCGTACGGAAAGGCGCGTTGCGGGTAGCGGTAGAGTCCCTTGAGGTACGACGCGGTCGGCGTCCCGTCGAGGAACCACCAGCATTCCTTGACGTCCTCGCCGTGGTTCCCCTGATGCCCGTTGAGGCCGTAGAGCCGCTCTTTGAGGATCTCGTCGTGCTCGTTCCAGAACGCCGGCGCGAAGCACAGCCGCTGGTGGTCGTCGGAGATACCGAGGATCCCGTCCTCACCCCAGCGATACGCGCGCAGCCGCGCCATCTCGAAGGGGAAGCTGTCCCAGGCGTTCCCGTCGGCGCTGTAGTCCTCGCGGACGGTCCCCCACTGGCGGCAACTCAGATACGGCCCCCAGCGCCGCCACGGCTCCGCCTGTCGTTCGGCTGCCTCGAGCCGTGCCTTTTCAGGATTGGGGTGGATCAACGCGGGTGGACTCGGCTCGCGACCATGGGACTTCCTCGCCGACACGACGCCAGGTTTCCTCCGTCGCCGGGACCGAACACCGGGGCGTGCGGTACGGGCGAGCACTCTGCGGCGACCTCGCCTCGGCCGAGACGCGCGAGTGGCTGCTGACCAACGGACGCGGCGGCTACGCGATGGGGACCGTCGCGGGCACGCTCACGCGCCGCTACCACGGCCTGCTCGTGGCGGCGGTCGATCCGCCGGTCGCGCGACGGCTGGTCGTCGCGCGACTCGAGCTCGACGTCGACTACGACGGACGCTCGTACGCGCTGGGGACGAATCGTTGGAGCTCGGGGGCGATCGCGCCCCAGGGCTGGCGTTTGGTCGAAGCGTTCGAGTTGATCGACGGGCTGCCGACCTGGAGCTACGCCCTCGCCGACGCGCTGCTCGAGGTGACCCTGGCGATGCCGGCGGGCGCCGATGCGATCGCCGTCGCGCTACGGGTCGCGCGCGCGCGCGCGACGTTGCGGGTGCGCGGACGGCTCGTCCTCGCCGACCGCGACCACCACGGCGGTCCGCTCCCGGCGCTCGAGACATTCACGACGACGCTTGCCGCCGATGGCGCGCAGATCCGGCTACCGGCCGCGCAGCGGACGCTCTACGTCCGCGCGCCCGGCGCGACCGTCGCGGCGGCGGCGGAGCGCTACGCGGGCTTTCTCTTGCCGCGCGAGATCGAGCGCGGTCTGCCGGGCGTCGATGACTACGCCCACCTCCTCACGCTGGGCTGGGAGCTCGCCGACGGCGGCGAGGGTGGGGTGGTCTGCACGCTCGATCCCGCCGTCGCGCCGCGCGCGGGCGCCGTCGTCGCGGCGCGGCGCGAGGCGAACCGGGCGCGCGCGAGCCGCCAGCCGACGGCGCTGCTCGGCGGGCTGGCGCTGGCGGCCGACGCCTTCATCGTCGCCCGCGGCGAACCGCCGCTGGCCGGGACGACGGTGATCGCCGGGTATCCGTGGTTCACCGATTGGGGCCGCGACACGATGATCTCGTTGCCCGGGCTGCTGCTCGCGACCGGCCGCGCGAGCGACGCGGCGGCGGTGCTGCGCACCTTCGCCGCGCACGTCGAGGACGGTCTGATCCCCAACCGCTTCCCCGACGCCGGCGGTCCGGCGGAGTACAACACGATCGACGCGCCGCTGTGGTTCGTCGAGGCCGTACGCGCCTACGTCGCGGCGACCGACGACGTCCCGTTCCTGCTCGACGTCATGCCGGCGGTGCGCGCGGTGATCGAAGGCTATCGCGGCGGAACGCGCTTCGGGATCGGCCTCGACTCGGATGGCCTCGTGCACGGCGGCGTCCCCGGGGTGCAGTTGACCTGGATGGACGCGAAGGTCGGCGACCGCGTGATCACCCCGCGCTACGGCAAGCCGATCGAGATCAACGCGCTGTGGTACAACGCGCTGCGTGCCTGCGAGACGTTTGCGCGGCAGCTGGGCCGGCCGCCGAATCCGTACCGCACGCTGGCCGAGCGGACCGCGACCGGGATGCAGCGCTACTGGGACGCGCAACGCGGGTGGTGTTTCGACGTGCTCGACGGCCCCGACGGGAACGATCCCTCGCTGCGGCCGAACCAGCTCTTCACCGTCGCGCTGCCGGCCACCGCGTTCGATACCGAACGGGCCCGCGCGATCGTCGACGTCTGCGCGGCGCGCCTGTGGACCTCGCTCGGCCTGCGCACGCTCTCGCCCGACGACCCGCGCTACCGCGGCATGTACGCCGGCGATCAGAGTGCGCGCGACGGCGCCTACCATCAGGGGACGGTGTGGCCGTGGCTGGCCGGTCCGTTCATCCGCGCGCACCTGCGTGCCTACGGCGACCGCGCGCGCGCGCGGACCTTCCTCCAACCGCTGCTCGACGCGCTCGAGAGCGGTGCCTTGGGGACGCTGGGCGAGATCGCCGACGGCGACCCGCCGCACACCGCGCGCGGCTGCCCCGCCCAAGCCTGGAGCGTCGCCGCGCTGATCGAGTCGCTGCAGCTGTTGGAAGGCTAGGCCACCGCCGCGGCGATCGCGTCGACGACGTGGGGATCGACAGGCAGTGCGGGATCTTCGTAGCCTTTGAGGATCGCCGCCTGCGACGAGGTGTCGGGCGCGTACTTCAAGACGTGGTTCATGCCGTCGACCACGTCGAGCAATGCGGACGGGTCGGCGCGTTTGAGCGCCTGAGCGTCGGCCAGCGAGACCTGCACGTCGGCCGTCCCTTGCACGATCGTCACCGGGATGCGAACCTTCGCGAGCTCCAGCGCGGGATCGTACTTGAACATCGAGATCACGTACGGCTGGACGGATGGTCGGAAGAGCTGGGCCAGTTCAGCCGGCGGATCGGCGACGGTTTGGCCCGCTTCCAACTGCGCGATCATCGTGTCGGCCTGGGCGTACAACTCCGGCGAGAGCCGGGCTTTGAGCTGTTCGCGCAGGACGACCGGCAGCGCTCGCCCGACGCCCGCGAGGCTCACGAACGTATCGGCTGCCGCACGCTGTACCGCGATCATCCCGATCAGCGAGCCTTCGCTGTGCCCGGCCAGCCCGAGGTGCGAGAAGCGCCGGTCGGCGCGCAGTAAACGCAGCCAGTCGGCCGTGTCGTTGACGTAGATGTCGAACCGCAGATCGAGCTCCGAGGTCGCCGCGGCCAAGCTCGCGCCGACGCCGCGTTTGTCGTATCGCACGGAGGCGATGCCGCGCGCCGCGAGGGCCGTCGCGAGCAATCGATAGGGGTTCCCTTGGAGAAGCCCGCTGTTGCCGTTGCGGTCGGTCGGGCCGGAGCCCGCGACGATCAGCACGACCGGCGCGGGCGTCGTAGCCGCGGGCAGGAGCGTCCCGACGATGTTGCCGGTCGCCGTCGAGAGCACGATCTCCGCTTCGTCGGCGTCGGCCGGGCTGCGCAGGACGGTCATCGCGAGCGCACCCCCGGCCGCACCCAGGAACGCCGATCGCCTCATCTCCGCTGCTACCGCACGCCGTGGTGAAAGTTGCGCATGCTATTCGGCGAGCGCCATCGCGGGCAAGCCGCCGCTCGGACCGTCGCCGCGGGCGGCGGCGTCGCGGACGGAGCGCGGCGGGCGTAGGAAATACACCAGCGGCAGCGTGATGATGAAGATGATCGCGCTGAGCCGGAAGAGATAGTCGTAGGCGATGACCGACGACGACATGGCGACCAGCTGGGTGAGGGTGCCGACCGACTGTCCGTGCGAGCGGACGACGCCCGAGGCGAGCACGTTCCACGCGATGGCGGTCTCGCGTGAAAGCAGCGTCGTCAGGAACGCGATCCCCAGACTCCCGCCGAGTTGCCGCAACAGCAGCGAGACGCCGGTCGCGCCGGCCAGCTCGTTGCGTGGGATCGCGCTCAGCATCACGGTCGTCAGCGGCACGAACAGGAAACCCATCCCGAAACCCTGCACCAGGCGCGGCACGAAGATGTCGCCGATCCCGGCTTGCTCGTTGAGTCCGCCCAGCGCCCAGCACGACCAGGCGAACAACACGATTCCGATCGCGGTCAACAGGCGGGTATCGACGATGGTCACCAGCCGGCCGACGACGACCATGCAGATCGCCGTCGCGACCGCGCCCGGCAAGAGCGCCATCCCGGTATCGTAGGCCGTCATCCCGAGGACGGTCTGGAAGAACAGCGGCATGATGAGGCTCGTGCCGAACAGGCCGAAGCCGACGATCGTCATCAGGATGTTGCCGACGGTGAACGTGCGGTAGCGGAAGACCTTCAAGTCGACCAGCGGATGGCGATCGCGCAGGGTCTTGACGATGAACCAGGTCAGCGCGACGACGGCGACGACCGCCAGCAGCGTGATCGTGCTCGAGCTCCACCAGTCGTCGTGCTGGCCGCGTTCGAGGACGTACTGCAGCGAGGCGAGCCCACTCGAGAGCAGCCCCAGGCCCAACCAGTCGATCCCGCCCTTGGGCTTCTCCAAGTAGTGCGGGTTCGGAATGAAGGCCTGGGTCATCAGGAACGCGGCGATCCCAATCGGGATGTTGATGTAGAAGATCAGCTGCCAGGTCGCGTTGTCGACGATGTAGCCGCCCAGGATCGGGCCCAACGCCGGACCGACCATCGCGCCCAGGCCGAAGATCGCCATCGCGCTGCCGCGCTCCTTGGGTGGGAAGGTCTCGAACAGGATCGCCTGCGCGGTCGGCTGCAGTGCGCCACCACCGAAGCCTTGGATCACGCGGTAGAAGACGAGCTGCCAGATGCTGGTCGCCGTCCCGCACAACAGCGAGGCGATGGTGAACAGCGCGATGCAACCGGCATAGAACCGCTTGCGGCCGAAGTACGCCGTCAGCCAGCCGTTGAGCGGCATCGTGATGACGCTGGCCAGAATGTAACCGGTCGCTACCCAGGCCGCGTCGTCGATCGAGGCCCCCAGGTTCCCGGCGATCGTGGCCAGCGCGACGTTGACGATCGTCGCGTCGATGATCGCCATGATCATCCCCAGCATCACCGTGAGACTGATCAGGAACGGGGAGGTCTTGCGCTCGGTCACCCGGGGGCGTTCGGTTGAAGGGCCGGCGACGCCTCGGCGCGGATCGCCAACGCGATCGCAGCCAGGACGACGAGCGCGCCCACTACGGTAAGCGGACCGAGCCGCTCGGCGAAGATCCAGGCAGCCAGCGCCGCGGCGATCAGCGGCTCGAGCAACGTCATCGTCGCGACGAGCGTCGCCGAGAGGACGCGGACGGCGGCGTTGAGCGCGGTGTGGCCGAACAGCTGCGAGACCAGCGCCATCGCGACGATCCCGAACCAGCCGCGCGCATCGCTCGACGAGGGGAGCGGATCGTGCAACGCCAGCGCCGCGGCCGTCAGCACCAGCGCGGCGATCGGATAGGTGCGGCTGATCACGGTCAGCGTGTCGTAGCGCGCGTCGGTCGCGCGCACGAGCAGCAGGTAGACGGCGAAGGCGATCGCACCGGTCAGCGCGAGCCCGATCCCGAGCGGCGCGTTCCCGCGGTCGGGTACGCCGACGACGATCGCGACGCCGACGAGCGCCGCACCGATGCTGATGCTCGCGAGCGGGTCGATGGTGCGCCGGCGCAGCGCGGCGATCGCCTCGGTCCAGACCGGGACGGTGCACACCAGCAACGTCGAGATGGCGACCGAGGCGTAGCGCAGCGACCCGATCCAGGCCGCGAAGTGGATCGCCAGCAAGACACCGGCCAGCGCGAGCCGTCGTCCGGTGCGGCCGTCGACCGGTCGCAACCGGCCGCGCCAGCCGGCGAGCGCCAGGACGGGGATCGAGGCCAAGGCCAACCGGGCGGCCGAGATCGCCAGCGGCCCGCCGGTCGCCAGCGCGAAGCGCGCAAAGATGGCGGCCGATCCGATCGCCAGCTGCGCCAGCGCGACCAGGAGGACCGCTCGCTGCGTCCTTGACACCCGCCGCTCTTCGGCATACTGTCGAGCGTACGCTACGGGAGTCCGAAAGGCCGGACTGAGAGGGCGCGCGCCAGGCCGCCGACCGTTACCACCTGATCCGGGTCATACCGGCGAAGAGGAGTGCAGCACCATGGCCACCATGGTCCCCCCGACCAACGACGTTCTCTCCCGCGAGCCCTTCCCGTCCTCGCAAAAAGTCTACGCGCCGGGGAGCGATGCGACGATCCGCGTCCCGTTCCGCGCCGTCGCGCTGACCGACGGGACGATCCACACCCTGCACGACACATCGGGGCCGTTCACCGATCCCGACGTCGGGATCGAGGTGCGGGCCGGGATCGCGCCGATCCGCGAGCCGTGGATCGCGCGCCGCGCCGACACCGACGTGCTGGCCAAACCATCGTCGGTTTACCGCGTCGGCCGCGAAGCGATGCGCGAACTCGACGCGATCCGCTTCCCCGCGCCGCGCCCGATCCGCCGCGCGCGCACTGGGGCGAACGTCTCGCAGCTGCACTACGCGCGGCGCGGCGAGATCACGCCGGAGATGGAGTTCGTCGCGATCCGCGAGGGCGTCGAGCCGGAGCTGGTCCGCAGCGAGATCGCGCGCGGGCGCGCGGTCCTGCCAGCCAACGTCAACCACGTCGAGCTGGAGCCGACGATCATCGGGCGAAATTTCCTGGTGAAGATCAACGCCAACATCGGCAACAGCGCGATCACCTCCTCGATCGAAGAAGAGGTCGAGAAGATGGTCTGGGCGGCGCGCTGGGGCGCCGACACCGTGATGGACCTCTCGACCGGGAAGAACATCCACGAGACGCGCGAGTGGATCGTGCGCAACAGCCCGGTCCCGATCGGGACCGTCCCGATCTATCAGGCGCTCGAGAAGGTCGGCGGCAAGGCCGAGGAGCTGAGCTGGGAGATCTATCGCGACACGCTGATCGAGCAGGCGGAGCAGGGCGTCGACTACTTCACCGTCCACGCCGGCGTGCTGTTGCGGTACGTCCCGCTGACGGCGAACCGCATCACCGGGATCGTCTCGCGGGGTGGCTCGATCCTGGCCAAGTGGTGCCTGGCGCACCATCGGGAGAACTTCCTCTATACGCACTTCGAAGAGATCTGCGAGATCATGAAGGCATACGACGTGACCTTCTCGCTGGGCGACGGCTTGCGGCCGGGCTGCACGGCCGACGCCAACGACGCGGCGCAGTTCGGCGAACTCGATACGCTCGGCGAGCTGACCCAGATCGCCTGGAAGCACGACGTGCAGGTCATGATCGAGGGCCCGGGTCACGTCCCGATGCACCTGATCAAGGAGAACATGGAGCGCCAGCTGGCGGTCTGCCACGAGGCGCCGTTCTACACGCTCGGCCCGCTCGTCACCGACATCGCGCCCGGCTACGACCACATCACCAGCGGCATCGGCGCGGCGATGATCGGCTGGATGGGGACCGCGATGCTCTGCTACGTGACGCCCAAAGAGCACTTGGGGCTGCCCGACAAGGATGACGTCAAGGTCGGCGTCATCACCTATAAGCTGGCGGCCCACGCGGCCGATCTCGCCAAGGGCCACTCCGGCGCCCGGCACCGCGACGACGTCCTCTCGAAGGCGCGCTTCGAGTTTCGCTGGGAGGACCAGTTCAACCTGAGCCTCGATCCCGACACGGCGCGTTCGATGCACGACGAGACGCTGCCGGCGCCGGGCGCGAAGGTCGCGCACTTCTGCTCGATGTGCGGGCCGCACTTCTGCTCGATGAAGATCACCCAGGAGGTGCGCGACTACGCCGCGGCCGGGATGGCGGAGAAGTCCGCCGAGTTCCTGGCCAAGGGCGCCGAGGTCTACGTCGAGGCGCCCTAGGCGGCCGCGAGGAGGGACGGACCGCGCGACGGAACCGGTCACGGTGCGTATGTGGCCGCGCGGCTTCGTCCTGCTCATCCTCGCCGGAGCGTCGCTGGCGGCGTGTTCCGGTTCGTTGGGCTCGAACAGCGCGATGCCGCAGACGCTCTCCTCACCGAACTTCGGCGTCAACCCGACGCCGGCGCCGAGCCCCTTGTCGGCTACCGCCGTGCTGACCTATGGGGACAACGCGAACTTTCAGGAGCTGCCCAGCATCGGCGGCTTCGGTGGAGCGATCGCCTTCCCGACCGCTGGACCGGCGACCCCAGCACCGAGCAAGGGCGGGAAGAGCCCAACCCCGGAAGCCGCACCGACGGCGGTCGAGATCGCGATCGGGGCGACGCTCTGGATCCACAAGCCCGAGGACGGTCCCGACCTGAACTTGGAGGGCGGCAAGGGGAAGAAGCACCACGGCCGCGAGCACCCCGCGCGACCGCTCGCCTACATCGAATTGTTGCCGACGCACGACGCGACCTTGACGTCGTATCCGCGTATCGCGATCGACATCCCGCGCGACATCGCCGCCGAGTACCGCGATGGTGAGTTCGGCATCGCGCTGTGGAACTCGGGCGAGAAGGACAACGTCTACCGGCTCGCGGTCGAGGCGATCGACACCACCGCGACGCCGCCGCCGACCGCGCCACCGGCGCACGCCGTGGCTGCCGCGACGAGCACCGCGGCGCCGACGACGCCGCCGCCCGGTGTGACGATACCGCCGCTGTTCACGCCGACGCCGACCGCCTCACCGACCCGTCTCCCCAACGGGCAGCTCCCAAGTTCGGCACCGTCCACCGGCGCGCACGCGACGGCCGCGCCGACGCTGCCGCCGCAGCGCGTGCTCTTCTTCGGTACTCCGGTGACGCTCCATCTGCTGGCGAACCGGCCGGCGATCTTCGCCATCTACGCGCTGCCGGAGCCGGCGGTGACGCCGACGCCGAAGGTCTCGGGCTCGCCGTCGGCCTCGGCGTCCACGTCGGCGACGACGTCATCGTCGGCGGCGCCGCAGACGCTTGTGTCGACGCCGCAGCCGGAAAAGTCGCCCTAGCGGGCCGGCGCCGGCCGCGCTGATTACCGCGTCGGTGTGGTCGAGGCCGGGGCCGGCAGGACTTGGTCGACGCCGCTGAGCCACTGGCGCTCCTCGGGCAGCACGGCCGGTCGCGCGGGTGGCGTCGTCGCCAGCGCGCGTCCGACGCGGCCGCGCAGCACGTCCCACATCCGCAGCACGCGCACGACGTAGGTCTGCGTCTCGGCGTACGGCGGGATGCCGTGATACTTCTGGACCGCCTGCGGGCCGGCGTTGTAGCCGGCGATCGCGAGCTGCATCGCGTTGCGGTGGCCGGCGAACGTCTTCAGCAGCGAGTGCAGGTAGCTGGCGGTGCCGCGCAGGTTGTCCGACGCGCTCCAGGCGTTTACGCCCAGCGAGGCGGCCGTGTGCGGCATCAGCTGGCCCAGGCCGCGAGCGCCGACGCGTGAGATCGCGTCTGCTTCCCAGTGCGACTCGACCGTCACGATCGACATCAAGAAGCGCGGATCGAGATGGGTACGGGTGGCGTCGACGACGATCGAGCGCGCATAGGCGCGGGCTCGCTCGGGCGCCAGACGCGGGTTGATCGTGCGCAGCACGGCGGCGTAACTCGACTCGACCGGCGAGATCGGTACGGCCGCGGCCGGAGCGGCGGTGATGCCGGTGGCGCAAATGAGAAAGAGCGCCGCCGCATGACGCGTCGATGAAATCCGGAACATTAAGCTCGTCCGTTGCACCCGACCCCGCTCGCCCCCTGCCGGTCTAGCCGGGGATCGGCCCGTCTGCTCGGCGACGCGTCTGCTCTAGTGGCGGTGGATGTCGTCGATCCAGCGCACCGTCTCCGGCCGCTCGACGACCGGTATGTCAAGATTCACCACGATCGGATCCTGGCCGCTGCGGACCAGGACGCACTCCAATTCCTCGCCGGGTGAGGCATTGATCTCTTGGTGCGGGACGTAGGGCGGGACGAAGATGAAGTCGCCGGGTCCGGCCTCGGCCGTGAACTCCAGCGCCTCGCCCCAGCGCATGCGAGCCCGGCCGCGCACGACGTAGATGACGCTCTCGAGGTCGCCGTGGTGATGGGCTCCCGTCTGGGCGGCGGGCTCGATGGTGACCGTCCCGGCCCACAGCTTCGCCGCGCCGGCGCTCGCCTGGGTGATCGCGGCGGCCCGGCTCATGCCGGCCGTCTGCGGGGTGTTGGGGTCGAGGTCGCAGCCTGCGATCACCCGGACCCCGTCGTACTTCCAGCGCGCTTCCTCAGCCATCCCGCCGCCTTCGCCGTCCGCGTCCCGGACCCGGCGGGCGCCTTTAACTAAACCTTTAGTTGACACCCGGCAGGGCCAGTGCTACGCTGGTCGCGGATCACCTAGAAACATAGTTGATCGCCCCGATAGCATCGCGAAAGGAGAACCGCCCATGCTTCGCGCCCTGCTCGCCGCCACCGTCCTCGTCGGCATCCTCGCCTTGGGGACCGACCTCGCGACCACCGCCTACACGGCCGCCCAAACCGCGCGCACCGTCGTCCTCTCTGCCGCCTGAGCAATCGGATACGCGCGGGCACTCAAAGTGGGTAAGACGGGAGTCCAGCGAGTCCCGAACTGGAACTCGCTTCCCAACGTTTCGCGTACCGACATTTTCTCCAGAGCCACTCCGAACGTCACCGGCGTGACTAGAAACCAGCCATCGAGGCGCATGGCAGGTGTCGATCCGCACAGCGGAGCCGGGTGGTTATCGTGCCCAAGCATGCCAGTCAGCCTCGTCGTCCCCTGGTCGAGCACCCGCCGGGGAAGATCGCGGCTGCAACCCCCGTCGCGCACGCGCGCACGAACGCGGAGCTCGAGCAACTCTTAGCCGAGCGCACGATCGAGCGCGACGACGTCGCTCGAGACGAAGCGCTCGCCGAACTTGCGCGGACCAACGCTGAGCTCGAACACCGTCTCGCCGAGCGCACGATCGAGCGCGACGACGTCGCCCGGGACGAGGCGCGCGCAGAGCTGGCGCGCACCAACGCCGAGCTCAAGCAGCGGCTCGCCGAACGCACCATCGAACGCGACGACGTCGCTCGAGACGAAGCGCTCGCCGAACTTGCGCGCACCAATGCGGAGCTCAAGCAGCGACTCGCCGAGCGCACGATCGAACGCGACGACGTGGCCCGGGACGAAGCCCTGGCGGAGCTTGCGCGGACCAACGCGGAGCTGAAGCAGCGCCTCGCGCAGCGCACGATAGAGCGCGACGACGTCGCCCGCGATGACGCTCTTACGGAGCTTGCGCGTACGAATGCGGAACTGAAGCAGCGTCTCGCCGAGCGCACGATCGAACGCGACGACGTCGCTCGGGACGACGCGCTCGCCGAACTGGCGCGGACCAACGCCGAACTGAAGCAGCGGCTTGCCGAGCGCACGATCGAACGCGACGATGTCGCCCGGGACGACGCTCTGACCGAGCTTGCGCGAACCAATGCGGAACTCAAGCAGCGGCTTGCCGAGCGTACGATCGAGCGCGACGACGTCGCCCGGGACGATGCTCTGGCCGAACTCGCGCGGACCAATGCCGAACTCAAGCAGCGCCTCGCCGAGCGCACGATCGAACGCGACGACGCGGCCCGGGACGACGCTCTCACCGAGCTCGCGCGAACGAATGCCGAGCTCAAGCAGCGCCTCGCCGAGCGCACGATCGAGCGCGACGACGTCGCCCGGCATGACGCCCTCGCCGAGCTGTCGCGCACGAACAAAGCCGAAGAGCAATTGCGGCTGCATGCCGGCGAGCTCGAAGCACTCAATTCGGAGCTCGAGAGCTTCAGCTATTCCGTCTCCCACGATCTGCGCGCTCCGGTGCGCGCCGTCTTAGGCTACACCCGCGCGATCGCTGACGATTACGGCACCCTCCTCGACGAGGAGGGCCGGCGGCTCCTCTCGGTCGTCGAGGGCGAGGCCTCGCGCATGGGGGACCTGATCGACGATCTGCTCGCCTTCTCGCGACTCGGGCGCCAGCCGATGGCCAACATCTTGGTGAACATGACCAGCCTCGCCCGAGAGGTCACCGCCGAGCAGATCCTCGCCTCCGAAGGGCGATCGCTGATCGATATCGCCGATCTTCCCGCCGTCCGCGGCGACCGTGTGTTGCTGCGTCAGGTCTGGGTGAATTTGATCTCCAACGCGGTCAAGTACTCGAGCAAGAGCGCGGAACCGCAAGTGCATGTTTGGGCGACGCGGGAGGAGACCCGCACCGTTTACAACGTGCGTGACAACGGGGTGGGATTCAACATGGCGTATGCCGGCCGACTCTTCGGAGTCTTCCAGCGACTCCACCGCAGCGACGAGTTTCCCGGTACTGGTGTGGGGCTCGCGATCGTCATGCGGATCGTGCAACGACATGGCGGCACCGTTTGGGCGGATGCTCGACTGGGCGAGGGAGCTACGTTCTCCTTCGCGTTACCGACTGGAGGAGAGGAATGACCGACGAGTTCCAAAACGTCGACCTGCTGCTCGTCGAGGACAACGAGCACGATGCCGAGATGACGATGCGTGCGCTGACGAAGGCACACTTTCTGAACCGAGTCCACTGGGTCAGGGATGGCGTCGAGGCATTAGAGTACGTTCGCTGTACGGGTGCCTACATAGACCGCGACCCACAACAGGTCTTGAAGCTCATGCTGCTCGACTTGAAGATGCCACGTCTGGGTGGAATCGAGGTCTTGCGCGAGCTGAAGACGGATCCCAAGACGATTGGGATTCCGATCGTCGTGATGACGTCCTCGAACCAAGACCGCGACGTCACGGAGAGTTATAACCTCGGCGTGAACGGATACGTGACCAAGCCGGTGCAGGTCGCGTCGTTCATGGAAGCGGTGGCGCAGATTGGTATGTACTGGCTACTGACCAATCAGGCACCGACCCGGTGAATTCTTTGCGTGCCGCGTGAGCGACATTGACGACGTAGAGGTCCTGCTCGTGGAAGACAGCCGGCACGATGCCGAGCTGATGATGCGCGCATTGGCGAAGTGCGATGTAAACAGCAAGCTGCACTGGGTGCAAGACGGCGTCGACGCGCTCGAATTCATTCGCTGCACGGGAGCCTACGATGGGCGAAGTTTCGATCAACGGCCGAAGCTGGTGCTCCTCGACTTGAAGATGCCGCGCCTCAACGGTCTCGACGTGATGCGTGAATTGAAATCGGACGAGCGGACGAAGACGATACCCATCGTGGTGATGACGTCGTCGAATGAGACTCGCGACATCAGGGAAAGCTATCAGCTCGGGGCAAACGGCTACGTCACCAAGCCGATTCAATCCGCAGATCTCGCCGCCGCCATCGCACACATCGCCGCGTATTGGCTCCGCATCAATCAGGTCCCGTAATGACGGCCATCGCTTCTGAACGGCCTTTGCCGGGCGAAAGAGCGATCAAGGTCCTCATCGTCGACGACAACCCGATCGACGGTGACCTCAGCCTGCGGGAGCTGCGGCGCGCCGGTCTGGTGGTCGAAGGTATGATCGCCGCAGACGAGGTCGAGCTGCGCGCGGCTTTGCGCACCTTCGTGCCCGATGTGGTCTTGTGCGATTTCAGCTTCCCGAATTTCGACGGTATGACGGCCCAGCGCATCGTGCAAGAAACGTACGTCGACACCCCGCTGATCTTCGTCTCAGGAACGATCAGCGAGGAAGGCGCCGCGATGGCGCTGCAGAGCGGTGGGGTCGACTACGTCATGAAGTCGAGCCTCATACGCCTGCCAAGTGCCGTCCAACGTGCCGTGCGCGAGGCGAGGGCCACGGCGGCTGCCGCGGAGCGGGCGCGTGCCCACGCCGATCGCCTCGAGGTGCTCTGGCGCGTCGCCAATAACCCCGCCCTGCGCGGCCACGAACTGATCGTCGCTCTGGTTCGGCAAGCGGCGACGGCCATCTCCCCGCCTCAGCATTTCCGTGGCTTGCTCTATAGCGTCGACGCGAACGATCTGGTCGTCATGGTCGACGTCGACGGTCCCGGCGGTGATCCGCCACGCGCGGCGCTGCGACAGCTGACCAGGCGCCGGACGTTGGAGACGCCGAGCGTTCCCGGAGCGCGCAGCCACGGCTGGGATGACATCGAGACGGGTGCCGCCTTGCCGTCTGAGCTGGCCGGCCAGGGTTGGCGCGCCGTCATTTGCACGCAGTTCGAAGCCGGCGGCACTCGGTACGGATTGACCTTCGCCTCGGGCGAGCCGGGGAGGGAGGCGTTTTCCGCTCAGGACTTCGCCTATCTCGACGTTCTCGCAGCGTCGGTTGCCCATCAAGTGCAGGTCAACGAGCTCGAGGACTCGTTGCGCGATGAAGAAGAACATTCGCGCGCGCACGCGCATCGCCTCGAGGCGTTGTGGCAAATCGTGAACGACTCAGCGCTCAGCGACGCCGACAAGTGGCTCGCGATGCTGGCTCAGGCTTCGGCGTCCGTCTGGCCGGGTCACGGCTGTCGCGGGATGCTGTGGCGCATCCACGACACCGAGATGACGCTCGAGGCGGTGGCCGAGTCCCCGGGGCACCAGCTCACCGGCGTCCCGCTGGAAGTCGGCAACGTCATACCAACGGCGACGTCGGTCGCCGGCATGGTCTTTGCCGAGGGCAAAGGTATCCGCTCCTGGGACGACGTTCAGTTCAGCGCCTATGCGACCGACGTCACCCGCATGCGCGGCGTCCATGCCTGCGTCGTGACGACGTTCACCGCCGGGAGCGCGACTTGGGCGCTGCAGTTCGTCTCCGGCCTGGCCGCCGGCAAACCGCTCGGCCAGCAAGAGCACGCGTATATCGAGGTTCTGGCGTCGTTTTTTGCCAATCACGTACAGCAGCGTTGGCAGTTCGAACGGATCGAGTACGAACAATCCCATGACGTGCTGACCGGCTTGCTCAACCGATCGCATTTTCGCTCGCAGGCGCGCTCCCGTGCGCGCGCCAGCTCCCGCAGTGCGATCATCGTGATCGACATCAACGCCTTTCGCGAAATCAACGAATCCTACGGTCATACGATCGGTGACGCGTTGATCGTCGAAATTGCGAACGAGCTGCAGCTGTGTGCGTTTCGCGACGAGATCATCGGCCGCATCGGCGGTGACGTCTTTGCGATTTACATCGAGAACCCGCGGTCGGACGAGTTCGTCCTGGTCCGGGCTCAGAGCTTCGCCGAAGTGTTCTCGCGCCCGTTCTCGATGGGTGACCGTGCGGGCGGTGACTTCATCGCCCGCAATGCAAGCATCGGCGTCGCAGTGACGCAGGATAACGGCCAGTCGATCGAGGCGATTCTCTTGCAGGCCGATGCTGCACTGGCCGTCGCGAAGGAACGCGGCCAGGGGTCGATCGTGCTCTACGAGGCGGGGATGGAGAGCGACGCGCAGCGGCGCACCGACCTGCGGAACGAGCTTGGCGAGGCGGTGGAGCACGATCAGTTCACGCTCTACTATCAGCCGCACGTCGACTTGCGGAACGGCAAGGTCAGCGGCTGCGAAGCGCTGATTCGCTGGAACCACCCCGAGCGGGGTCTCGTCTCGCCGGATGACTTCATTCCGTTCGCCGAGCAGGCCGGCATCATTACGAGGATCGATTCGTGGGTGATGCGCAACGCCTTTGTCGCTGCCGGCGAACTGTGCGAATCGCGGCCCGGCTTCCGCTTGTATTTCAACCTTTCCGGGAGGCAAGCCGGAGATCCACGGCTGGTCCGTTCGTTCATCGACGCCGCTCGCAGCGGTGTTCGGCTGGAGAATATGGGCGTCGAGATCACCGAGTCGGACGCGATGCGCGACGTCGAGGCGACGCGTCACGTGTTCCGGTCTCTACGGCGGCTCAACGTACGCGTCGCGATCGACGATTTCGGGACGGGCTATTCGTCGCTGTCGTCGCTCAAGCGGTTACCGGTCGACGTGGTGAAGATCGATCAGAGCTTCATCTCGGGCGTCACAAGCAACCGGCACGACGCGGCGATCGCGGACACCATCATCTCGCTCGCCGAACACTTCGGCCTCGAATCTTTGGGCGAGGGCGCGGAGGAGCCGGAAGATGTCGAGTGGCTGCGACAACATCGGTGCGGCTACGTGCAAGGGTATGCGATTTGCAGGCCGATGCCGATGGCCGCGTTCAAGCTCTGGCTCGCCGAGCACGACCGAAACTTGCTGCCCGCACCCGAGGCGCGTCGCGCTCCATTGCCGCTCCACGACGTGAAGCACCACGACAGCGCCGAGCCGAAGAAGCGTGCGCCCAGAGCGGTCGTCAAGGCTCGCTGACGCCGGCGATGCGAGTCAGTCCGGGTTTTTCGGCGGCTCGTCCAGGCTGCCGATGGCGATGTACGTGACGACATCCCAGGCGTTGCGAATGCCGATCACGATCAGTAACGCGACGCCGCCGGCGAGCGCGAAGAGCGCCTGGTGCGGAAGGGTGGGGAGCATGATCGCGGCCGTAAGGAGCGTGCCGTAGGCTACCAGTGGCAGGATCGTAAACCAGACCCAGTCTTCGAGATCCGGACTGTAGGCGGTCAATCCCGCGGTGCGGTAGGTGACGCGTCCAAGGTACACGACGCCGTACAGACCGGCGAGCCCGAGCAACACGGCGGGGTGGATGAGCGAGTGCCACGGCGCGACGAGAATCGCCGAGACGAGCAGCACGGCTGCGAAATGCATCACCGTCGGGGTGCTGAACGTCTGGACGCCGTCGGTGCTGCTGCGGCGTTCCATCCCGCTGACCAGGGCGATCACGACGAACATCAACCCGACCAGGGCCGCCGCTGACGAGCCGGTCATGACGTAGAAGCTCGACCACGGAGTGAGGACGGACGAGGCGGTCTCAGCCATCGATCACGCCATCACGCCGAGCGACGCTGCCGCTTCCCGAGCAGCGCGCTCGCCGGTTTCGAGTGCCCCGTTCACCGTGCCGCCTTGGCCGTCGTTGGACGTCGCCTCGCCGGCGAAGAACAGGGTGTCGTCGAGGGGCGCTGCCAGCGCCGCGCGCGCGTCCCCACCGCCGACGGCGACGTAGCTGTACGCTCCGCGAGCGAAGGGGTCGCGGCTCCAATCGTGCGTCGCCCCACCGTCGAACTCGTCATGTACGAGCGCCGGCTCGCCGAACAGCGCACCCACACCCTCGAGCGCGCGCCCGATGCGTTCGGCCGCTGAGAGGCCGCTCAGCGCGGTCGCCCTCGGTCCACCGGCCCAGGCCGCGATCAGCTCGCTGTGCACGGGGAACTGCGTCCAATAGGCCGCGAACGGCTGCCCGGTGCGGCGGAAGAACGCGCCGTCGCGGTAGCGCCCGTCGCGGAGCCGCTCCCAGAACGCCGTCCGAAACCAGAGCACCACTCGGACCGCGTGACCCATTTCGAGACTCCCCAGCGCCGCGCGCTTGGCCGTCGGCAGGTCGGGGTCGAACGCGACCTCCGTTTCGTCGCCGCGGTGCCGCAAGACTCCAACCGGCAGCGTCACGACGGCGACCCGCGCCCGAATCGTCCGTGCCTCCCCCGACGCGCCGGTCACATCGACGGCGACCGCGCCGCGGCGCCACGCGATCCGCCGCACCACGGTCGACAGGCAGCGCTCCACGCCGGCCGCGGCAACGGTGCTCAGCAGGCGCTCGAACACCGCCGGGTAGCCGCCCAGCGGTCGCGCGCTGGCAAAATCGACGCCCGATCGCAACTCGTCCGCGATCGCGCGCGCGCTCGCGACCGCGGGGTCGGCGGCCTCGAATCCCTCGACGAACATGCGGGCCTCCGCGACCCGTTCGCGCATCGCCGCGTCACCCGCGAAGCGGCGCAGAAATCGATCGACGCTCTCGTCGGCCGCGAGCGCGCGAGCGCCGTCGAAGATGCCGGTGGCGGGGACGAAGTCGTCCTCTTCGCGTTGCAGGTCCCCGTCCTCGCCGCGGATCCACGACTCGCCGCCGGTCTCGATCGCCGCAGACCCGGCCTCGCGGAGCAAGGCCATCGTCTCCGCGGCCTGCCCGTGGATGAACTCCGCGCCGAGCTCGGCCGGCGTCGCGGCACGCGAGGTGGGTACCGACCACACGCGGCCGCCGGTGCGGTCGCGCGCCTCCAGCAGGACCACCCGCAGCGACCGGCCGGCCAGGTCGCGCGCCGCCGCCAAACCCGCCGCGCCGGCCCCGATCACGATGGCGTCCGCGTCCATGCCCCCAGCTACTGCCTCAAGGGGACGATATCATTGCGCGGAGCTCTCGAACATCGCTGAGATTTTCCAGATCGTTGATTGCGGCAATCAGCTGCTGCGCTTTTTTCGTCCCGAGGACGGGTACCATCAACTCGCGCGCCTTCGCGTTGATCTCCTCGGTGCTCAGCGGATTCTCTTTGGTCCCGGGCGGAAATTTCGTGTAATGCGAGACCTGCTGCCCGTTCGTCAGCGTTACCTCGACGATCGCGCCGCGCGGCGCCGGCATGCGCGCACATCGCGTTGGCGAACGCCGCGTCGATCTCCGTCGTGCGGAAGCCGGCGCCGATGACCGACGCCTGCGGCACCCCGCCGAGCCCGCGAACGTATTCGACCGCCGCCAGACCCGGCCGCAGGCGGCAACCGGAGACCATCGCCGCAAACGTATCGAGGATGCGCTGCTTGCAGGCGACCAACACCGTCGGTGGCAGGGCGTTCCCCCGCGCCGCAACGGCGTCGTGACAGCATCCCCGCGGCGCTTCGTGACGCTCGTGTGCACGCCTGTTGAGCTGGATAGGCGAGCCCCATCGAAATCAGCAGCGCGACTCCCGGCTCGCTGGAAGGAGCAGGCTAGCAAGAGGCATAAGCAGCGCCCGACGGCACGGACCCGGGTGAGGCGAGAGAGTTGTGGACGACCTGCAAATTCAGGAAGACGCTCGCCGGCGGCAACAGTTGCGCGAGTTTCTCATGAATTGCCGTTCCCACGTCGACCCGGTCAAGCTCGGATTCCCGCAAACCGCGCGCCGGAAAGTGCCTGGTCTACGCCGCGGTGAAGTCGCCGAACTCGTCGGGGTGACCGTCGACTGGTATCGCTCCTTTGAAAGCGGCCGCGCCGTGCGAGTCTCGCCGCAGTTCGTCGCCCGGCTCTCAAAGGCGTTACGCCTTAGCGCAGCCGAGCAATTCGCGCTCTTCCGGTTGGCTTTTCCGGAGATCTATCACCTCGAGATCGGCGCGACGCAGATCGTCGCCTAAGAAGCAGCCCGCCCTACGTCGAGTATCGCCTGGGCAAAGTCCCGCGCAGCTTCTTGCGGCAGATTGTGCCCGACACCACCCGTGACGATCCGATTTTCATACGTACCGGAGAATTTGCCGGCGTAGGAACCCGGTTCCGAGTGCGGAGCCCCGTTGGCATCACCCTCGAGCGTGATGGTGGGCACGGTGATCACCGGACCGTCGGCAAGGCGTCTCTCCAGAGCGTCATATTGCGACTCGCCCTCAGCCAGACCCATGCGCCAGCGGTAGTTATGGATCACGATGTCGACATGATCCGGATTGTTGAAAGACGACGCGCTACGCTCGAAGGTCGCCGCGTCGAACTGCCACTTTGGCGAGGCCAGGCGCCAGATGAGTTCCGCGAAATCGTGCCGGTTGTTCGCATACCCGAGACGCCCTCGTTCGGTGGCGAAGTAAAATTGATACCACCATTTGAGCTCAGCGCTCGGCGGCAGGGGCAACTCGCCTGCTTTCTGGTTGCCGATGAGATAGCCACTCACCGAGACCAGCCCTTTGCAGCGTTCCGGCCACAGTGCCGCCACGACGTCGGCGCTCCGAGCTCCCCAATCGAAGCCGCCGACGATCGCTTGCTGAATCTTCAGCGCATCCATCAGGGCGATGAGGTCGACGGCGAGAACGGATTGCTGGCCGTTGCGCGGGGTCTTGCTGGAAAGGAAGCGCGTCGGGCCATAGCCGCGCGTAAAGGGAACGACGACACGATAACCGGCTGAGGCCAGTATCGGGGCTACCTCGTCGAAACTGTGCACGTCGTACGGCCAGCCGTGCGAGAGGACGACCGCAGGCCCATCGGCCGGACCAGCTTCGGCGTACCCGACGCTGAGAACGCCGGCGTCGATCTGCTTAACCGTAGGTGACACCCTCTTTGCTTTGCCCGACTTCGATAATATAGCCGTCGGGATCGCGAATGTAGCAGCGCGTCTCGCCAAACTTCTCGAGCGGCTCGGTGATGAACTCTGCTCCTCGGCTGCGCCAGAGTTCATAGCATGCCTGAATGTCCGCCACGCGTATATTCATGAAGCTGCTGAGCCTGTTCGGGTCAGGCGGGACGCTCAGCGTTACCGTTGGTTTGTCGGGGGTTGGACCGCCCCCGAGGTTGATGATGAGCCAGGTGTTCGCGATCTGGAGGTACGAGGGCGAGCCGTCGCCGTCGCCGGTGCTCAGAATGCGACCGCCGAAGACGGTTGCATAGAATCGAGCCGATCGCTCGAGGTCGGCAACGGTCAGAAAGTGCGCGATGGTAAAGCCCTCCACCGGCGGCATGTGATAGGTCTTCTGCTCGACGTGGACTTCGCTCATGTGACGACTCCTATTCGAGTAGGGGGTGTAGTGGTTCGCTCAGGGACCGGAGCGGAATGGCGGTTGGAACTCACGGGACGAGCAACACCTTCCCGATGCCACCCTTCGTGAAGGCGGCCTGCGCGGCGCCTGCGTTCTTGAGCTCCTCTCGCAGGCCGATCGGGATCGTCATCTTGCCGGCGTTCACCGCATCGGCGATGAAGGCGATGCCCGCCCGGTCTTGCTTCGAGACGAACGGGACGACGCGCACCTTCGGATAGCCCTTGGCGCCGTCGGGCTCTCCCGTCACCGACGCAAACGTCCCGCCGTCCTTGACCTTCGCCAGCAGATCCGTCGCCGCTTTCCCGCGCAGCGTGTTGGCCACGACGTCGACCTGGGGAATCGCCGCAACGGCGGCCGGGTCGTCGAGAGCGATCGTTTGGGCCGCCCCGATGCCCTTCGCCTGGTCGAGCTGATGCCTTCGCACGCCCGCGATCACTCGCGCACCCAATGCCTTCGCCATGTAGACGGCAGAACGACCGACGGCGCCCGCCGCGCCGGCGACCAGCACCGTCTGCCCAGGCTTCAACCCGCTCGCGACGGAGATCAGTTGGCTGCCGGTGAGGCCCACGAGCGGAATCGCGGCGGCGTCGACCAGGTCCATCGTCTCCGGCACCTTGGCGAAGAAAGCCGCTTTGTCGGCGACCAGCTCGGCATAGGTGTGGTACGACCACCCGCAGACACGCTCGCCGACCTTCAGGTCGGTGACGCCGTCGCCCGCCGCGACCACCGTTCCGGACACGTCCAGACCGATGATCGCCGGAAAGTGCAGCGGCCACCGATCCTTCAAGTCGCCGTTACGCTCGAGCATGTCTTCCGGATTGATGCCGATGCCGGCCACCTTGACGAGGACGTCGCCCGCCCCCGGCTTGGGGTCCGGCATGTCCTGATATTTCATCACTTCCGGACCGCCGTACCCGGTCAGCACCGATGCCTTCACCGTACGTCTAGCGCAACGACCTAAAAGCGACGCGCAGCTCTTCGGAGAAGACTTTCGGCTGTTCCCAGGCCGCGAAATGGCCGCCCTGGTCGAGCTTGTTGTAGTAGATGAGCCTGCTATATGCTTTCTCTGCCCAACTCCGCGGGCACTGATAGAGCTCATCGGGGAACGCGCTCACGGCAACCGGGATGGTGATGCCTCTGACGTCGAAGAAGGCGCCCTTGTTCTCCCAATACAGGCGCGCCGAAGAGATCCCCGTGTTCGTCAACCAATACAGCGTGACGTTGTCCAGGACGTCGTCGCGCGAGAGGCCGCCCGGATGTCCCGCGAAGGCCCGTGCGATCAGCTCGTAACTGAGCTTGTCGTGATCGAGCATCCAGGCCGCCAGGCCGACGGGTGAATCCGCTATCCCGTGCAGCGTTTGTGGCCGCTTCGTCATTTCGGCTGCGTATGCCGTATGGTTCGCGAAGAAGTCGACGAGTTGATCGTAGGCGTGTTGCTCGTCGGCGGAGAGACCGGCCGGCGCCGGCGTCCCGGTCTGGACTCCCTTCGAAATGTCTGGTTGGAGAGCAGCGGGCATGTTGGTGTGAATGCCGAGCAATCCCGGCGGCGTGAGCTTCGCCATGAGCTCCGTGACCGCGTTACCCCAGTCGCCGCCTTGCGCCACGTATCGCGTGTAGCCGAGTCGTTTCATCAGCTCGACCCAGGCGCGCGCGACGCGCGGGGGATCCCAGCCGGTCGTGGTCGGTTTGGCCGAGAACCCGTGCCCCGGCAAGGACGGAACCACGATATGGAATGCGTCCGCTGCGCTCGCACCGTGCGCCGTCGGATTCGTCAGGGGATCGATGATCTTCAGCTGCTCGATGATCGAACCCGGCCAGCCGTGCGTGACGATGAGCGGCAAGGCGTTGTCGTGCTTCGAGCGGACGTGGATGAAATGAATGTCCAGCCCGTCGATCTCGGTCAGATATTGCGGGAGTGCGTTCAGTCTCGCCTCGACCTTGCGCCAGTCGTACTCGGTCGTCCAATGGGCGGCGAGAGCCTGCGTCGTTGCCAACTGCACGCCTTGCGTGTCATCCTTGACGGTCTCCCGATCGGGCCATCTGGTCGCGCTGACGCGTGCGTGCAACGCGGCCAGATCCGCCTCAGGAAAGCTGACCCGAAACGGACGGATTCCGGCTTCGCCGGCGCTGGGGATCGTGCTCTGTCCAACCTCGACTGAGGGCATGCTTGCCTCCTCGCCTGACGCCTGCATTCGTCCCGCTCGGCGCGGGATGGATATGATGCCGAACCGCCCTCGGCGCAGGGAGTAACTAGAAACCACCCGGTGGATGCCGGCGACGATTTGGCGGCAGCGTCCGGAGGGGGTGCCGCTTGACCGTAGTCGCGAACGCATGGCGCGTGGAGGGATTTCTCAATGCCCGTGCATCGTCTCGTCATACTCGTCGTTGCGGCCGCGTCGATGCTCTCGGCACAGGCCGTGGCGCAACAACTTCCCGCCGGGGGCGTCTTCGTTGAAGGCCGCAATGGGCTGATACCGGGGAGGCATAGTCACGGCCACCTTTGCCAGCCGGAGATGCGCCAGCAACGCTTTCGCTGCGTCCTTGGCTCCGGGGAATCGGCACTGCTCACATTTACCTATCGCGTGCGGGATGACGGCCGCACGACCGACGGCTGTACTTTTCGCGTGTCGCAAACCGGTGGTTTTCCGCAGCCCGACCATTTCAGCATCGTCCGCGTCCGGGACCAATTCACGCGCCGGTGCGTCACGAACAACAGGGGACGGGTCCTCGAAGTCTTCCCCACACATTGAGGCGGATCGGCAAAGAAAAGGCCCGCTCTCTGTACGAGGCGGGCTTTCCGACGTGGTGGAGGTGAGGAGACTCGAACTCCTGACCCCTTACATGCGAAGCAAGTGCTCTACCAGCTGAGCTACATCCCCAGGGGCAACGCGCAGAATTATACGCACCTCGCGGTCCCCCTGTCAAAGGGGACAAAGGTGGCAGGTGCAGCGGCGGGAACCAAGGGCGGATGCTTTCTGCCGTGCTCGCGGTGGCGCTTTCAAGCGGCACCATCGCTTCCGATTCTCGCTGCAACGACATCACGATCAACAAGATCCAAGGCCAGCTCCAAAACTTTGCTAACCATCCTGCGCAGCCTAAGCAGCTCAACGAGCGCGGCGTGGCCATCGTGCAGGCCCAAGCCGCTGCGGAGCAAGAGCAGGTCGTGTTGAAAAGCGTTTGTCCGGACACCCAGTTTGGGCCATTTGCGGCGGAGCTCTTCGCGCTCGACGCCTGGGGCGATCTCCTCGTGCAGGGCGTCGTCACCGGCTCCGGCGGCGGTCCGTGCCCGGACTCGGTGAAGAAGATCGTAGCGGCGAGCGCCGCCAGCGCCTGGTACAAGCTCGGCGAGGCCTCGCAGGTCACGCCGCCGCCAAAGCTGGTAGCGACGCTCGTCCCGCAGGTCGAGGCGATGGCCACCGATGGTGGTCTCACCCTCCCGCCCTTTCCTGACGCGACGAGCTATTGGGAGCAGAAGTACCAGACGACGGCCAAGGATGCGATCGCTGCCTGCGGCTCGCCGACGCCGATGCCCTAAATGATTTTGCGAAATCATTAACAAATAGAACCTGCATGAAAACCCGCGTCCTCGCGCTCGTAATCGCCGGCGCTCTTGCCGTCTGCAGCTCCGCCTCGGCGGCCAGTCCTCGCGGCCCGATCTCGGTCGTCACCACGATTTCAACCTTTAACTCGTTGGTCGAAGGCGTCGGCGGCAATCACGTGCGCGTGCAAAATCTCGTCCCGGTCGGCGCATCGCCGGAAGACTACGAACCGACGCCGCAGGATGCGGTCACGCTCTCGCAGGCCCAAATCCTCGTAGAGAACGGCGCGGGTCTCGAGTCATGGCTCGCGGGGACGCTCAAAAACGTTCCGTCGAATTCGCTGCACGTGGTGATCGGCGCCGCCGGCTTGCAGGTCAAGAACGACAATCCGCATCTGTGGATGGATCCCGAAAATGCGAAGGTCTACGTCGCAAAGATTCGCGACGCGCTCATCGCCGTCGATCCCGAGCACGCGACCGAGTATCGCAAGAACGCGACGGTCTATCAGGCAAAGCTCGAAGCGCTCAACGACTGGATCGCCGCGAAGATCAAGACGCTTCCGCCCAGCCATCGCTACATGATCGTCTTCCACAATGCATGGCAGTACTACAACGATCGCTACGGCATCACGACGCTGGGTTTCATCGAGGCCAATCCCGGACAAGATCCCAATCCGCAGCAGGTCGCGCACCTGATCGATCTCGCGCGTGCGCATCACGTTCAGGCGATCTTCAGCGAGCCCGAGTACAGCAAGAAGCTCGCCGACCAAATCGCGAGCAATGCCGGCATTCACGTCGTCACCGATCTCTATGACGACTCGATCGGCAACGATCCGCACGTGCACGATTACATCTCGATGTTGACGTACGATACGAACGTGATCGTGGGCGCGCTCAAATGAACGCCTGCACGGGTGACGCGGTTGCCGTAAAGCACCTCGTCGTTCGCTACGATCGCACGGTCGCGCTGGACGACGTTACCCTCGAACTCCGTTTTGGCGAGGCGCTAGGAATCGTCGGCCCCAACGGTTCGGGCAAGTCCACCTTGCTCAAGTCGATCGCCGGACTGCTCACCCCGGCGAGCGGCGAGTTGTGCGTGCTCGGTACGGAGCCGCGCAAACTTCCGGTCGGCTCGATCGCGTACGTGCCACAGGTCGAGGCCGCCGATTGGTCGTTTCCGGCCAACGTATGGGACGTGGTCGCGATGGCACGCTTTCCGCATTTACGCTTTTGGCAGCGCTTTGGCGAGGTCGATCGCCGCGCGGTCGAGGACGCGCTTCGCGCGGTTAACATGTACGATTTACGCAACCGGCACATCGCGCAGCTCTCCGGCGGACAGCAGCAGCGCGTGTTCGTCGCGCGGGCAATCGCGCAGAAGCCCAAGCTGCTGCTGCTCGACGAGCCGACCACCGGCGTTGATGCGGAAACCGAAGAAGCGCTGCGCCGCGTGGTGCGTTCGCTAGTCGACGACGGCTTGCCGGTGCTGATGACGACGCACGATCTCGAGCGCGTCGGGGAATGGTTCGACCGATTGCTGGTACTCGACCGCCGCGTGCTCGCGATCGGGACGCCGGCGGAGGTCGTGGCTTCGGGCGCGTATGCATCGATCCGCGAGCACACCCACACCCACGGACACGCGCGGACCGCTTGATGGACACTCTGCTGGTACCGTTTCAATACGCGTTCATGCAGCGCGCATTCGTGGCGGCCATCACCGTCGGGCTCCTGTGCTCGATCATGGGCACGTACGTTGTGCTGCGCAAGCTCTCGTTCATCGGCGACGGCATCGCGCACGCGTCCTTCGCGGGCATCGTGATCGCCTACATTCGCAACATGGACTACTACGTCGGCGCAGCGATCGTGGCGGTGGTGACGGCGCTCGGCATCGGCTTCGTGCACCGCCGCGGCAACATTTCGCTCGATACCACGATCGGCGTGCTCTTTACCGCGATGTTTGCCCTCGGCGTCTTTCTGATGAGCCGCTTGCGGAGCTACGCCGTCGATCTGCAGAGCTTCCTGTTCGGCGATATTTTGAGCGTCAGCGCCTACGACGTGCTGTTCATCGCCGTACTCGGAGCGATTATCGCGATCACGGTCATCGTGCTCTATCGCGGCTTGCTCTACACGACGTTCGATCCGGTGGTCGCGCAGGCCAGCGGATTGCCGGTCGCGGTGATCGAGTACGTGCTGCTGGTGATGCTCGCGCTTACGATCATCGTAGCGCTGCAATCGGTCGGCATCATTCTGGTCGCGGCATTGCTCGTAACGCCGGCTGCCGCCGCGTATCAACTGACCAATCGATTCGTGCCGATGATGACGCTCGCCGCAGTGCTCGGGGTGCTCAGCACGGTCGGCGGGTTGTACCTCTCGTATTTCTTGCGCAGCTCGAGCGGCGCGACGATCGTCCTGCTGGCGACGATCCTCTTCTTTCTCGCGATTGCGCTGAAGTATTCGCGGCTAGTTCGGCCCGCGTAGCACGCGCCAGCCTTCGGCGCCGGACGGCTCTAAAAATCCGGCTTGCGCGAGTGCGTCGAGCACTTCACGCATTGCGGCGCGTTCATTCTTGTTCGGCATCCCGGCCCAGCGCATCGCCGCATCGTTGAGATCGATCGTTGTCTGCGGTACGAGCAGCGTGCGAATGAACGATACCGGCAGTTTTATGCGCTCCATGCGGCGCTGCAGTGGGCTCAGCGCGGTCTCGAACGTCGTGGTGCTCGGTGGTGGCGGCGGCGGAGCAACGATTTGCGCTTGCGGTATCGCCGGCGCCGGCGGCGTCACAAACGAGGCCATCGCGCGATCGGCTATGCCCGGTAACCATTCGCCGACGGCGGTTGCCGCGGTTTGCCATGGTACGGCGTTGACATGCGAGGCGCGGTGTTCGATCCCGCGCAGGACGGCCGCGGCAACGGCGTCAGGTTTGGCGTGCCACCACGCGGGACGCTCTTCCATGCCCGCGGCGAGCGAGAACTCGGTGTCGACGACGCCGGGATCAACGTAGGTTACGAACACGCCGCGCCCATGCAGCTCGCGTCGTAGTTGAATCGTTGCGGCGCGAATCGCAGCCTTCGCGGGTGGATAGGCACCATATCCCGGCGCCGGCACGCGCGCGAGTCCTGAACCGAAGAAGACGAGTCCGCCGTGCGCGCGTTCGACGTGCGGAAGCGCCGCACGCGCGATGCGCAGCGGAGCGGCAACGTGCAGTTGCAACTGGCGATCGATTTCCACGTCGCTTTCGTCTAAGAGGCTCGACGCGTGGGCAGCGCCGGCGTTGTTCACCACTACGTCGAGCCGATCGAACGCACGCACCGCGCGGTCGACAATCGTTTGTGGCGCGGTATTCCAGAGCACGTCGGCAACCAGCATTTCGCAGTGGCCACCGCTCGCTACGATCTCGCGCACCAGCGCCTCGAGCCGATCGCCGCGGCGCGCGACTGCCAAGACCGCCCACCCGTGTGCTGCGGCGCGACGCGCGAGCGCCGCACCGATGCCTGAACTAGCCCCGGTAACGACGATAGAGCGCATCGATACCTCCGGGCAGACTTGCATAAAACGTTGCCTCATCGGCAATCGGCGGCGGTGGATCGAGCACGGGGAGCTGTTGCGCCGCATACTGCGCGAGCAAGCGCGCTACGGGACGCTCGCTACCGTCGGCGCGAATCATGCCAAAGTACAGTTCGTGCGAGGCTTTATCGCACGGCGGCACGGTGGCAAGCGCGCTCGCGTAATCCGACCAGCACCACCACATCGCGCCGATCGTTCCGATCGCGTGTAACCGCACCAGCACCGTATACGCATACGCGGCCATTTCGTCTTCGTCGAGACATTCGAACGAGCCAACTGTCTGTGCGCCCGGCGGACACGCCGGATTGCCGAACTCGCTGAAGAGTAGCGGCTTGCCGGTGAACGACTGCATGAGCTGTGCGTAGAAGGGCACGACCTCGGTGTCGAGCCGATCGCGCGCAAACCCCGCATACACCGAATAGCCGTGCATCGTCGCAATCGCCCACGGCGCCGACACGCTCGATGGCCGTAAGTGCCGATCGATCTCGACGTCTTCGCCGTGGGTTCCCCCGGTCACGATGCCGCCGGAGGTTTCGATCAGTGCGCCGGTGAGTCGCGCGCTCCATTGCGCTGCATCTTCGGGTGTCTGCGGTTCGCGCAAGTTGGTGAATTCGTTCCCCAAATCCCACGCATAGAGCGCTTGATGACCGCGCGCGCGCTCGCCCACGCTGCGCGCAAACAGCTCCTGTGCGTCGAGCAGCGCCGGGTCGTGATAGAAGTCGCCGATGCCGTAGGGCGACACGTTGCCGTGCGCTACGGTACGAAAGCGGCCGTGCGGTGTATTCGGGTCGAGGGACCACGCCGGCAGCCAGTTGACGCCGCTCATGTGCCCGCAAAACAACGTCGGCATCGCGCGTAATCCGGCATCGGCAATCGTCTGCATCATCGTATCGAAGCGCCGGAGCATCGCCGGATCCATGCGATTCGGGGTCGGCTGAAAGTCGTCCCAGCGTAGAAAGAAACGCACCAAATCCAGGCCAAGCCCTTTGATGTGCTTCATATCCTCGCGAATCTCGCCGAGGTCAAAGCGCTCCCACATGTACATTGCACTGCGACGCGGCCAATAGTTGACGCCGAGCAAAAACACCGACATTGCCGTAGGTTGTCCAACGCCACGACTCGAAGCGCCTGCAACGTGGCGCAAGCAACGCGAGCCCTGGTTGGCATTATCATGGGGAGCCGCTCTGACTGGGAGGCGCTCCTTCCGGCGCGCGAGACGCTCGACGAATTGCAGATCCCGTGTGAGATGCGCGTGGTCTCCGCACATCGCATGCCCGACGAAATGTTCGAATACGCGGCGAGCGCGCAGGCTCGCGGCTTGCAAGCGATCATCGCGGGTGCGGGCGGCGCGGCGCATCTTCCGGGGATGGTTGCGGCCAAGACCCTGGTACCGGTCATCGGCGTTCCGGTCCAATCCAAAGCATTGAGCGGAATCGATTCCTTACTCTCGATCGTGCAAATGCCGCCCGGCGTTCCGGTCGCGACGGTTGCGATCAACGGTGCCGTCAATGCGGCGCTGTTGGCTGCACGCATCGTCGC
This sequence comes from Vulcanimicrobiaceae bacterium, assembly GCA_050010375.1. GTDB lineage: Bacteria > Vulcanimicrobiota > Vulcanimicrobiia > Vulcanimicrobiales > Vulcanimicrobiaceae > Vulcanimicrobium. The sequence continues at coordinate 50,428 of JBEKLD010000005.1, forward strand.
GCTGCACGATGATGCCGTAGCCGCGCAGCTTGCGGCCTACGTGCAGCGCATGCACGACGCGGCAGCATCGAGCAGCCCGTGATTCGCCGCATCGGCGTGATCGGCGGCGGCCAACTGGGCCGCATGTTTGCGCTTGAGGCCAAGCGGATGGGATTCGAGGTCGTCGTGCTCGATCCGCAAGAGCACTCGCCTTGTGGGCAAGTCGCCGACGAGCAGATCGTCGCTGCGTACGACGACATGGCAGCGATCGAACGGCTGGGCCAGAGCACCGACATCGTCACCTACGAGTTTGAAAACATCGCTATTGCGTCGGTCGAGTATCTCGAACAGCACGGCTATCGGGTGAGCCCGTCGAGCGACGTGCTGCGGATAACGCAAGACCGTTTATTGGAAAAGCGCTTCGTGCGATCGTGCGGTATCGCCACCGCCGATTTTGCCGAAATCAATCGTCTCGACGATTTCTCTGGACCCAGCATGAGCATTGGTTTTCCGGCTATTCTCAAAACTGCGCGCGGCGGTTACGACGGGAAAGGTCAATGGCGCGTCAACTCGCTCGATGAAGCGCGCAATGCCTTCGCTGCGGCGAAGGGCGCACAACTGATCTACGAAAAAGTCATACCGTTCGTGCGCGAGCTCAGCGTGATCGCAACGCGTGCGGCCGACGATACCGTGGTGTGTTACCCGGCCGGCGAAAACACGCACGATCGCGGCATTCTGACGATGACCGTCGCCCCGGCACGGATCAGCGATAACGCGCGCGCGCGTGCGCGATCGATCGCCGTCACGATTGGGCGCAAGCTCGGTATCGTGGGGACGTATTGCGTCGAGCTATTCATGATCACGACCGGCGAGCTGCTGGTCAATGAGATCGCGCCGCGTCCGCACAACAGCGGGCACTACACGATCGACGTCACGCAGTGTTCACAGTACGAACAGCACGTGCGCGCGATCTGCGATCTCCCCCTGGCCGAGCCGAAGCTGTCGAGCAGTGCGATCATGATGAACATCCTGGGCAGCGGCAAGGGCGATCATCTCACCGGTGAAGACGACTTACTCTCCGACCCCTCAATCGTGCTGCACATGTACGGTAAGCGGCATGCGGTCGCGCGCCGCAAGATGGGCCACTTCACGATGCTCGTTGAGGGCGCTGTCGACGAACCGGCGATCGCGCGCGCGAAAACCGCGCTTGGGAAATTGGGTTGGGACTAAAACCCCAGCGTCTTCGGTTTCTCCGGGATGTCGGTGAAGGCCATCGGTCGATCCCACCAGTCGTGCGCGCGCCAGCGCAGCTGCTCGGCGGTCGGCGCGGCCGGCGTCTTCTGCGCCAATGCGAGACGATAGGCGTCGAGATAGCGATCGATCATGCGCTCGACGGTGAACTCGCGCTCTACGCGTTCGCGGCACGCGCGCCGATCGAGCGAGGCGAGCAGCGGTACCTTGGCGATCGCGTCGTCGACCGTTGCGCACACGAATCCAGTGACCCCGTCGACCACGATCTCCGGCACAGAGCCCATCGCCGCACCGAGTACCGGCGTACCGCACGCCATCGCCTCGATCAGCGTTAACCCGAAGCGCTCCGGCCGCGTGGTCATGTGCACCAGCGCCAGTGCGTTGCTCAACAGCTCGTTGCGTGCTTCGCGTTCAACCGCGCCCAGAAATTGCACGCGGTCGCCGTCGATGTGCGGCTCGACCTGCTCGCGAAAGTACCGTTCATCCTGCGGAATCGCCGCGATTTTCAAACGCACGCCCGCGCGTTGCGCGATCTCGATTGCCAGATGCGTGCCTTTCTCGGGATGGAATCGGCCGAGGAAGACGAGATAGTCGCCGGGGCGGTCGCGAAAGGTGAACTGCGACGGATCGATGCCGTTGTAGGTGGTCGCCAGATAGGCAAGTCCGGGATCGCGATCGGCATCGCTGATCGAGCAGAAGAAGCTGCGCCGCGCGCACGCGTAGTAGGCGGCAAGAATCTGGGGCGACGAGAAGCCATGGATCGTTGTCAGCAGCGGCGGTGATGTTGTCGCCAGCGCATACGTCATCGGCTTCCAGTCGAAGTTGTTGTGAACGAGATCGAACTCACCGGCGCGCCGAAAGAGTTCGCCGATATGCAGCGCGCTGAAGACCTCGCCGTTGAGCGCCGGGTCTTCATTGATGCCGACCGGGATGACCGATGCGACCTTGCCGGAAAAGTGTGAGTTGCCGGTAGCAAACAACGTGACGTCGACGCCGCGCGCCTGCATGCCCTCCGCGATGTTGTAGGCGATCTGCTCCCACGGGCCGTAGCCGGGCGGCGGCGTAGGCCACGCCAGAGGTGCGAGGACCGCGAGGCGCAGCCCGTTCAGACGGTCGTTCCCGCTTTGATGACGCGCTGCGGGGCGCGCAGCGCGCGGATGTCGTCGCTGATGTCGCTCGCGAGCAAGAGCAGATCGGCCGGTTCCCCCGGCGCGAGCGTTCCGCGATGCAATCCGATCAACTCGGCCGCTACTTGAGTCGCAGCGTGCAGCGCTTGCTGCGATGTCATGCCGAGCAGGCTATGCATGAGTTCGACTTCATAGGCGTAGTTGTCGTGATCGTTGTAGGGTGTGCCCGCGTCGGAACCGCCGGCGATCTTCACGCCCGCTTCGAAGGCGTGACGAATATTGATGAGCATCGCCTCGTTGACGCGCTCGGCTTTTTCGACGACGAAGGCCGGCTGCGCGCCCTCGTGGATGTGCGCAAGAATGCAGGTCGGCGCCGACAGCGTCGGCACGAGATAGACGTCGCGCGCTTTGAAAAGTTCGATCGCTTCGTCATCGAGCATGTGGCCGTGCTCGATCGAGTCGATGCCGGCACGCAGCGCGTTCTTGATGCCCTCGGTGCCGATAGCGTGCGAGGCGACGCGCAAGCCGTGACGATGCGCCTCGGAAATCGCTGACTCCAGCTCGTCGGGCCGCAGCTGCGCGTTCCCCGGAACGGCACCTTTCGTCAGCACGCCTCCGGTGGCGATCACTTTGATGCAGTCAGCGCCATCGAGCAGCTCTTCGCGCACGGCTTTACGAGCTTCCCACGGACTGTCGACGGCACGTCCGATCCACCAACCGTGGCCGCCGGTCATGCACAGCGCGCGTCCGGCCGCGCGCATGCGGGGACCGGGAACGCCGCCCGCCTCGATTGCGTCGCGCAGCGCCGATGCGATACCGTAAGGTGCGCCCAGATCGCGAACGGTCGTGATGCCGGCACGCAGCGACTTCGCGGCGTTCGCGACGGCAGCCAACATCAGTTGATTCTGATTGGCGAGCGCAATCGCAGCCATCGTATTGGGCTCGCCGCTGCCGATCAAGTGAACGTGCGCGTTGACCATGCCCGGCGTGATGCACGCAGCGCTGTCATCCGGTGCGACCCCTTCAGCGGCACTACGAATCTCGCTGATGTGGCCGCCATCGATGACGATATCGACGTTGCGCTTCGGCTTGGCAAGCGTCCCGTCGTAGAAAATACCGGCGCGCAGAATCACTTGGGCGTGATTCCGAGTTGGCGATCGACGGTGAGTTGATCCCAAATGATCTGGATGTGCTTAATCTTATGATTCGCGTCGTACTGAATGACCATCGCGCCCGGATGATCGAAGTGTCGTCCGTTGCCGGGCGTGCGTTTTCCGGTTGCCGGATCGGTGAACGGACCGCTCCACGTGCCGGTGACCTGCTCGACGGAGACTGCCCAGTCACCCTGCGCAATCCATTGATGAACGGCGACGTGAAAATCCGGATATGCGCGAAAGATCATCGTGAAGAATCCGCGCGCGCCATCGTAGTCGAGTGGCTTGGGATTTTCCGGTTGCTCGATCTGCACGTCCTTCGCGAGGATTCCGAGCACCGTATCGATGTTGTGACTGTTCCACGCCGCGGCCCAGTTGGCAGCATCTGGATTGGTAACAGGTGTAGGCGCCGCGCCAATCATGACGACAGCAAGGAACGCTACGAAGAATCGCATTAAACCGCGCGCCTCATGGCGTCAAGCGTCTCCTCAGCGGTCTGAAAATATCGCGCGTGGGTCCGCCTTAGAACAGCCTCATTCTCGGCCTCGAAGACATTGACCTCAATACCGTCGTCGCGCTGCATCGCGTCACGCCGACGCGAGCGATAGAGCCGTTCTGCGGATTGGCGATCGGAATCCTCGAATCGCTCAAACGTGAGAAGTTTGCCTTTATTTCGGTCGTAAGCTATGACAGAAAGCATCCTATTTGGCCCCCGATTCGAGCTCGAGATCAGATACCGCGGTCAGGACTCGCAGAGCTAGTGCCTTAGATACGTTCGGAATCGCATGCTCGAGGTCCCAGAAAACGTTCGAAAGGGCGATAAGACGATCCTGGACTTCCGCTGGGCCTCCACCGTATTTGATTTCGATGCCGTACCGGCTAATAAGTTGTTCCACGAAGGTTGCCCAGACGTGCTGAATCGCAGTTCGAAGCTATATTTCGTACCGCAGCGGACCATCCCGAACGATGATGTGGACCGCGCGATAGCCGTAGGTCGGTTTAAGACGTCGATCCCTGATTTCGTGTGACGGAAACATATTTGTAAGTAGGGATAGCACCCGGTCCTGCGACGGCAGGCCTCGTACAACGCTCGCTTACCTGTGGTTCGCGCATCACAACAGGACCGATTCGATCCCAGATGCCGTGCGAAAAGTCTGAAAACGAAAGTAGGAATGCGGACAGCAATTCATCATCGCCCGGCTCCAGTTGGCCGCTTCGCATACGCTCGCCGAGCTTAGTGACTTGGCTTGCTGGGGGCCTCAAGCGACTCAGGGAGCGTTCGTCGCGGTGCGTGCGTCCGCAGCTTCGAGGGCTTGGAACGCTTTGCTGGTCAGTTCGTGATCGAGCACGCCGCGAATGAAGCGCGAGGCCGCGCGTACCCTTGCAATGTCGACCCCGGTCTCGATGTTCATGCCGTGCAGCATGTACAACACGTCTTCGGTTCCGACGTTCCCGGTTGCGCCGGGCGCATACGGACAGCCGCCGAGGCCACCGGCCGAACTGTCGAAGATGTGCACGCCATGTTGGAGCGCGGCGTAGAGATTCGCAAGCGCCGTGCCGCGCGTATCGTGGAAGTGATAGGCGAGGCGATCGAGCGGCACGACGCGCAGCAACGCCGGCGTCAGCTCGTCGACTTGACTCGGCACGCCGACCCCAATCGTGTCGCCGATCGAGAGCTCGTCGCAGCCCATCTCGAGCAGCTTGCGGCTGACGTCGACGACCATCGATGGTGTGACGGCGTCGCCAAACGGCGACCCGAACGCGGTCGAAACGTACCCGCGCACCCACACGCCGTCGCGCTTGGCGGCTTGCACGACATCGCGGAAGGTCGCGAGCGACTCGTCGATCGTCATATTGATATTGCGCTTGGTGAAGTGTTCCGACGCGGCGGTGAAGACGGCGATCGCATCCGCGCCGGCCGAACGCGCGCGCGCGTAACCTTTGAGGTTCGGCACGAGCACCGGATAGCGCACGCCCGGCGCTTTGCGAATCGTCGTAAAGACTTCGGCGGCATCGGCAAGCTGTGGAATTGCCTTCGGGCTGACAAACGACGTTGCTTCGATCCAACGCAAGCCGGTTTGCGAGAGCAGGTCGATATAACGAATCTTGTCGACCGTCGAAATCAGCGCGTGTTCGTTTTGCAGGCCGTCACGGGCCCCCATCTCGACGATCGTTACGGTTTTCGGCAGCGTCATGGTGCTCACGACTGCTTCGACGGAGCGCGAAGTTCCACCAGCGACGCGCCGCTGGGTACGATTTGGCCTTCCTTGACTAGCACCGCGCCCACGGTTCCGGCAAAGGACGCCTCGATGCGATGCTCCATCTTCATCGCTTCGAGCACGATGAGGAGCGCGTGCTCTTGGACTGCCGCGCCGGGTGCCACCGCGATCTTCACGATCTTGCCGGGCATCGGCGCGGTGACGCGCCCGTCGCCCTCGCCGGCCGTTGCGGCCAAGCCGCTCGACTGCGCGGTCGGTGCCGGGATCGATTCGAAGCGAACGCGTGCATCAGCGATCGACGCTCCCTTGAACGTCACGGCGATGCCTTCTCCGGCGCGACGCACGCGCACGTCGCCGTCGATATCGCCCGAGAGCAGCCAATGGCCGTCGCCCAGTTCCGACGCCCACACGCGAAACGTGCTCGCACCGGATTCGATCCAGACCGGCATGCCGACGCCGCCGACGCGCCATGGCACCTCGCCGGCGAGCAGGCGGCGCGCAATCTCGTAAGTGGCTGCATCCTTCGATACGGCGCGCGGCGCAAAGATCGATTCGTCCAGCCGTTGCGCGAGGAAGCTCGTCGTCGTCCTTCCGTCGCGAAACCATTCGTCGCGCACGATCCACTGCAGTAGCGGAAGATTAGCGCGCACGCCCTCGATCGCGAAGTCGTCCAGCGCGCGTTGCAAGCGCGAAACTGCGTGGTCACGATCGGTGCCGAAGACGATGAGCTTTGCGAGCATCGAATCGTAGTAGACACTCACCTCGCTACCGGTGGTGACGCCGGCATCAACGCGAATGCCTGGGCCCTCCGGCGGCGCCCAGCGCGTGATGCGACCGGTCGACGGCAGCATGTGATTGGCCGGATCCTCAGCGTAGATGCGTGTTTCGATCGCCCAGCCGCGCGGATGGACATCGTCTTGCGCGATTGAAAGCGGCTCGCCGTTTGCGATGCGCAGCTGCCACTGCACCAGATCGATGCCATAGACCAGCTCGGTCACTGGATGCTCGACCTGCAAGCGCGTGTTCATCTCGAGAAAGTAGTACTTGCCGTCGCTATCCAGCATGAACTCGCAGGTACCGGCGTTCACGTAGCCGACGGAGGTGGCGGCGCGCACCGCGGCCGCGCCCATTTCCGCGCGCAGTTCCGGCGAAAGTGCAACCGACGGCGCTTCTTCGATCACTTTTTGATGCCGGCGCTGGATCGAACACTCGCGTTCGCCCAGATGGATCGTCGTGCCGAGCGCGTCGGCGAGAATTTGAAATTCGATGTGCCGCGGATCGCGCAGGTAGCGTTCGAGCAGCACCGCGTCGTCGCCGAACGCTGCCAGCGCTTCGCGCTTGGCTGCAGCAAGCGCGTCATCGAAGCCGTCGAGCGACTCGACGACACGCATACCGCGTCCGCCGCCGCCTGCACTGGCTTTGATGAGCAATGGAAAACCGACCACCGCGGCTTCCTTCCGCAAGCGCGCCGGCGACTGGTCCTCGCCGTCATAGCCCGGTACGGTTGGCACGTTCGATTCGCGAACGCGATGCTTGGCATCGATCTTGCTGCCCATCGCGGCCATGGCTTGTGGCGGCGGTCCGACCCAGATCAGCCCGGCATCGATGCACGCCTGCGCGAACGCGGCGCGTTCGGAGAGAAAGCCGTAGCCCGGATGCACGGCATCGGCCTTCATCTCGATTGCTGCGGCAACAATTGCGTCGATACGCAAATACGACTCGGCGGCGGGCGCGGGGCCGATGCAGCGCGCATCGTCCATGAATTGCAGATGGTAGGCATCGGCATCGGCTTGCGAATACACGCCGAGTGCGGCAATGCCCATTTCGCGCGCCGCGCGCGCGACGCGTACCGCGATCTCGCCGCGATTCGCGATCAGGAGACGACGAATCGGCGTTTTACTTGTCATCCACAACGAAGGACGCCGGCCGGCGCTCGAGAAACGCGCGCAACCCCTCTTGCCCTTCCTCGCTCGTGCGTTGCTTGGCGATCATCGTTGCGGTGATGCTCCGCGTCTCATCGTAGGTCGCCGCGCTCACGCGCGCGATCAGTGTCTTGGCCGCCGCGACTGCCGTCGGCCCAGCGCTCAGGAGTTCGCGTGCAAGCTTTGCGATCGTCGTGTCGAGGTCGTCTTCATCGACGACTTGATGCACGAGGCCGATCGCGAGCGCGTGCTTGGCGCTAAAGCGCTCCCCGGTCAGGAAGAGCGCACGCGCGTGGGATTGACCGATCTTTGCCAAGACGAACGGCGAAATCACTGCGGGAATGATCCCGAGCTTGACTTCGGTGAAACCAAACGTCGTATCGTCGGCGGCGATCGCGATGTCGCAGGCGGCCGTCAAACCCGTCCCACCGCCCAGAGCCGCGCCGTGGACTCGGCCGATCACCGGCTTGCTGCAGCGATCGATCGCGCGAAACATGTCGCTCATCGCTTCCGCGTCGGCAACGTTTGCTTCGTAGCCGAGCTCGAGCGCTGCGCGCATCCAGTTGACGTCCGCGCCGCCGGAAAATGTCTTGCCCTCGCCGGCCAGCACGACCACGCGAACCTGCGCGTCGCTCGAAAGCGCGGTGAACGCATCGCGAAGCTCGCGGATCATTTCTGCGTTGAAGGCGTTGCGAACCTCGGGGCGAGCGAGCGTGACGTGCGCGACGTCGCCTTCTTGAGTGACGTGGATCGTTGCCATGCGAGGGGTTCTGGTTCGGCCTTCGATCCAAGGCTGCCTTGGAGGCGTTATAGTAGTGCTATGAAGGTAGGAGAACGGATCTACCGGTACGCGATCGCGACGCGCGCCAGCCATTGGCTCTGGGTGATCGCTTTTGCCGCCCTGGTCTCGAGCGGGCTGCAGGTCTTCAATGCCGCGCCATTTCTCGATGCGTCCGACACGACCAACCCGGCACATCGCGTGCTCGAGATCGGATCCCCCACCGATGGCGTGGGCACGACGACAATCTTCGGACATACCTTCAACACCACGGGCTGGCTCGGCTACACCGATGACGGGATGGGCGAGCGGGCGCCGCGTGCGTTCCCCGGCTGGATCACGATTCCAGCTTATCAAGATCTGGCCGACGGCCGCCGCTGGCATCTGTTCTTCGCATGGATTATGCTGCTCTGCGGTGTGGCATGGCTGATCTCCACGGCGATCAAAGGCAATTTACGCGACATGATTTTGCGTCCGAGCGACATTCCCAAATTGTGGCCGATGCAAGCCTACTACTTCAAACTGCGCAAAGAACCACCGCCACATGGCATCTATAATCCGTTGCAAAAGGCCGCGTACTCATTGGTCTTAGTTGTGCTCGCCCCGGTCATCGTGCTCACCGGCCTCGCGCTTTCGCCCGGCATCGACGCGATCGCGCATCCGTTGACGTGGGTGTTCGGTGGCCGGCAGTTTGCCCGGCTCTGGCACTTTGTCGCGATGTGGGCGCTGATCGGCTTCTTCGTGATCCACATCATCCAAGTGCTCACTCAGGGCGTGCTCAATCAAATGAACGCGATGATCACCGGCTGGTACCGCTTGGGCAAGAACGACGGGGTTGGCCCGTGAAGCGCCGGCTCTTTGTCGCAACGTCGCTCTCGTCGGCGCTCGCCGCATGCGCCCCGATCGGCACAGCGCTCAACAACAACGCGGGCTTCCACCGCCTGCTCGGTTCGACGCAAGGATTGACGCATGCCGCGATTGGTACGCGCGGGTTGGCCAAGGAATATCGCGAGAGCGACATCAGTGCGCAGTTCCCGATCGACAGCCTGCCCACGCCGGTCGATTCGCGCTACGTCGATCTTGCGCGCAACGGGTTTCGCGATTACAAGCTGATCGTCGACGGTGCTGTCGAGCGCCGTGGGGTCTTTCCGATGGCGATGCTCGAGCGGATGTGCAATTCGACGCAGATCACGCGCCACGATTGCGTCGAGGGCTGGAGCGTCGTCGCCAAGTGGAGCGGGATTCGCGTCAGCTCGATTCTCGATCTGGTGCAGCCGCGCAGCGACGCACGCTACGTCGTGTTTCACTGTCTCGATAAAGACGACCAAGGTACGCCGTACTACGAGAGCCTCGATATGCACCAGGCGCGTCATCCGCAAGCCATACTTGCCATGCGCATGAATAACGCGCCGATTGCGCTCGATCACGGTGCGCCGCTGCGGCTAAAAGTTCCGACGCAGCTCGGCTATAAGAGTGCGAAGTGGGTCGGCCGCATCGAACTGGTCGGCAGCTACGCGAACCTGTACGCCGGCGGCGGCGGCTACTGGGAAGATCAAGGGTACGAGTGGTTCGCCGGCATATAGCCGGCGAGTGAAGATCGATCGCGCGTTTTGCGATGCCATCGAGCGCGCCGAAGTTGCCGCCGCGCTCCAATGCGCGAACAATGCAGCGGCGCGCTTCCCGCAGTTACATCCCCAGGCGCAGAAGATCGCCGGCGGTATCGCCGCGTTCGCCGGGATCAATTCGCCATTTTCGGAGGCGGTGGGTCTGGGACTGTGGGAGAGTGCGGGAGCGCGTGAAGCCGACGCCGTGACCGCATTCTATCGCGAGCGCGGGACGCAGCCGCGCGTGCGTTGTTCGCCATACGTGGATCCCAAATTCGTTCGTGCGCTGATCGCGCTCGGCTACGAACCGCTCGAATATGAAACGCCCATGACCGCGGAGCTTGCGACGATCGGCGCGCGCCGCGATCCACGGGTCACGTTAATGCGCGATGCGAACGCGTGGAGTGCAGCTACCGGCAGCGCCTTCATGGACGGCGCGCCGTGCGACGAGTCGAACCTAGTGATCGGGTTGATCGTCTGCACGCTGCCGGGGAGCACGGCGCTCGAGATCCGCGAGGCGGACGCAATCGTGGCCTCGGGGTGCATGGACGTGCAGGGCGTGCTCGCCGGGTTCTACGGTGCCGGCACAGCACCGGCGTTCCGCGGCCGCGGGCTGCAAACCGCGCTCATTCTCGATCGCGCCGCTCGGGCGCTGGAACGCGGTGCGCACTTCGGTCGCGTCACCACCAGGCCTGACTCGATCTCGGAGCAAAACTTCCGGGGACTCGGTTTCGTTCCGTTATACACGCGTACGCTTTGGGGGATACCATGCAACGACTCCGCATCGCCGCCGTAACGCTCGCTGCTGTTTTTGCGTTCGCCGCTACCGCGTTTGCCGACGAGCCGCGCAACTACACCTACAGCCCACAGCCGCCCGGCGTCATCATGCAAAGCCAAGTGTTCTATCCGGCAGGCGAGGCGATGCATTCGCAGTGGCGCGCGGTGCTCAGCCGTAAGGCGCTCGGTAACGATGGGAAGACGACGACGTTTTACCAGTGGTATCTCTCAATCTACGCGATCGACGGCACCGTGTATCGCCTGAAGTATCAGTCGCCGAAGAATCCGATTCCGTTCGATACGGTCCAGAGAGCGAACGGCGCGAACTTGTGGTTCCCCATCCAAAATGCTTCGATCGCGGGCGTTGGCGAGTTGATGGGGCCCGGCGCCCAACAAGTCGTTATCACGAGCCACCAGATGGCGGCGGATTGTGGAAGTGGTCGCGTCGATGTGTTGTTCCAGGACGCGGCGATGCAGACGATCATGCCGACGCTCTCAGTTGAAAACGGATGCGAGATTTCGGCGAAAGTCATTCACGATGCGAAGGGCTACGCGATCTCGATGACCGGCCCGTACTATGGCCCGCATGCGCCAATGTGCTGCCCAACAACCTCAAAGGCGACGGCGATCTTCCGCTTCACCAGCAAGGGCTGGGTGCAAACGCCGAAATACTTCGAGGTCCTCAAGACGCCGTAGCGTCAGGCCTTACATCCGGAAGATGCCGAAGTGCGTCGGCGGCAGCGGCGCGTTTGCAGCGGCATCGAGCCCAAGCGCGATCACGTGACGCGTGTCCAGTGGATCGATGATGCCATCATCCCACAACCGCGCGGTTGAATAGTACGGACTGCCTTCGTGTTCGTATTTTGCAAGGATCGGTGCTTCGAATTGCGCTTTTTCCTGGGCGCTCATCTCGCCCTTGACGGTCGAGAGCACGCCCGCGGCTTGCGGGCCGCCCATGACACTGATGCGCGAGTTCGGCCACATCCACAGTTGTCGCGGCGAGTAGGCGCGGCCGCACATACCGTAGTTACCGGCGCCGAAGCTGCCGCCAATGATTACCGTGAACTTCGGCACTTCGGTCGTTGCGACGGCGGTGACGAGCTTGGCGCCGTCTTTGGCGATGCCGCCGTTTTCGTATTCTTTGCCGACCATGAAGCCGGTAATGTTCTGCAAGAAGAGCAACGGCGTGCCGCGCTGCGTGCAGAGTTCGATGAAATGTGCGCCCTTTAGCGCGCTCTCGGAGAACAGGATGCCGTTGTTGGCGATGATACCGATCGGGTGACCTTCGATTCGCGCGAAGCCGCAGACCAGCGTTGTGCCGTACCGCGCTTTGAACTCGTGAAACTCCGACGCGTCGACGAGACGCGCAATAATCTCGCGCACGTCGTACGCGATGCGGCTGTCAGCCGGAACGATGCCGTAGATATCGCGCGGATCGTAGGCCGGCGGCTGCGCCTCGCTCCTGTCCCACTGCTGCGGCAACTCTCGATGCAAATTGCGCACGATCTCGCGCACGATGCCGAGGGCATGCAAATCGTCGTTCGCAAAGTGATCCGCAACGCCGGAGATGCGCGTGTGCACGTCGGCGCCGCCCAACTCTTCGGCGGTAACCTCTTCGCCGGTGGCGGCCTTGACCAACGGCGGTCCGCCCAAGAAGATCGTGCCGGTGCCGCGCACGATCACGGTCTCATCGCTCATCGCCGGCACGTAGGCGCCGCCCGCCGTGCACGAACCCATTACCGCCGCGATCTGCGGGATGCGCTTGCCCGACATGCGCGCCTGGTTGTAGAAGATGCGCCCAAAATGATCGCGATCGGGAAAAACTTCGGCCTGTAACGGCAAGAACGCGCCGCCCGAATCCACCAGATAGATGCAGGGCAGATGGTTTTGTTCGGCAATTTCCTGCGCGCGCAAGTGCTTCTTGACCGTCATCGGGTAGTAGGTGCCGCCCTTGACCGTGGCATCGTT
>JBEKLD010000006.1:0-52796 GCA_050010375.1 Vulcanimicrobiaceae bacterium
GTGGCGCGGGCGGCCAGCTCGTAGACGCCGCGATGGATGTTCGCGTTGTCGTTCTCGTAGTAGTGGACCAGCGCGTCGATGACGGCGCGCGGCTTCTGCGAGCTGGCGGCCGAGTCGAGATAGACCAGTCGCTTCCCGCGCGAGGTCGGCTTGGCCAGGATCGGAAAGTCGGCGACGATCCGGTCCAGCTTGGCGCGATCGAGGGTCGCCGTCGCGCTCATGCGTCGATCTCCGTCGCGGCGTCGATCTTGTCGTCGAGCGCGGCGCGGATCTCTTCGCGCAACGCCTCGCTCGGGAGACGGGCGATCGCCGGCTCGAAGAAGGCTAGCGCGACCATCCGCACCGCTTCGGTGCGGGCGATCCCGCGGCTGGCCGCGTAGAAGAGCGCCTCGCGGTCGAGCGAGCCGACCGTCGCGCCGTGGAAGGCGCTGACGTCGTTGGCCGCGATCGCGAGCGCCGGGACCGAGTCGATGTGGGCCCGGCGCGAGAGCAGCAGCGCGTCGTCGCGCAGCGAGGCGTCGCTGCCGTGGGCGTGCGGGCGGATCGTGATGTTGCCGAAGAACCGTCCCTGGCCACGGTCGGCGGCCGCGGTGCGGACGACGGTCGAGGAGCGGGTGTTGCCGACGGCGTGGTCGGTCGTCGTGGTCAGGTCGACGTGCTGGAAGCCGGTGTTGAAGAAGAGCGCGTCGACCTCGGCGCTCGCACCCTTCTCGTCGAGGTGCGCGTCGAGGACCGAGCGCGCGAGCGTCGCGCCGAGCTCGGCCAGGTGCCAGCGGATCGTCGCGTCGGCCGCGCAGTGCGCGGTGCGGCGCATGAACACCTGCGCCTCCTCGCTGGACTGCTGGATCGCGACGTAGTCGAGCACGGCCTCGGCGCCGAGCTGGGCCGTCACGACCCCGGCGACCAGCCCGGGGCCCGCGCCGAGGTGCCGCTCGTAGACGGTCGCTCGCGCGCCCGCGCCGAGCACGACGACGATGCGCGGAAAGACCGCGTCGGCATGCGGCTCCGCCTGCGCGAAGACGAGCTGGATCGGCGTCTCGAGGACGACCCCGGCCGGGACCCAGACGAATGCGCCGCAGTTCTGGAACGCGGTCGCCAGCGCGGCGAATTTGTCGCCCACCACGCCTTCGTCGAGCGCCGGGATCGTGGCGCAATAGCGCGCATCGCGGACGGCGTCGGCGAGTGGAAGGACGACGACGCGCGGATCGCTCGCCGCGCCGTCGGGCGCGGTCAAGACGGTCGCGCCGCGGTGGACCAAGGCGTCGGCGCTGGCCGGAACGGCGAGGCGATCGCTCGTGTAGCGCAACTCTTCGAAGCGCAGCGCACCGTAGTCGTGCCGCCAGCCGCGCGAGGGGCGCCCGCCGGGGAGCGGCAGCGTCGCGTAGCGCTCCAGTGCCGCACGCCGTTCGTCGGCGCCGACAACACCGCCGCTGCGCTCGCCCAACCGGTCCAGCAGCGCGTTCGCCGCCTCGAGTCCGTCGGCGGTCGGTGCGAACGCGACGGCGGCCGGCGTCTCGGTGACGCTAGACACCAGCGGACGCGACCTCGTCGCGGACGCCGTCGTACCCATCGCGTTCGATCTGCTCGGCCAGTTCGGGGCCGCCGGTCTTCACGATGCGCCCGTCGATCAGGATGTGGACGTCGTCGGCGTGGATGTGTTGGAGGATCCGCGGGTAGTGCGTGATCACCAGGAAGCCGGTGTCCTTACCTTCGTCGCTGGCGCGCAGCGCCGCGACGCTCTTGCCGACCGACTCCAACGCGTCGATGTCGAGGCCGGAATCGGTCTCGTCGAGGATCGCGTACTTCGGTCCCATGATCGCCATCTGCAACATCTCGAGCCGCTTCTTTTCGCCGCCCGAGAAGCCGTCGTTGACGTAGCGCCCCAAGAAGGCCGGGTCCATGTCGAGGGTCTCGAGCTTCTCGAAGACCAGCTTGCGGAACGCCGCCGGGACGAGGTCGCCGGGCCGGACCGCCTGGCGGGCGGTGCGGATGAAGTTCGCCACCGTCACGCCCGGGATCGCCGCCGGATACTGAAACGACAGGAACAGGCCGGCTTGGGCCCGCTTCTCCGGTGCTAGGGCGAGCAAGTCCTCACCGTCGAGGGTGACCGAGCCGGCGAGGACCTCGTAGCCGGGGTGCCCGGCCAGGGTGAACGCCAGGGTCGACTTGCCGCTCCCGTTGGGGCCCATCAGCGCGTGGACGCGCCCCCGTTCGACCCGCAAATCGATCCCCTTGAGGATCTCTTTTCCTTCGACCGCGACCCGCAGGCCGCGCGTGACTAGCCCAGTTGACATGCCTAGCCATCGTAGGTGCCCGGGAGGAGAAAGTCAAGGAAAGCCTGGACTATCTGCGACGTCCGTGGTAGGGTGAGGCGGGATGCACGATCGCTTCTTCGAGTCGACCCGCGGGAAGATCGTCGGGGCGCTCCGCGAGCGCCACTCGGCGTCTGCCTTCGACCTGGCCGCGCTCTTCGGGCTCTCGCCCAACGCGATCCGCCAGCAGCTGGTCGTCCTGGAGCGGGATGGCCTGGTGAGCGGCAACAGCGTGCGCCGTGGGCGCACCAAGCCGACGGTCGAGTATTCGCTGACGCCTGAAGCCGACCGCTACTTCCCGCAGCGCTACGACAAGATGCTCAACGCCGTGCTGCGCGAGATTCGCAGTGCCGGCGGCGACGACGCGGTCAAGCTCGTCTTCGAGCGGATCGGACGCCGGTCGGCCGAGCGGCTCGACGCGGCCGTCCACGATAAAACGGACGAGGACCGCATCGCGGCGCTCGTTTCGGTGCTGCGCGCCTCCGGCGTCACCGCCGACATGCAGAAGACCGAGACCGGCACGATCGTCCTGCACGAGCACGCCTGCCCCTACGCCTCGGTCGTCGCCGAGAACCCGGAAGCGTGCTCGGCGATCCACACGATCCTCGACGTGGTCGTGCCGGGCAAGGCCCAGCAGACCGAATCGCTCGCAACCGGTGGAACCGAGTGCCGGTTCGAGATCAGCGTCGACCCGAAAGCCCAAAGAGAGACCGCCACCGCACCATGAACTTCGAGAAATTCCAGCAGCTCGTCGAGCACCGCACCGGCTTCCGCACGATGGACGCTCCGACGGCCAGCGGCGAGTACTTCAGCGACTCGTGCGGCGATCTGTACACGTTCTTCCTCAAGGTCGGTCCGGGCGACGTGATCGAGGACGTCTCCTACTTCACGACCGGCTGCGGCTTCGGCACGGCGACCTGCTCGCTGCTGGTCGAGCTGGTGCGCGGCAAGACGGTCGACGAGGCGCTCGGGATCAGCGACGCCGACATCGAGGCCGCGCTCGACGGCTACCCCGAGAAGAAGAAGGACTACCCCGAGCGCTCGCGCTTCGCGCTGCAGGCGGCGATCGAGGACTACAAGCGCGGTCGCGCCGAGGGACGGATCACCGACGCGATGCTCGAGCAGGCCCGCGCGACCGTCGCCGCCGCAGTCGCGGCCGCGGCGCAGCCCGGCAACGGGACGACCTCCGAGGACGCGAAGGCCGGCCCGACGATCGTCGACGCCGGCGGCTTGGTCACGATCAAGCTGCACTGATGCTGCTCGCGCTGGCGCTCGCCGTCGCGACGCCGGCGCCGCCCGCCGCGGCGAGCCCGCGCATCAGCGTGACCTGCGCGCGCGCCGCACTCTGGTTGTGGCCCGCGAACGCGAGCCGCCCGACCCGCGCCGCGGTGCCGCCGGCGACGCTCGGCGCGCGCTTCGGCCGCCTCGGCGGCCCGCGCACGACGTTGGCCGGTGTCCCGTACGTCGAGACCGACGTCCCGGCCGTCGAGCCGGGTCACCGCGGTGAGTTCTACTGGCTCGCCACGGCCTGCGCGGTCGACGAAGGCTGAGCATGCGGCGCTTGGTGCTGACGTTGCTCGCGACGCTCGGCGCGGCGCTCTTGGTCGCGCTGCTGTTGGCGCGCCCGGTCTTGGTCTCCGAGGACGGCACGGCCGCGGTCAGCGTGTACGACGGCGGCGCGGCGCACACGACCTTCGCCGACGTCAGCCGCACCGGTGCGCGGTTCGTCCCGCTGGGCACCAACGCGCCGAGCGATGAGCGCTGGGTGCGGCTGGAGTTGCTGGTGCCGGACCGCGAGGACCACTACGTCGTCGAGCGCGTGGAGCCGGTCGGCGAGGCGACCCTCGTCGCCGATCTGAACGGGCAACCGATCGAAGCGCACAGCGGTGACCGCGTCCCGCTCGAGCTGCGCCCGATCCCCTCGCTCAACGCCAGCTTCGAAGTGCCGCCGGCGGCGGTGCGCGGCGCGCCGCTCTACATCCACGAGAGCGGTGGCGCGCTCGCGCCGTACCGAGTGCTGACGACGGCCGATTTCTACGCCGAGGTCGGGACGGTGCGCATCGTCGTCGGCTTGTACCTGGGCGTGCTGCTGGCGGTCGGCGTCTACCACCTGTTGATGTTCGGCGTGCTCGGCGGCGTCGATCTGCTCGCCTTCGGCGCCTACGCCTCGACCTTGGCCCTGCTCGAGCTGGCGCGCACGCGGTACGTCGACGTGCTGTTCCCGATGACCGCGCTCGATCCGGCGCTCGCGATCGGGATCAGTTGGGCGCTCAGCGGCCTCGCCGGCTATGCGGTCTTCGCGACCTTCCTGCGCCTGCCGGCGACGCAGTTGCGGCTCGACGGCGCGCTGCGCGCGACGACCGCGGTGCTGGTCGTGCTGGCGCTGCTCTCGACGCTGCCGGCGTTACACGTCCTCGGCGCGCTGCTCGCCTTCGTCGCGTTGGCTTGGCTCGCGCTCGCGCTGGCCGGCGCGGTCCAAGCGGTGCGGGCCGGACAGCGGCCGGCGGTCTTCACGCTGGTCGCCTTCGGCGGCCTGTTCATCGGCCTGGCGGCCGCGCAGGCGAAAGCGCTCTGGCCCGGCTTGCCCGAGCTCGCCGGGGTCGGTTTCGAGGCCGGCACGGCCTTCGGCGCGCTGACGCTGGCGCTGGGGATCGGCGAGCGGATACGCAGCGCGAACGAGTCGCGCGACCTCGCGCAACGCGCGGCGATCGAGGACGCGCGCTCGCTCAACGTCGCCTACGCGCGCTTCGTCCCGCGCGAGTTCCTCGAGCTGTTGGGGCGGCGCGACATCCGCGACGTGCAATTGGGCGACCAAGTGCAGACCGAGACGACGATCCTGTTCGCCGACGTGCGCTCCTTCACCACGCTCAGCGAGACGATGTCGCCCTCGGACACCTTCCGCTTTCTCAACGGCGTGCTGGCGCGGATCGGGCCGGTCGTGCGCGCGCACGATGGCATCGTCGACAAGTTCTTGGGCGACGCGATCATGGCGCTCTTCCCAGGCCCCGACACCGCTGGTGCCGCCGTGCGGGCCGCGCTCGAGATCCAGCGTGCGGCCGACGCGCTCAACCTCGAACGAGCGCAGCGCGGCCGCGCGCCGATCGCACTCGGGGTCGGGCTGCACCGCGGCTCGACGATGCTGGGAACGATCGGCGAGGCGGAACGGATGGACGGCAGCGTCATCGGCGACACGGTCAACCTCGCCTCGCGGGTCGAGGGTCTGACCAAACGGTACGGCGCGCGCATCCTGGCGACCGAGGCGGTCTACGCGACGCTGCCGCCCGACCTCGCCGTGCTGGCGCGACCGCTGGGACGCGTTGCGGTCGCCGGGAAGCGAGTCAGCGTCGCACTGGTCGAGATCGCCGACGCCGATCCGCCGGCGCTGCGCGAGGCGAAGGCCGCCGCCCGCGCGCGCTTCGCCCTGGCCGTCGCGGCGCTGACCGCGGGCGCCTTCGCCGACGCGGAGGCGGGCTTCGCCGCGCTCGCCGCCGAGGCGCCGGACGACGGGCCGGCGGCCTTCCTGCGCGACCGCGCCGCCGAGCTGCGCAGGCTCGGCGCGCCGTGGGACGGCGTCGACACGCTGCTGGTCAAGTGAGCGAGGACAACGCCGGACCTCTCGCGCAGAGGATGGGCATGCGATGGGGTGCGATCGGGTTGGCGCTGCTGGCGTGCACGACGCTCGGCGGCCCGCCGGTGCGCGCCGCGGACGCGTGCCGCGCGCGCTTCAGCGACGTCGCGTGCTACCTCGGGCCGCCGCAGCTTGCGCTCACCCGGGCCGTCATCGACGCCGGCGGCGGGTCACCCGCGACCTTTCACACGACGGCGCTGATCGCGGCGCTCGAAGGATCCAACGCGGCGGCCGAAGAGGCCGCGCTCGTCCGCCGCTTCGGCCAGGAGACCTACGATCAGTTCCTCGCCGCGTCGGACTTCGCGATCCAGGACGGTGCCGCGCTCGCGGGCGCGCATCACGTCGCGTTCCCCGACAAGCCCGTCCCGCCGCCCAGCGACCGCAAGGCGCTCGCGGCCGCGCTCGCCACGGCCGGAACCTACGACAAACAGGGCGACTTCGACATCGAATACATGATCGACCATCTGCTGAGTCACCCGATCCACGAGGTCGTCATGGACGACATCGACGCGAAGCTCGGCAAACGCGCCGACGCGTCCTACCACGCCGTCTTCACGGTCCTGATCGGCGACCTGCGGCACTAGCGCGGTCTCAACCGATCAAAAACGGATTCTCGACGCGTTCGATGCCGATCGTCGTCGAGGGACCGTGACCGGGGATGACGACCGCTGCGTCGTCGTACACGAGCAGCTTCGCGCGGATCGAGGCGATGATGTCCTCCATCGAGGTGCCGCCGAGGTCCCAGCGGCCGATCGCGCCGCGGAACAGCGTGTCGCCGGTGAAGAGCGTCGTCCGGCCGTCGAGCTCGAGCGCGAACGACGTCGAGCCGGGTGTGTGGCCGGGGGTGTGGAGACAGCGCAGTGCGAGGGCGCCGACCCGCAGCTCGGCGCCGTCGGCGAGGTCGCCGTCGAGCGCGACGATCTGCGGCCTCTCGACCATCCCGAGCCACTGTGCCTGCTGCGCGAGCGTCGCGTAGAGCGGGAGGTCGGCGTGGTGCAGCAGCGCGTCGGCGCCCGTCCGCTCGCGCAGCGGGCCGACGGCGCCGATGTGATCGATGTGCGCGTGCGAGTGGACCAGCCAGCGCGCGCGCAGGCCGTGGCCGTCGAGCCGGCGGGCGATCGCGTCGACCTCGTCGCCCCCGTCGATGACGATCGCCTCGCCGCTGGCCGGATCGCCCAGGATCGTACAGTTGCAGTCGAGCGCACCGACCGGGAAGGTCTCGACGATCATTCGCCTAGACCGAAGTCGCGGTAGGCGCGGTCGAAGTAGCCCAGCGGCGCGCCGTCGCGGTGTCCGGCCGCCAGCACCCGCCCCAGGAAGATCGTATGCGTCGACGCGCTCAGCTCCTCGGCCAGCGTGCAGTCGACGTAGGCGAGCGTCCCGCTCAGCACCGGCGATCCGCTCGGTCCGAGCGCGTAGTCGACGCCCTCGAAGCGCGAGTGCGGCTCGCCGCCGGCGAACCGCTCCGCCAGCGTGCGCTGTTCGAGGGCCAAGATGTTGGCGCAGAAGCGCTGCGAGATGGTGATCAGCGGGTGCGCCCGCGCGCCCCGGTTGACGCAGATCAGCACCATCGGCGGCTCGGCGGAGACGCTCGCGAACGCGTTGACCGTGAAGCCGTGGATGCGTCCCTCGTGGGCGGTCGTCACGATCGTCACGCCGGTCGGGAAGCGTCGCATCGCGGCACGGAAATCCTCAATCGACGCGAGCACCGATACCGATTCCGTCGCCGATCGGCAAGATCGTTGCGTCGAGCTGGGGGTGACCGAGGAAGGCCTGGTTGAAGGCGCGGATCGCCCGCGTGTCGGCGTCGTCCTTGGCGCTGGGGCGCGCGGCCGCTTGGCCTCCCCACAACAGGTTGTCGACGACGACGATCCCCGAGCGCTTGAGCATCGGGACGACCACGTTCAGATAGTCCTCGTACTCGGTCTTGAGCGCGTCGATGAAGACGATGTCGAGGTTACGTTGCGGGAACCAATCCAGGACCTCGAGCGCCGGCTGGTTGATCACCTCGACCCGGTCCTGGACGCCGGCCCGGCGGAAGTAGGCCGCCGCGACCTCGGTCCGCTCGATGTCGGGATCGATCGTCCAAATGTGCCCGGCCGGGGGGAGCGCCAGGGCCATCCACAGGGTCGAGTACCCGTAGGCCGTGCCGAGCTCGAGGATGCGATTTGCCTGCATGCAGTGGACCAGCACCGAGAGGAGGCGACCGCCAGCCCGGTCGACGATCGGAATCCCCTCGCGCAATCCGTGCTGTTCCAGCTCCAAGAGCAGCGGCGGCGGCTCGCGGTGGAGCCGCGCGAGGTATGCCAGATCTCCCACGATGGGCGATGTTTGCCGCCCGTCGCGAGCGGGAACCTGCCGGACGCGTCGGTCCATCCGTCGAACGCTCCCGCACGATACGCACGTCAGGAGGCTTCCGTGGCAACGCTCGTCCAGCAATCCTACACGCCGAAGAAATTCGACCTCTCCGGACTCCAAGGGATCTCCGACAAGACACTGGAGGTCCACTTCGGGCTCTATGCCGGCTATGTCAACAACACGAACCTGCTCAACGAGCAACTCGCGGGACTGATCGGTGACGGCAAGGCCGCCGCCTCGAACCCGTCCTTCGCCGAGATCACCCGCCGGCTCGGCTTCGAGTACAACGGCATGGTCCTGCACGAGTACTACTTCGGGAACATGACCAAGACCGCCGGCAGCTCGCCGAGCTCAGAAGTGCAGAATGCGCTCGCCGGCGTCTACGGCGACTTCGATACCTGGAAGAAGGACATCTCCGCGGTCGGCGCCATGCGCGGTGTCGGCTGGGCGATCGCATACCTCGACCCCAGTACGCAGCGCGTCACCAACCACTGGATCACGCTGCACGAGGACGGCAACGTCGCCGGCTTCATCCCGATCCTCGTCATGGACGTCTGGGAGCACGCGTGGCTGCTCGATTACAAGCCGGCCGACCGTCCCAAGTACATCGAGTCGTTCTTCGCCAACGTCGACTGGAGCGTCGTCGAAAAACGGCTTCAGGCTGCGAAAAGCGTAACCCGCGGCTGAGCCCCGCGTGGCGGAGACGGGACAGATACGGCTCTTCCCGCTCAACACCGTGCTGTTCCCCGGCGCGGTGTTGAACCTCCACGTCTTCGAGGAGCGCTACCGCACGATGATCGCCGAATGCCTCGACGCGGGCGAGGCGTTCGGCGTCGTGCTGATTCGCGAAGGTCGCGAAGCGGGCGACCCGGACGTCACGCCGCACGAGGTCGGCACGACGGCGGAGATCGCCGAGGTGACGCCGCTACCGGCCGGGCGCTACTACATCAGCACGACCGGGCGGCGGCGCTTCCGCATCGCGCGCATCGTCAGCCGCGAACCGTTCTTGCGCGCCGAGGTCGAGTTCCTCGACGAGGACGTCGAGGGCGTCGCCGAGGATCAAGTCGACGGGCTCGACCCACGCGCAAACGATCTGACGCTTCGCGTGCGCGGCGAGTTCAAGGAGTACGTGCGCCTGCTGGTCGCGTTCTCCGGCCGCCCCGGCGAAGTCGAAGTGCCGGCCGATCCGATCGACGCCAGCTACGTCGTCGGCGACGCGCTGCAGGTCGCCGACGCGCTCAAGCAGCGGCTGCTCGAGCTGGGCTCGGCCTCGGCGCGGCTGGCCGCCGAACTCGGCTTCCTGCGCCGACTACTGCCGCAGCTGCGGCAACTGCTCGAACGCAAGCGCTCGCAAGAGCGGGTCGTGCGCGAAGAGGCGCCGGGCGGTGAGTTTCGCGCGCACCAAGAACAGCTCTTCGGCAAACACTTTTCGCAAAACTAGAGCGTCTCGGCAGCGTGCACGACGTTGCGGAGCAGCGCGACGTTGGTCACAGGGCCGACGCCGCCCGGCACCGGGGTGAGCTCGCCGGCGACCGCCGCGACGTCGGCGGCGACGTCGCCAACGAGCGCGCCGTCGACCATCGTGGTGCCGACGTCGATCACCGTGGCGCCCGGATGTACCATCTCCGCACGCACGAGGTTCGGGACGCCGGCGGCGACGATGAGGACCTCGGCGTCGCGGACGTGCCACGCCAGGTTTGCGGTCCCGCGGTGCGTGACCGTCACCGTGCCGCCGCGCGCGAGCAGCAGCAGCGCGAGCGGCAGCCCGACGACGTTCGAACGGCCGACGACGCAGCAACGCGCGCCGCGCAGCGGCCAGCGCGCCGAGCGTTCGAGCAGCAACAGCACCGCCAGCGGCGTCGCCGGGACGAACGCGGCGTGGCCCGCGAAGGCGAGCCGCCCGAGGTTGATCGGGTTCGCGCCGTCGACGTCCTTGTTCGGCGGCAGCGCCTCGGCGACGCTGCGAATCCCCAGGTGCGCCGGGAGCGGCTGTTGCAGGATGATCCCGTGCACCAGCGGATCCTCACCCAGCGCCGTCAGCCGCGCGCGCAACGCCGCCGCGTCGGCGCCCGGCGGCAGCGCGTCGACCGCGACGTCGACGCCGACCTTCGCGCCGGCGCGCTCGATGCTGCGCACGTAGGCCAGGCTCGCCGCGTCCTCGCCGACGATCGCGACGACCAGGCGCGGCGCGATGCCGCGCGCGCGCAAGCGCTCGGAGCGCAACGCGATCTCCGCGCGCAGCTCGCCGGCGAGCGCGCGTCCGTCCAAGATCCGGGCCGACATCGCCTGCGCGCTTCGGGTGGATGAGGAGCGAGCCCTGGAACGCGTTCGCCGCACCGTCCCGCTCGGCGCGAGCTTCGACGCTGCGGCGCTGGAGGACGCCTTGGCCGGATTCCGCCGGCTCTACAACGTCGGTCCCGACCGCGTCCTGTGCGCGCCCGACGTGCTGGTCCGCCTCGCCGCCTTGACCGCGCGCTCCGGCGACGATGCGCTGCGCCGCGAGTTGCGCTGGGGAGGCATCCCGGTCGTCTCGGCGATTTTGGCTCCCGGTACGATCGTCTTCGAAGGCGAGGTCGACGAAGAGCGCATGGGCGACTGGTGATTCACGAGGCAAGGAAGGCACGCAGGACGGCCGCCAGCGGGTCAGGCTCTTCGACCATCGGCAGATGCCCGCTGTGCTCGAGGACGAGCGTGCTGGCCTGCGGATAGACCCGCTGCACGACCGCCAGCGCGGCGATCGGGAGATAGCGGTCCGCCCGTCCCCAGGCGCACAGCACCGGTCCGCGATAGCGCGCGTAGACCGCGTGCGTCGCGCGCCGCCGGTTGGCCGAGACGAGCGCGGGTAAGCCGGCCGCGTAGACCCGCGCGAAGGCGTCCCGGAAGGCGCGCTCGTCGGCCAGGGCATGCGCGCGCGCCACGACCGCCGCGTCGAGCACGCTGGGGTCGAGGACGCTGCCGCGTAGCGTGGCGGCGACCTGGCCCGGCCGCGGCGGCCGCAAGAAGAGCGGGCGCGCGAGCCGTGCCGCTAGCGCGAGGGCCACGTGCCGCCGCGGATGGGCGAAGCCGGCCGGGGCCACCAGGGCCAGCCGATCGACCCGGTCGGGGTGCGTGCCGGCGTAGTCGGCCGCCACCTGGCCGCCCAGCGAGTGCCCGACCAGCGCGAGACGCGGCACGCCGAGCTGGGCGACGACCTCGTCGAGGACGTCGCGGAAGAACGCCGCGTCGTACCGCGCGTCGGCCTTCTCGCTCGCCCCGCTGCCGGGCAGGTCGAAGGCGAGGTAGCGCAGCGCCGGGTCGAGCCGCACGATCAACCGGTCCCAGGCCGCCTGCGTCCAATGCCCCAGGCCGTGGAGCAGCAGCACCGGTGAGCCGGCCTCGGCGCCGGCCTCGAAGGCGGCGAGGCGCAGCCCCTGGGCGCGCAGCGGGCGGGGACGCCAGCCGGGCGGAGCGTCCGCATTCATCCCGAAGGCTTTCCGCGTGCGCCGGGCCCCGCTCTTTCTCGTCTCGCTGTTGCTGCTGGCCGGCTGCTACGATACCCCGGAGAACGCCGGCGGAGCGGCCGGCGGCGGACCGGGGATGCTGACCGGCGCGCCGGCCCAGTCGTTCGCCGTTCGGCGCACCGACGGCCGGACCGACGGGCTGGCGAACTACCGCGGCCGCGTCGTGCTGATGAATCTCTGGGCGAGCTGGTGCACGCCCTGCCGTGAGGAGATGCCGGCGCTGGAGCGGTTCGCGCGCGAAGAGGCCGGCAAAGTCGTCGTGCTCGGCGTCGACCAAGGTGAATCGGCCGGCGTCGCGGCGGCCTTCGCACGCGAGCGCGGCGTGACGTTCCCGATCCTGGTCGACGAGTCGGAGCAGTACGGCAGCACGTACGCCGCGATCGGGTTGCCGACCACGATCGTCGTCGGGCGCAACGGGACGGTCGTGCGCGGCATCGACGGCGCGCTGACGCTCGAACAGATGCGGGCCGCGGTCATGCCGGCGTTGGCCGCCGCCGCGCCGCGGTGAGCGGGCGCGTCACCGCGCTGGTCGCCGGGCTCGTCGCGATCGCCATCGTCCTGGCGCAAGACGTCGCGCCGGGTGCCGCGTTCTATCACAGTTGGCAGTACGCGCTCGCGCTCGCCCTCGGGCTCGCCCTGATGACGGGGTACTCCGTCGGCGCGTGGCGCGGAGCGGACGGCCCGATCGGTCGGCGCTTGGTACTCGCGCTGGCCGGCGCGATCGTCGTCGATCTGGCCGGGCTCGCCTCGGGCCTGCTCGGGCCGGACACGGCGACGATCGCCGGCACACCGGGGACCGTCGCGCCGATCCCCGCGCTGGGTGCGGCGGCGTTCTTCGCGGCGACCGACGCCGACGCGCTCGCGCGCGGCGCCGGTTCGGTCGTGCTGCGTCGGCGCGGACGCCCCGCGATCGAGCTGGGCGCCGGGACGCGCCGGCTGCTCGGCGATTCGGTCATCAGCCTCAGTCCGCGTCCGGCAGTCTACGTCGAGGCGTGGGACGCGCGCGGCGCGCACCTGACGGTGACGCAGCCGACCGGGACCGCGTTCCTCTCGCCGGTCCTGCAGTTCGGCACGCGCCAACGCATCACCGACGCACTGACCGTCCCGGTCGACGCCTTCTCGACGCCGGCCCTCCACCGCACGTTTCGCGCGCTCTATTTCAGCCCACGCGATCTGGCCGCGTTCCCGCACCGCATCGGCGACCCCAACCGCCCGGCGGTGATCCTGACCGCCGCCGACGATGCGGGACGGCCACTGGGCATCACGCTCTCGCAGGGTGGGCGGCTCGCGCTGGGCGGCGTGACGCTGCGGGTCGCGCTGGGCAGCTATCCCGCGCTGGCGATCGCCTCCGCGCCCGATCCGCTGGCGCTCGCGCTCGGCCTCGGCGTCTTCGTACTCGGCTTGGCCTGGCTCGCCGCGCTTACGCGGCTACGGCGTACTGGCGTCGCGCACGCGGGTTAGACCGTCGCGCACGTCGGTGCCGGGCGCGACCTGCCAGTCGTCGGTGCGCGTCCGGTCGAAGGTGAACGCGGCCAGCTCGAAGGCGCCGACAGTACCGCAGATCGGCACGCCGTCGGGATCGACCGCAAACGCGCGCCGGCGCGGCGTGTCGAGCACGACGACGTAGCAGCGCAGCTCGGCCGCGCGCGTACGCGCAAAGCGCAGCGTCCAGCCGGCGTCGATCGAGGCGCGCCAGACGAACAGGCGCACACCCTCGAGCCGCGGGCCGACCAGCGCGCGCGGATCGAGGACCGCTTCGTCGTCGACGGTCGCGATCTCGGCGCTGGTCGGGATCGCATGCGGATCGATCACCAGGTCCGCATCGGCTTGTGCGGCGAGCGCGTGCAGCGCGGGGTCGGCGTGCGCGGCGATCGCGATGCGCAGACGCGCCGCCAACGCCGGGCCACGACCGCGCGTGATCGGCGGCGGTTGGGGACCGAGTGGGGCGATCGACGGACCGATCGCGACGGTCGCGTGCAGCGTGGTTTCGTCGTCTTGTGAAGCGAGTGCGACGATGGAGCCGTCGGCCGCGACGATCTGGCTCTTTCCGCAGTAGAGCACGCTGCGCGCTTCGACGCCGACCTTGTTCGCCGCGACCAGTGCGACGCCGTTCTCGCGCGCGCGCACCGGGATCATCAGGTCGGCTTGCACGTTCTCGAGCGCGCTCGGGTCGCGGCCGCTGGTGACCCAGGCCGTCGGCACGACGAGGATCTCCGCGCCGGCCGCGACCAACGCTGGCGCGAGCGTCGGAATGCGCCCGTCGGCGCAGATAAAGACCCCCAGCCGACCGAGCGGCGTGTCGACCGGCCGCAGTGTGTCGGCGGGCGCGAACCAACGACGATCGAAGTGCCACAGGAAACACTTGTCGGCCGAACCCACGATGCCGTCGGCGGTGACGACGTAGGCGGAGTTTGCAAGCCCGTGTGCGCCCGGCCGCGCGCTACCGTACACGATCGTCGCGCCGCTGCGTACTGCGACGGCGATCACGTCTTGGGCTGCTCCTTCGAGGAATTGCGGGTCGACGGGGTCGGGGCCGATAACGTAAGCGGGGACGGTCCCTTCTGGGACGACGATCAACCGCGCGCCGTTTTCGGCGGCGGTCGCGATCCGTGCCAGGAGTGCCGGCCAGCGCTCGGTGAAATCAGCACGGTCGTGCGCGCGCAGCTGAACGGCTGCGACGGCGATCGGACGAGCGTTCACGGTTCATTCGCTCCAGAGAGGACGGGACTCGATGAGGGACGTCGCATGACACGACTGATCGTGGCTGCTTCGCTTATCGCCGTCGCGACCACTGCGACGCTGCCGGCGGGAGCGACGACGAAGCCGCCGCTCCACCGTCACCTCGCCAAGGCGTCCTGCAAGGTCGCGCCGGCCGACGAGTATTTCGGCAAGCTGAAGATGAGCATCTTGGGGATCCGGAACACGATCAAGGACCAGGGCCTCAAGATCGACGTCGATCCGGCCCGGGCGCCCGGCACGATGGGGGCGATCGCCTTGACCGAGGACGCGATCCACGATTGGCAGCGCAAATACCCGTGTGACAGCTGGCTGCCGACGACGATCTTCGCGCTCGAGCACTTCTACGCGAAGATCCACACCGACGACGGCGTGCGCCGCGTCCACGCGACCTATGCGTGGTTGCGGCACGCCTATCCGCACGCCCACGTCGTCGACGACGCGCAGCGCGAGGATGCGGGCGCGACAGCGATCTCGGACCCCGCCGGCGCGCAGGCACTCGGCGCGCAGGCGGTCGCCGCCCCGGCGAGCTCGCCCCAACCCCGCCGATAAAGAAGAGGCCCCCGGCGCGAGCCGGGGGCCTCTTTTCGTTCGAAGCGCCGGAGCGCCTAGAACTTGATTCCGAAACCGACGTAGCCGCCGGCGTGAGCCGCGCTGCTCGGCATGAGCTGCTTGTTGCGAATCGCATCGCCCAAGAAGCCCGCGTCGAGGAACAACCCGCTGCCGCCGAGGAGCCACGTCCCGCCGACTTGGTACTTCAGGAAACTCACCTGGAGCGAATCCGTCGACCCGTCGGGGAACGTAAACGGACCCGAGACGGTCGGGTAGTACCAGATGCTCCCGTAGATCGAGAACGGCTGATCGAGGTCGGGCAGCTTCTCCGCACCGAAGCCGAAGCCGTTTTGGCGCGGATACCCGTAGTTCTCCGCGCGCGAGAGGTAGCCGACGCCGATGTAGATGCGCGGCGAGGCGACCTTGATCCCGAGCCGCACGTCATTGTCGGTGTCACGTGCGGTGAACGACGGCACGAAGCTCGAGCCGTTGTCACCGATGACGGTCACGAAGCCTGCATTGTGGGGGTAGGCCCACTGCCGGTAATCGTCTTCGACCATCCACGGAATTCCGAACAGCGGGAACTCCGCTGCCGCTCGCGCGTCGAACGAACCGCCCTTCCCGGTGTTGCCGGGCGAGAACTCGTTGTAGACCTTCGGCGAGAAGATGTAGTCGCCGACGACGAAGTGCTCGTAGGGGTTCTTCGGTACCGGTGATGGTGTGGGGGTCGGAACCGGCGTCGGGACCGGCGTCGGGACCGGCGTCGGAACCGGGGTCGGAACCGGCGTCGGGACCGGGGTCGGGACCGGCAGCGGGATGTACCGGACGACGACGATGCGCCGATCCGGGACCCATTGCACGTACGCGCCCATCCCCTCGGAGATCACGCGGACCGGCACGACGACCGAGCCTTTGTAGATCTCGGGCGGGACGTCGAGTGGCCGGCTCTCGCCGTTGATCACGACCTCCGGCTGGCCGACCGTCACCTTGACGTCGGAGCCCGGCTTCGAGACATCGACGGTGCGCGAGGCCGGGTCGTACGAGACCGTCGCGCCCATCTGCTCGAACATCGAGCGCAGGGGGATGAGGATGATGTTGCCGCGCACCAGCGCAGCGAGGACACGGTTCTCCTTCAGCCGATCGGGCTTGGTGTAGACGTGGCGATCGTTGAAGAGGATCGGGACCTCGCCGGAAGGCGGCGTGCCGAAGTCAGCGGGCGGTAGGCCGGACTGGTCCTGGGCGACCTGCTTGGGCGCGAAGGGTCCGATGTTGCCTTTCGCCTTCGCAGTGCCTTGGGCCAGCACCGACGTCGTACCGATTCCGAGCGCGACGAGCGCGACCAGAAGCCCGGTGCTCAGTCGTTTCACGTAATTCTCCCTAGCTAAGGTGTATGTGTGGAGAAGGGCGTTGCGGGCGCCGGGGGATCCCAGCACCGGCTTCGAGGGGGCCTCTTGCCGGGGCGGCCAAAGCCGCTCAGCCGCACGGCAACATGGCCGTGCGGGCCTCCATCAGGCGCTCGTTCGGGCCGGGTAGCCCTCCTCCCCTGTAAGAACGCTGGCCAAAAGGTGCAGCGAATGGGGACGATCCCGGCCGAGAAGCTCGACCGGGATCGTCCTGGGGTGGGTCGCGCGGCCTACTGCCGCAGGGCTTTGGTCAGAACCGGATGCCGACTCCGGCGAAGAACCCTTCGTGGACGAAGCCGTCGGGCGCGAACTGCTTCGCGTAGCCGCGGTCGCCCATGAAGCCGCCTTCGATGAAGACGCCGGCATTGCTGAAGAACGGGACGCTCAGCGCAGCACCGATCTGGTACTTCGAGTCGCGGTACTGGAGCGCGTAACCGATCCCCGAGGTCGGGTCGGTGAAGTTGCCCTGGATGCTCGGGTAGTACCAGTAGCTGCCGAACAGCGAGAGCGTGTGGTCGAGGTCGGGGAGCTTCTCGACGCCGAAGCCGACGCCGGTCTGCTCCGGGTAGCCGTAGCTGTCGGTACGCCACAGGTAGCCCAGGCCCAAGTAGATCCGCGGCGACGCGACCTGGATCCCCAGGCGGACGTCGAGATCGCGGTCTTGAGCGGTGAACGACGGGACGTAGACGCTGCCGGTACCGGGGCCGATGGTGGTTACGCAGCCGCGGTTGCCGTTCCACGGGGCGCCGGCGACGCAGGGTGCGTTGCGCGGAGCGCTCGTGTCGAAGTCACCGACGTGCAGGTACGAGAACTGCTCGGCACTGACTTCGAGCATCCACGGGATGTTGAAGGCCGGGAACTCGATCGCTCCGCGACCGGCGAACGAGGGGCCCATGTTCTTGTTGCCGGGCGAGAACTCGTTGTAGACGGTCGGCTCGAAGATGTAGTCCCCAGCGACGAACTTCTCGTAGTAGCGGGGCTTCGGCGTCGGAACGGGGGTCGGAACCGGCGTCGGGACCGGGGTCGCCATCGGTGTCGGAACCGGCGTCGGGACCGGGGTCGGCGGCGGCGGGGGCGGCGGCGGCGGGGCCGCGACGTAGCGGACCACGACGATCCGGCGGTCGGGCACCCACTGGACGTACGCGCCCATCCCCTCGGAGATGACGCGGACCGGAACCAGGATGGCGCCGTGGTAGATCTCCGGCGGGACGTCGAGCGGCCGGCTCTCGCCGTTGATGACGACCTCGGCCTGGCCGACCGTCACCTTGACGTCGGAACCCGGCTTCGAAACGTCGGCCGTGCGGGACGCGGGGTCGTACGAGACCGTCGCGCCCATCTGCTCGAACATCGAGCGGAGCGGAATGAGGATGGTGTTCCCGCGCACGAGCGCGGCCAGAACGCGATTCTGGCGCAACACGTCCGGTTTGGTGTAGACGTGCCGGTCGTTGAAGAGGATCGGGATCTCACCCGAAGGCGGCGTGCCGAAGTCGGCGGGCGGCGTCTGGTCCGTCTGGGCGATCTGCTTGGGCGCGAAGTGGCGGGTGTTGCCTTGCGCTGCAGATTGCCCAGCCGAAGCCGACGTCGTACCAAGACCGACCGCGACGATCGCTGCCAGAAGTCCGGTGCTCAGTCGTTTCACTGAAGATATTTCTCCCAAGCTGGATGGTGATGCTGATATGGAAGAGTGCCGGGGGAACGGAGCGGGGCGGCGGAGCCGCCGGTTGCTCGGGCACAGATATCCGACGGATACCCACGGCTATCGCCCCTCAATCTCAGCCTCCGAACGTCAGGAGAGGCGGTGGGGGTTCCGCCGCCCGGCCGGGTGGGTCAGCCGAGCTTCTCGTCGAGCCGCTCCCGGAATTTGTCCCGGGAGGTGACGTAGCGCTCGTGGGTCCCCTCGCCGATCTTCTCGCGCTCGTCGAAGGCGGTGAAGGCGAACTCGACCCGGCGGCCGTCGACCTTGAGGACCTCGACCTCGGTGCGCACGATCAGCCCGACCGGCGTCGCCGCGAGGTGGGCCAGATCGACGTGCGTGCCCAGGGTGACTTCGTCGGGGCCGAGCACCGGCGCGATGCACTGCATCGCGGCCTCCTCCACCAACTGGAGGAGCATCGGCGTCGAGAGGACGGCTACACCGGCATTTCCGGCCTTCTCGGCCGTCATCCACTCCTCGACGCGTGTCTGGCTTTGGTAGGACCTCCCGACCTCGATTTTCCCCGGCATCCCGCGGGCACCATACGACCGGCAACCGGGCGAATCATTTTCACGTTCCAGCCGTAGTACCGGTCGGACGACGAGCCGGGCGGCTGGCGATTCCCGCCTGACGCCGGATTCGCCGTACTGCGAAGAAGGAGCACCATGAGACGGAGTCGGCGCACGGCACTCGCTGCCGCGTGTCTTGCCACGGCACTATCGGCCTGCGGTTCGCGGGGCGCCCCGCCGAATCAGGGGCCGCCGCCGGTCGCCGTCGACGTCGCGCGGGCACAGCGCAGCGATATCGCGACCTACGTGAGCCTGGACGGACAGATCGCGCCGCTCCAGCAATCGACCCTCAGCTCGCCGCAGTCGGGGAACCTCGTCGCGGTCTACGTCAACGAGGGTCAGCACGTCCGGCGCGGCCAGCTGCTGGCCAAGATCGACGACTCCGCGCTGCGCGCCACGCTGGCGCAGCAGGTGGCGCTGGCCCAACAGGGCTCCGCGGCGCTCAGCTCATCGACGCTGCAGTATCCCGTCACCGCGGCGCAGGGCTCCTCGACGATCGTGACCGCCCAGCAACAGTTGGCCTCGGCGCGCAACGCCGTCTCGACGGCCGAGGCCGCGTACCGCAGCGCGAACTCGACCTACGTCGCCGACAAGGCACTGCTCCCGCAAGGCTACGTCGCGCAGACCGCCTACGATCAGGCCGTGGCGGCCTGGGTGCAGGCACAGCAGGGGCTCAACACCGCCCGCGAGACCGAACGCCAGGCCGTCGTCGCGTTGCGCGCCGCGCAGCAGCAGGGCGTGAACGCGGCGCCGATCCAGCTCCAGCAGATCGCGCAGAACCGCGGTGCGCTGGCCGCGGCCCGCGCCGAGGTCACGCTGCTCCAGACCGAGATCGGCCAGACCAGCATCGTCGCCCCGTTCGACGCCGTCGTCACGCAGCGGCTGCTCGACCCCGGCTCCTTCGCCAGTCCGAACCAGCCGGTGCTCCAAGTTTCGCAGGTCGACACCGTCTACGTGAACGTCAACGTCCCCGACGAGGACTTGGGCTACGTCCGGACCGGGACCCCGGTGACCTTCACCACCACGAGCCTGGGCGCGCGGACCTACCGCGGCATCGTCTTCGACGTCAACGCAACGCCGACGGCGGGGACGCTCTCCTACCGGGCACGCTTGCGCGTCGACAATCCCAACGACTTCCTGCGCGGCGGGATGTTGGTCGCCGTCAACGTGCGCACCGCCTACCACCGCGGGGCGATCGTCGTCCCGCGCGCGGCCGTCTTCTCCACCGAGAGCGGCGCGAACGTCTTCGCCGCGGTCGAAATGCCAGCTTCACCGGGTATGAGCAAGGGGGCCGTTCCCAATGGGAAGGGTGGAACGGCGGGCGCACCGCAGGGAGCCGCGATGATACTCAAGCAGGCGAAACAGGTGCCGGTCGTGGTCGGTCTGGAGACCGACACGCTGGCCGAAGTCCGGAGTCCTCAGATCGTGCCGGGGACGATCGTGATCACGACTCGTCCCGACACGCTGCGCGACCAGAGCGTCGTGGCGATCGGTGGACCGGGCGCCGGTCCGGGCGGCGGGGCGCAATAGATGGGGTTTCGTTCATCGGCGCGCCTGGTCGCTCTCGGCGCGCTCGCTGCCGTCGTGCTCGCCGCCGGCCTGCCCCGCGCCGCCGCCGCGCACGCGCGCCAGCCGGCGCCCTCACCCTCGCCCCTCCCGCTGATGACCGCCACTCCCTCGGCGGTCGAGGTGACCTCGACGCCGGGGCCGTTGCCGGCCCCGTCGTACGTCCCGATCTCGCCCAACGGCGTGCCGACGCTGCCGCCGGCCGACCAGGAGTCGCCGCTGCCGTTCCCGGCCTACGGCACCCCTGCACCGGCCTCACCGCCGCACGTCGAGCACGGGATCCCGCAGATCATCACGCTGCAACAGGCGATCCTGATCGCCTACGCGCGTTCCCCGCTGCTGGCCGAAGCGCGCGCCCAGGTCGCGATCGAGACCGCGCCGGTCGCGCTGGCGCAGAGCGCGATCTTCCCCTCACTCACCGCGACGGGGACGAGCAGCCGCGACCACTCGCAAGCGGGTACGAGCAACACCACCACCACCGGCACCGGCACGGGTGCCGGCAACAATCGCGTCTTCCCGCCGTGGTACACCGACAACGGGCTGTCGTTCCAGCTGCAACAGCTGATTTACGACGGCGGCAAGGTTGCGGCTGAGATTCGCTCGGCGCGCGCCACCCAGAGCGCGACGATCGCGACCTATCAGCGCGAGCTGCAGACGATCGCGTACAACGTCGCCAACACCTACTACAACGTCTTGACCGCGCAGCGGCAACTGCAGGTCGACGTCGCGACGGTCGCGCTCGACCAGGTGCAAGAGAACCTCGTCGCCGCGCAGATCCAAGCCGGAACCGAAGCCGCCGCCGATCTCTCGACCGCGCAGCTTCCCACCGAGCAGGCACGCGTCGCGGTGATCAAGCAGCAGGCCACCGAACTCGTCGCGCTGGCGACCTTCGCGAACACGCTGGGCATCGATGCCGCGGTCAACGCGCAGCCGAAGGACGACGTCCCGGCCCTGAGCGCGACCTCGGGGACGATCGTGCTCACCCCGGCCTTCCCGACGCCCTCGTACGACCAGGCGTACGCGCGCGCCAACGCGCTGCGCCCCGACCTCACCTCGGCGCAGCAGACCGTCCTGTCGTACCAGTGGAATCTGCGGGCCGCCAAACTCGGCCTGTGGCCGAATCTGACCGCCAACGGCGCGTACAACATCGAGTCGACCGATCCGGCCGGCGGGACGTATCGCAACTCCGGCTCGATCGGCGTCGCCCTGGCGATCCCGATCTACGACCGCGGCGCGACTCGCGCGGCGACGGAGCAGGCTCAAGGCCAGCTCGACAACGCGGTAGCGCAGCTCGTCGCCGAACAGGAGTCGATCCAGCTCGGCGTCCAGACGGCGCTGGTGAACTTGGTCTCCTCCTACGCGGCGCTCTCGCAGACCAACGCCGAGCTGGCCAAGGCGCAGGACGTCCTGCGCTCGACCCAGGCGCAGTACAAGGCCGGGGTGACCACCCTGCCGCTGCTGCTCAACGCCCAGGTCGGGCTGACCCAGGCGCTGACCGACGAGGTCTCGGCAGTCTACGCGGTGCGGCAATCGGAGCAGGCCTTGCTCTACGCGGAGGGCACGAACGCGGCTGGGTGAGAACCCCCGCGGTATGCACCCCACGGTCCCCGTCTGGATCGACGACCCGACCAACGCGGCGATCCTCGCGATCGGGGAGGACCGCCTCGCGGGTTTCCAGCTCGACCCGTTCGGTCAGATCGCCGAACGCAGCGGCGTCCCGCTCGCCACGGTCCTCGAACGGATCGTGGCGATGTTGCGCGCGGGGACGATCCGCCGCGTCCGCCAGACGCTGATGGCGACGAACCTGGCCGCCGGGAGCCTGTGCGCCTGGCAGGTCCCGCCGGAGCGGCTGAACGAGGCCTTCGACTGGCTCTTCCGAGTCGACCCGTTCTCGGGGCACGTCGTGATCCGCACCACCGACGCGGCGACCGCGGGCTCGAACTATCGGCTCTGGACGACGCTCAAGGTCCCGCAGGGGTACGACATCGCGAAGTACGCGCGCTTCCTGGCCGAGCGCATCGGCGCCGAGGCCTACCGGCTGATGCCCGCCAAGCGGCTCTTCGCGTTGGGAGTCGGACACGTCCGCCGGCGCGGGCTGACGCCCGGCGCGCGCGCCGAGGTCCTGGCGGAGGTCACCGACACCGGGATCGTCGCGCTCGACGAACGCGAGTGGCGCGTGCTGAGCGCGATCAAGCGCGAGTTCGCGCCCGAGGAGATCGGGCCCGACCCCTGGCGCGCGCGCGCGGCCGAGGCCGGCGTCTCGCTCGAAGAGTTCGCGCGCGTCGGCGCCGCGCTCGACGCCAAACGCGTGATCGGGCGCTTCTCGACCTTCCTCGAGCACGTCAAGCCGAACGCCGCCGCCGGCGGCGCGAGCGTGACGCGCTACAACGCGCTCTTTCACTGGAAGGTCCCCGCCGGTCGCGAGATCGACGCCGGGCGCGAGATCGGCCGGCACTACATCATGACCCACGCCTACTGGCGCGAGGGCGGCCCCGAGTTTCGCGGCGTCAACGTCATGGGCGTCGCACACGGCACCGAGAAGGAGACGGTCCTGGCACACAAGGCGGCGATCGACGAGCACCTGCGCGAGGCGGGGATCGACTTCGCGTACACCAACGTCTTCTGGGGCGGCCGCAGCGAGATCAAGCCGTCGGAGATCGCGCCGCAGGCGTTCGTGGACTTCTGCCTCGCCCAAGGGATCGATCCGGAGACGATGCGCTGATGCGCCGCCTGTTCGCGACAGCCGCGCTCGTCGCACTGGCGCTCACCGGCTGCACGAAGGTTGGGGAGGGTACGGCGATCGGGCCCAGTGCGGCCCACCTGGATCAGCTGACGATCTCGACCGCCGCCGACCCGCGCAACCTCAACCCGGCGCTGGCCTCGGCCGTCCCCGTGCTCGAGCTTTCGGCCTTCATGTACTCGTACACCGTGGTCTACGACAACCACAGCCACCCGGTCGCCGACGCCGTGCGCGAGATCCCGACGATCGCCAACGGCGATGTCGCCCGCGACGGCTTGACGATCCGCTACAAGCTGCGCCCGAACATGAAGTGGACCGACGGTCAGCCGCTGACCTGCCGCGACCTGCGCTTCACCTGGCAAGTGATGATGAACCCGAAGAACAACGTGGTCACGACCGACGGGTGGAAGGACATCAAGGACGTCGACTGCAGCGACCCGCTGGTCGCCGTGGTGCACATGAAGCAGGTCTACGCGCCGTATCTGCAACAGCTCTGGAGCCTCAACGGCAACGGCCCGATCCTGCCCGAGCACGTCCTGGCCAAGTACAACGACGCCAAAGGCAGCTTCAACACGGCGCCCTACAACGCGGCGCCGACCGTCACCAGCGGCCCGTACACCTTCCTGTCGTGGGAGCGCGGCAACGCCGTGCGCATGCAGGCGAACCCGAACTACTACCTCGGCAAGCCGCACATCGGGCAGGTGATCTACAAGATCATCCCCGACCAGAACACGCTCGCCACGCAGGTGCAGACGCACGAGGTCGATCTGGCCTGGAACCTGCAGCCGGCCTCGGAATCGGAGCTGCAGCAGACGGTGGGCGTGCACGTCGTCGCGCCGGTCGTCTACATCTTCGACCACATCGACTTCAACGAGCACCGCCCGCTCTTCGCCGACGTGCTGGTGCGACGCGCGTTGACCTACGCGATCGACCGCCCGACGCTGCTCGACAAGATCCGGCACAACCTGGGCGAGCTCAGCGCGACCTTCCTCGATCCGACCCTCTATCCGGACGCGCAGGACCCGCACGTGGTGACCTATCCGTACGATCCGGCTAAAGCCCGAGCGCTGCTCGATGGCGACGGGTGGCACGTCGGGCCGGGCGGGATCCGAGTGAAGAACGGGAAGCGGCTGACCTTCCAGATCTCGACGCAGACCGAGTCCGACCAAGGCAAGGCGATTCAGACGCAGGTCCAGGCGTATTGGCACGCGGTCGGCGCGGATGCGGAGGTCAAGAACTACCCGACCCCGCTGTTCTTCGACAATACCGCGAACGGGATTTTGCAGGGCGGTAAGTACGATGTGGCGTTCTTCGCCTGGATCGGCGCGGCCGACATCGACAACGCGGCGATCTACTCCGGCCACAACTTCGCGCCGCACGGCCAGAACGCGCTCTTCTGGAACAACCCGGTCGCGACGAAGGCGATGGAGGCCGCAAACCTCACCGTCGACGAGAAGAAGCGCATCGCCGACTACCGCATCGTCCAGGAAGCGTTCGCGCAGGATGACCCGTCGATCATCCTGTGGTTCCGCAAGGACCTCGAGGCCTACACCGACGCGCTGCAGGGCTTCACGCCGACGCCGGTGATCACGGTGCCCTTCTGGGACGTCGAGAACTACCACTACTGACGTGCGCGGGTTGACGCCGGCGCTGGCGTTTGCCACGGTCCTGACAGCCGGCACGATCTCGCACGCGCAGCCGGCCGACATCGGCGCGCGCCACCCGTGGACGCTCCCGCACGTGCTGCGCTATGCGACCGGCGAGGACGTCGTCGGTCTCAATCCCCACCTCAACCAGCAGTTGACGCTCTCGTATCTCAGCTCGCTGACGATGGCGTGGCTGCTGCGTTACGACGCGCACAACGTGCCCGTCCCCGAGCTGGCGCTGGCCGTTCCGTCGCGGGCGAACGGCGGCATCTCGGCCGACGGCCGTACGTTCACCTATCGGCTGCGGCACGACGCGCACTGGTCGGACGGCGTGCCGTTCACCGCGGCCGACGTCGTCTTCACCGCCCACGCCGTGTTGAACCCGGCCAACAACGAAGGGACCCACGTCGGCTTCGACCTGATCGAGCAGATCGCCGCGCCCGATCCGTTCACCGTCGTCGTTCGGCTGCGCCATCCCGACTCGGGGTTCCCGGTCAACTTCTTCAGCTCGGCCGGCGCGAACCCGTGCCTCTTACCCGAGCACCTGCTGAGCACGCTGCCATCGATCAACGACGCGCCCTACAACGCGCTGCCGGTCGGGATCGGACCCTTCAAGTACGCCGTCTGGCAACGCGGCGACCGGGTCGAGCTGGTCCCCGATCCGCTCTATTTCGGCCGCAAGCCGAAGCTGCAGCGGATCGTGTTCGAGATCGTCCCCAACCGCGACACGGTGCTGACCCGCCTGACCACGCACGAGATCGACCTCTGGCTCCCTGTCCCGTCGGCCTACTACGACCGGGTGCGCGCGCTGCCGGGGATCGCCGTCCTGCGGCGGCCTTCCTACGGGTTCGAGCACCTGGACTTCGAGGTCGAGCACGGCCCGCTGCGCGACGTGCGCGTCCGGCGCGCGCTGCGCTTGGCGACCGACCGTGCCACGCTGCTGGCGAAGATCCGGCACGGCGTGGGGATCCTGCAAGAGGGCCTGTTCGGGCCGGGCCATCCGTACCACGTCGAGCTGCCGCGCGTGCCGTACGATCCGGCGGCCGCGAACCGACTGCTCGACGCCGCCGGCTGGCGGCGCGGGCCGGACGGCGTCCGCGTGCGGGCGGGGGAGCGCCTCGAGCTGACGCTCGCGCTCGGCGCGGGCAACGCCGACAACGACGCCGCGGTCGAGTTGCTGCGCACGTGGTGGAGCGCGGTCGGCGTTGCGCTCGACGTCAAGCGCTATACCTCGCCGCTGTTCTTCGCGCCCGCGCAGGCCGGCGGCATCCTCTACGGCGGACACTTCGACGTCGGCTACTTCTCGTGGTTCACCGGGCCCAACGGCGACGTGAGCAACCTGTACGCCTGCAACCGCGTCCCGCCGGCGGGGCAGAACGTCATGCGCTGGTGCGATCCCACCGCGGATCGCGCGATGGAGCGGTTTGGCCGCAGCTACGACGAAGCACAGCGGCAGGCCGACGCGCGGACGATCCAGGAGCGGATCGTAGGAGACGTGCCGACGATCGTGACGCTGGCCCGCGAGGACGTCTTCGCCTATAACGACGACCTGCGCGGCTTTCATCCCAACAACGTCTCGGCGTTCGACGACCTCGTCGACGCCGACATCTAAAGGAGAGCACCGGTGAAACGCTGGTTGGCTACGGTCCTGATCGTCACGTCGTTCGCCGGCTGCGCGCCCGCCGGTCCTTCGCAGAGCTCGTCGTCCGTCGCGGCGACGACCGACGCGGGCGGGCGCCATCCGTGGACGATCCCGCACCAACTGCGCTACGCGACCGCGGAAGACATCGCCGGCCTCAATCCGCACCTCGTACAGCAGACGGTCGTGAGTTACATGTCTTCGCTGACGATGGCCTGGCTCGTCAAGTACGACCACGACAATCGCCCGATCCCCGAACTCGTGACGGTCGTCCCGACGCAGCAGAACGGCGGGATCAGCGCGGACGGGAAGACGATCACCTGGCACCTGCGGCACGGGGTGAAGTGGTCCGACGGTGCGCCGTTCGACGCCGATGACGTCGTGTTCTCGACCAAGACCGTCCTCAACCCGGCCAACAACGAGGTCAGTCGCGACGGCTGGGACCTGATCACGAAGATCGACGAGCCCGACAAGTACACCGTCATCTACCATCTGCGCAAGCCGTACGCGGCCTACGTCCCGAACTTCTTCGGATCGGCGGGCGCCAACCCGTGCGTCCTGCCCAAGCACCTGCTCGCCACGCTGCCGAACATCAACAATGCGCCCTACAACGCGCTGCCGGTCGGGATCGGACCGTTCAAGTACGCGAGCTGGAAGCGCGCCGACTCGGTCGAGTTGGTCCCGAATCCGCTCTACTTCCGTGGGCAGCCGAAGCTGGAGCGGATCGTCTTCAAGATCATCCCCGATCGGAACACCGTCACGACGCAGCTGCAGACGCACGAGATCGACCTATGGACGCCGGTCGCGGCGGCGTACTACGACCGCGTCCGCGCGATCCCGGGTGTGACGGCGCTGCGGCAGCCGAGCTACTTCTTCAGCCACATGGACTTCCAGAATCAGCATCCCGGAGTGAGCGATCCGCGCGTGCGGCAGGCGTTGCGCTTCGCCATCGACCGCCGCCAGCTCATCGAGAAGGTGCGCCATGGGCTCGGGATCATTCAGGAAACGCCGATCTCGCCCAAGAACCCCGCCTTCGACCCGCACATCCCGACCGTGCCGTTCGATCTCGCCCGCGCCAACGCGCTGCTCGACCAGGCCGGCTGGAGCCGCGGCCCTGACGGGATCCGCGCCAAGGGCGGCCACAAGCTCGTGTTCGACTTCGCCACCTCGAGCGGGACGCCGGACAACGACACGATCATCGAGCTGATCCGCGCCAACTGGCAGAAGATCGGGGTCGGTATCAGCGTGCAGCACTATCCGGCCGCGCTGCTCTTCGCGCCCTACGCCAGCGGCGGCATCGTCCTGGGCGGGAAGTGGGACATCATCATCTTCCAGTGGGGCGGCGACGTGATCGGCGACCTGAAGAACCTGTTCGCCTGCACGTCGTTCCCACCCAACGGTCAGAACGACCCGCGCTACTGCAACCCGCAGGTCGACGTCGCGATGGCGCACTTCCAGGCGCTCTACTCCGTCAAGGCACGCCAGCCGTACGACGACATCGTGCAGCAGCACCTCTACACCGACGTCCCCGACGCCATCATGTGGATCAACGAGGACATCTACGCCTACAACACCGACCTCACCGGCTTCCACCCCAACCAAGTCACCCCGTTCGACGACTTCATGAACGTCGACATCTAAGCCGGTTCGTGCTCGCGGGCGGCGAGGGTGAGGGCGGTGCCGAGCGCGAGGCAGCCCAGGAGCGGGAAGGCGCGCAGCGCGCTCCAGGTGGGCTGCTGCGCCGTTAGCCCCGCGGCGCGTTGCTCGTCGGCCCAGACGGCGCTCGCGTCGGCGTT
Organism: Vulcanimicrobiaceae bacterium; assembly: GCA_050010375.1. Taxonomy (GTDB): domain Bacteria; phylum Vulcanimicrobiota; class Vulcanimicrobiia; order Vulcanimicrobiales; family Vulcanimicrobiaceae; genus Vulcanimicrobium. The sequence goes on from JBEKLD010000006.1 coordinate 28,139, forward strand.
CGCGGGTGCGCGGTAGGCGGGACCGAGTGCGTCGGGCCAGACCGGTGCGGGCGCGCGCTGCGCGAGCGGTACTGCGACGAGCGCGAGCAGCGCCAGCGCCGCGAACGGCGCGAGGTCGACTCGTCGCATGGGGCCTGAACCGAGGGCGACGAAGGCGGCCGCGACGGCGAATCCTTGGGCGATGATCGCGGCCTGCGCGCCGGGCCGCTGCGCCAGGCCGAACGCGTCGGTGAGGACGAGCGCGGCGGCGACGCCGGCCCAGACGCGTGCGGCGCCGCGCGCGCGCACGCCGAGGATCACCACCGGGAGCAACTCGACGACGAAGTCGTGCTCGTGGAAGAAAGGCACCGCGAGCGGCAGCGCGGCGAGCGCGACCAGCGTGCCGTCGAGCGGGCGCAGCCGCGCGCGCACGGTGACGAACACGACCGCGGCGAGCGCCGCGACCACGCAAGCGAGGCCGACCGCGCCGGCCGCTGTTGCCGTCGCGCCGGCGTCCCAGGCGATCGCGGCCGGCGTGTACTGGATTGCGACGAAGCGTTCGGCGGCGCCGTGCGCGGCGAGTCGCCGCAGGTACGTCGCGACGTCGGGCGCCGCCAGCAGCGTCAGCCCGGCGAAGGCGGCGAACCCGAGCGCGGCGGCGCCGAGCGCGCGCGCGTCGCGCAGCCGCGCGGCGAGCACCAGCGCGAGGTTCGGCTGCACGGCGGCGATCAGTGTCGCCAGCGCCGCCGGGACGAGCGCGCGGCGCTCGTAGGCGAGCAGCGCTACGGCGATCCCGCCGGCCGAGAGCAGGGCGGCTTGTCCGAGCCCGAGGTCGCTGGTCGTCGGCCCGGCGAAGAGCGCGAGCGCGAACGCGGCCAGCAGCACGCGCACGTCGCGCGTCCCGGCCAGCGCCTGCGCGGCGAGCACGAGCGCGGCGAGCGCCACGGCGAGCAGCACGGTCCACAGCCGCACGGCGAACTCGAACGGCAGGTGCGCGAGCGCGCCGAAGAGCGGCAGCGCCGCTGCCGGTCCGACGTAGGGCAACAGCTCGTCGCGTCCGGCCGCGACGCCCGGGATCGTGCGCTCGACTGGCCAGATCGCGCGCGACCACGGATCGCCGCCCGCATCCCAGACCGCGCCGGCCGCGTAGTACGCCTCGAAGTCACGCCCGAACGGACCTTGCGTCGGCGGCGGCCGCCAGGCGGTGAAGGCCAGCGCGCCCGCCAGCAGCGCGAGCGCGAGCGCGCTACGTCGCAGCGTAGAGCCCGAGCCGCTCGATGCGCCCAGCGTTGCCCATCACGTAGGCGACGCCGCCGGGGAAACGCGCCTCGTACGCCTCGGCGTAGACCACCGGCGCCGGGCCGCCGACGGCCGGCGTGTAGCGCGCGTCGAGCCCGGCGAGCGACGCGCCCAGCGCGACGTCTCCCGGCGAGAGCCGCAGCGAACCGTAATCGCGCGCGGCGAGGCCCGGCGCACGGTCGGCCTTCGGCACGTAGTACTCGAGCGCGATCAGCGTCCCGTCGGAGTAGAAGAGGCTCAGGAAGCGGCGTGCGCCGTCCTCGCGCGCCGCATAGCTGTGCCAGCCGCGCATCGGATACGAGAAGGCGACGCCGTACTCACGCTCGACGTCGGTGCGGGTCGTCGTCCCAAGCGTGAAGACGAGCCGGTCGCTGGTCAGCACGACCGGACGGTCGAGCGGGGCCGGTGGGACATTTTGCCGCGCGCGGTTGCGCTCGTAGACCTGGGCCAGGATCTCGACCGCGCGCTGCATCGCGAAGTCGGGCGCGCGTTCGTCGTCGCTCATCGGTGGATCGTCGCCGAGGCGCCGGCGAGGGCGAGGAGCGCGACGCCGAAGTAGCCGAGGCCAGTGGCGATCCGTTGACGCGGCGTCAACCCCGAGGCGCGAGGATCGATCTGCCCGTGCCAGAGCGCGCGCAGCCGCGGCCAGGCCGCGAAGGCGATGAACAGCAAGAAGATCAAGCTGAACGGGCTGCGCGCGAAGAGCAGCATCCAGGCCGCGAAGAGCGGGATGCCCAGGTACCACAGCCGCGCGTCGATCGCGCCGGCGATCGCCCCGCCGTCGAACGGCGGCAGCGGGATCAGGTTGAAGAAGTTGAGGAAGAAGCCGATGTACGCGCAAGCGATCCAGAACGGGTCGCCGCGCTCGACCCCGTAGCCCCAGCAGACCGCCGCCGCCCCGATCCCGAAGATCGGTCCCGCGATCGCGGCCGCGACGTTCTGCGCCGGCGTCCCGCCCGGCGCGGCAGTGAACGCGCCCAGCCCCGGGATGAACATCGGCCAGCGCGCCTGGACACCGAAGTTCCGCCAGGTCAGATAGTGGCCCATCTCGTGGACGAAGATCATCGCGACGAAGACGATCGCGATCTTCAAGCCCCCGAACAGGAGCGCGTAGACCCAGATCGAGAGGAAGATCGAGCCGAAGGCCAGCAGCTTGGGCACGAACAGCAGCCACTTGAGCGACGCGAGCGCGAGCAGCGCACCCTTGAAGAGGGCGAAGAACTTCGCCCCGAGCGCGGCCAGGCCGACGGCCACGCCACCGACGGTCTTAGCGGCGCGCCCTTGGTTGTTCTGCCGCGGCTGGCGGAGCCGCTCGTCGTCGTGCATCTCCCGGTGATTCTCGCTCGACCCGCCCCGCTCCGTGAGTGGCGGCCCCAGGTGCCGCCCGGCGAGCTGCGCTCGATCTCGTTGCACTGGACCGGCGGCGACTACGCGGCCGTCTTTCCAGCCTATCACTTCTGCCTGACCGGCTCGCGCGAGCTGGTCGTCCACCACACGCACGACTTGCGGGCGAACATGCGCGACGTGCGGCTCGCGCCCGAACTCCCCTATGCGGCGCACACGCGCGGGCGCAACAGCTGGTCGATCGGCTTGGCCGTGGCGGCGATGCAGGACGCGCAGCCCGACGACTTCGGCGCCGCGCCGGTCACCCCGGAGCAGCTCGAAGGCTTGTGCCGCCTCGCGGCGACGTTGGCGCTCGCCTACGCGATCCCACCGGCGGCGATCCGGACGCACGCCGAAGCGGCGTTGGCGGACGGCTACTTCGGCGCCCGGACCGACGAGCGCTGGGACATCGCGCGTGTGCGTCCAGCGCCTGAGCGGCTGGTCGCAGCCGAGGCGACCGCGACCGGCGATTGGTTTCGCACCCGGATTACCGCCCTGCTCGCCGACGCGCCGGAACCGTGATCGTGTCGAAGAAGGGCGGCATCATCGGGGTCTCGGATCACGGCGGCTGGGCGGTGTTGGTGACCGTGGCGCGCGATGGGACGCTCCTCGACCGCCGCCGCGTCGAGCTGGTGGACGAGAGCCTGCCGGCTCTTCCGCATCACCATGAAGGCCAGTTGCTCCCGATGGACGAGGCCGTGGCCCTGGTCGAGCGGGTGCGCGCTTCGGCGGAGCAGCATGCGGTCCGTGCGCTCGACGCGGTGGCGATGGCGGTGCCACACATCCTCGGCATCGCCCTGCGCCGTCGTCCGCCGCTTCCGGCCACGATCGCCGAGCGCATCACGGACTACCGCGCGCGAAACGTCGCCGACTGGGTGATGTACCGCAACGCTCTCGCTGCCGCCGCCCAGGCGCGCGGTTGGCCCATCCATTGGTACGACGCGAAGGTCGTGTTAGGATCGGCGGGCCGGGCGTTGCACGTCGACGACTTCGAGGCGCACTTTCTGCAGCTGCGCCGGGCAGTCGGGCCGCCATGGAACCAGGATCACAAGCTCGCCTTGGCGGCGGCCATCGTCACGGCGACGGAGCTTTCGGAATGAGTACGCGGATCGTCATCTTGGGCGGAGGCTTCGCCGGTATCGCGGTCGCGCGGCGGCTGGAACGGCGGCTGCGCGCCGACGAGGCGGAACTGGCGCTGGTCAGCCACGAGAACTTCACCGTCTTCACGCCGATGCTGCCTGAGGTCAGCTCGGGCGGCCTCGAGCCGCGCCACATCGCCACCCCGGTGCGCGCGCAGCTGCGGCGCACGACCTTCGTGCTGGGCGAGATCACCCGCATCGACCTCGCGGCGCGCGAAGTCGCGGCACGGCACGTCATCACCGGCGGGCTCACCACGCTGTCCTTCGATCAGCTCGTCTTGGCGCTGGGCAGCGTCACCTCGACCTTCGGCATCCCCGGCGTCGAGGAGTACACGCTTGCGCTCAAGACGCTCGAGGATGCCGAGACGCTGCGTAACCGGATCGTCGCGGCGCTCGAACAGGCCGTCGTCACCCCTGCCGGGCCCGAGCGCGAGCGGCTGTTGACCTTCGCGGTCGTCGGCGGCGGCTATACCGGCTGCGAGTGCGCCGGCGAGTTGGTCGACCTGTTCCGCTCCGTCGTGCCGTTCTACCGGCCGTTGCAGTTGGCCGACGTGCGGATGGTGCTGATCGAGGCGGGCCACACGCTGCTCTCCGACCTGCCTCCGCAGATGGGCCGCTACACGACCCGCAACTTGACGCGACGCAAAGTCGAGCTGATCCTCGGCGACGGTGTCGCGCGCATCGATGCGAGCGGGATCGCGTTGCAGTCAGGGCGGATGGTGCCGGCGGCGACGATCGTCTGGAGCGCCGGCGTGCGGCCCTCGCCGGTGCTCATGGGTCTGCCCGGCCTCGTCCACGCGCGCAACGGCGGCATCATCGTCGGTCAGGACTTCCGGGCGTTGGGCTGTCCCGACGTGTGGGCGTTGGGCGACTGCGCGTGGATCCCGACCAAGCCCGACGCGCAGCAGAGCGACCGCAGCGCGTGGTATCCGGCGACCGCGCAGCATGCGATTCGCGAAGGGCCGGCGCTGGCCGACAACCTGGTCGCGACGCTGCGCGGCACGCCGACCAAACCGTTCTACTTCACCGCGCTCGGTACGATGGCGTCGCTCGGCGCGCGCACCGGCGTCGCCGCGCTCCCGGGCGGGATCGTTCTGACCGGCTTCCTGGCCTGGTTCCTGTGGCGCACGTACTATCTCGCTCGCCTGCCGGGGCTCGACCGGCGCTTCCGGGTCACCATCGACTGGACGCTCGGGTTGCTCTTCCGGCGCGACATCGCCGAGCTGCGCCTCTACACGGAACGCAGCCCGCTTGACAGTCAGCGAAGCGACGGCTAATCTATAACTATGTTTTTAGTTATGGCGCTCGTCGGCGCTCCGTTCCACGCGGAGCCGGCGATCGCGGCCGGCCAAACGGTGGCTGTCCACGACATCGACGGGCGGATTCGGGTGCGGGTTGGTTCGCGGTTGATCGTCGATGCCCGCAAGCACGCCGAACGCAGCGATCCGAACGCGGTCGTCGTGCGGGTCGAGCCGGGGCCGAGCGGCGTCGTCGTCTGCGTGCGCTATCCGCCTGACACGCAACGCAGCTGCGCCGACCGCGTGGACGGGCCGGGGGAGGACGACACGCACGTCGACTTCGACGTCACCGTGCCGGCCGGCATTGCCGTGGTGGCGAGCAACGTGAACGGCGCGGTCGACGTCGTCGCCGACGGCCGCGCCAGCGCCTCGAGCATCAACGGCGGCGTGCGCGTCGAGGCGCGCGACGTCGACGCGGCCACCACGGTCAACGGCTCGGTCCGGGTGCGCATCCGCGAGCGTTCGACGACGCCGCTGCGCGCGACGAGCGTCAACGGGCCGGTCGAGGTCGATTTGCCACCCGGGAGCGGTGTCACTCTCGACGCCGGCACCCTCAACGGCGACATCGACGCCGGCAGTCTGTCCGTCGAGCGGCCGCCGTTCGGACCGGGTGCGCACGCCCACGGCGTGATCGGCGATGGCGCTCGGCCGGTCTGGTTGCACTCGGTGAACGGCTCGCTCATCCTGCGGCGCTGAGGCGCCGCGACGTTACCGCCAGGGGTCGTCCGGGCCGGCGGTGACGTTGCCGTAGAGCGTCTCGGCGGCCGGATACGGTTCGGCCTCGACCTCGTCGGTGGCGCGGTTGACCTCGTCGGCGATCTCGCGGCGCATCGCGCGCGTTTGCACGGCCGTCACGACGCCCGCTTCGATCAGCGCCGCCTCGAACTTCGGTACCGGATCGTCGGGCCGGCGCTGCTCGACCGTGTCGCGCGTGCGGTAGGTGCGGTCGTCGTCGTCGGTCGTGTGCGAGAGGAAGCGGTAGCAGTGCGACTCGACCAGCACCGGTCCATTCCCGGCGGCGGCGTGCTCGCGCGCGGCGCGCACCGTGGTGTAGACCGCGATCGGGTCCATCCCGTCGCAGCTCATCCCCCGCATGCCGTAGCCCTCGGCGCGCGCGACGACCTCCGGGACGCGCATCTGCTTGGAGACGTGCGTCGAGATCGCCCACTCGTTGTTCTCGCACAGGAACAGGACCGGCAGCGTGTGGACGGCGGCGAAGTTCAGCGCCTCGTGCCACTCGCCTTGGCTGGTCGCACCCTCGCCGAATTGGCAGAAGACGACCCGGTCGGGCGTGCCGGCGCGGGCGAGCGCCCACGCGGCGCCGACGGCGTGCGTGCACTGCGCGGCGATGATCGAGGAGATGGTGGCGATCCCGAGCGCTTTCGCGGTGACGTGGTTGATGATCGAGCGGCCGCCGGTGGTATCGCCGGCGCGTGCCAACTGCGAGCGGAAGACGTCGGTCAGCGGGAAGCCGACCGCGAGCACGAGCCCGGTGTTGCGATAGTACGGGTAGAGCAGATCGCGGCCGCGCTGGAAGGCCAGCCCGGTCCCGGCTTGCACCGCCTCATGACCTTCGGACCCCATCGCGATCCCGATTTTGCCCTGACGGTTGAGTTGGAACCCACGCGTGTCGACGGCGCGCTGGGTCAGCATGTCGCGCAAGAGCTTCAGGAGCTGCTCGCGGGTCAGGCTCGGGTCGGTCGCGGTCATCGTCGCCCGACCCCTTCCGGCGCGCTCGCAGCCGCACCTACCGAGCGGTCGGGCGGGGAACCGGAGCATCCCTTCGGAAAGGACGCGCGATGCGAATCGCTCCTCTCTTCTTGACGGCGGCGTGGCTGGCCGCGGCCGGCCTGCCGACTCCGAGCCCTGCCGCCGCGCCGGCCACCCACGCGCCGCACGGGCGCCCGGCGCACCCGGCCGCGAAGCCGACGCCGGTTCCGCCGACCTTCACCTTCCGCGCGGTCGGCCCGGCGGCGTCCGGCGGCCGCGTCTCCGCGACGGCGGGGAGCGACCGCGACCCGAAACTGTACTACGTCGGCGGCGCCGCCGGCGGCGTCTTCAAGTCGACCGATGCCGGGACGTCGTTCGCACCGGCGTGGGACGGTCCGCGCTTCGGCGCGATCGGTGCGCTCGCGGTCGCGCCCAGCGATCCGAATGTGGTCTGGGCTGGGACGGGCGAGGCGAATCCGCGCAACGACGTCTCGTACGGCGACGGCGTCTACGTCTCACACGACGGCGCGAAGCACTGGAAGCACGTCGGGCTCGTCGCGAGCGCGACGATCGCGCGGATCCTCGTCGACCCTCACGACCCCAATCGTGCGCTGGTCGCGGCGCTCGGCAACCCGTGGAAGGACAGCGACGCGCGCGGCGTCTATCGCACCGTCGACGGCGGGCGCAGCTGGACCCGCACGCTCGCGCTGGGTCCCTCGAGCGGCGCCGCCGATCTGGCCTGGAATCCGAAGGCGCCGCAGACCATCTTCGCCGCGATGTGGCAGTTCCGCCGCCAGCCGTGGATCTTCTCGAGCGGCGGCCCGGCCGACGGACTCTATCGCTCGCGCGACGGTGGCGTGACCTGGACGAAGATCCAAGGCCACGGCTGGCCGACCGATCTGCTCGGGCGCATCGGCGTCGCCGTCGCGCCGAGCGATCCGCGCCGCGTCTACGCGGTCGTGCAGTCGCACCAGGGGACGATCTGGCGCTCCGACGACGGCGGCGACACGTGGAAGCGGACGTCGAGCAGCTCGCTCCCCGAGCAGCGGCCGTTCTATTTCAGCCACTTGGCGGTCGATCCGACCAACGAAAACCGCATCATCTCGCTCTCGATGTACATGACCGTCTCGACCGACGGTGGGAAGACCTGGAAGCACCTCGAGGGATACCTGCATCCCGACAACCACGCGATCTGGTGGTCGGCCGACGGCCGGCGTCTGCTCGAGGGCAACGATGGCGGCATCGTGCTGAGCCGGAACGGCGGCGCGAGCTGGGACTTCATCGACAGCCTGCCGCTGGCGCAGATCTATCACGTCGGTTTCGACGACGAGGACCCGTACGTGATCTGCGGCGGGCTGCAGGACAACAGCTCGTGGTGCGGGCCGACGACCGCCCGCAACGGCGTCGGGTTGTTGAACCGCGACTGGTTCGCGATCGCCGGCGGCGACGGGATGTTTGCCATCCCCGATCCGCTCGATACGAACCTGATCTGGACCAACACGCAGGACGGTATCCTCGGCATCTACGACCAGAAGGCGCGCCAGAGCATCGACGTCACGCCCTATCCGCGCGACGTCTTCACCTCGCGTGAGTCCTATGCGCGCTCACCCTACCGCTTCAACTGGAACGCGCCGCTGGCGTTTTCGTCCGACGGCAAGACGGCGTACTTCGGCGGCAACGTCGTCTTCGCGACGACCGATCGTGGTCGCCACTGGAGCGCGATCAGTCCGGACCTGACCCGCAACGAGAAGGAGCATCAGCAGGTCTCCGGCGGCCCGATCTCGCTCGACGTCTCGGGCGCGGAGTACTACGATACGACGCTGGCGATCGCGCCGTCGCCGCTGGACGCGCAGACGCTGTGGGTCGGCACCGACGACGGTCTGGTGCAGCTGAGCCGCGACGGCGGCGCGCATTGGCGCGACGTGCGCCCGTCGGGGTGGCCGAAATACGGTCGCGTCGAGACGATCGACGCCAGCCCGTTCGCGGCCGGTACCGCCTTCGTGCAGCTCGACCGCCACGACCTCGGCGACGACGCGCCGTATGCCTATGTGACCGACGATTACGGCGCGACCTGGCACGCGATCGCGTCGAACCTGCCGGCCGACGCGCCGGTGCGCGTGCTGCGCGTCGATCCCCATTCGGCGAACGTGCTCTACGCCGGCACCGAGAACGGACTGTGGATCTCCTACGACCGCGGCGGCCGCTGGGAACAGGTGAAGGACGGGCTCCCGGCCGTCCCGGTGTACGACCTGCACGTGCAGCCGCGGACGAATGACTTGTTGCTCGCGACGCACGGGCGCGGTTTCTTCGTCCTCGACGATGCGACGGCGTTGCAGCGGCTCCCCGCGGCGCGCCAGGCCGGCGTCACCCTGTTCCCTGTTCGGACCGCGACGCTGTGGGCGTCGTTTCCGTCGGTCGAACCCGGCGACGGCGGCTCGATGCCCTCGAACTTCTTCGTCGGGCCGGGCGCGCCCGGCGGTGCGCTGCTGACCTTCTATCAGCCGGCGCCGGCGAAGCAGCGACCGTGGATCGAGATCGTGGCCGCCGACGGCCACGTCGTGCGCACGCTGCGCGGCTCGTACGTCACCGACGACGGTCCGAAGTACTGGATCCCCAACGGCACCGGTTTGGTGCGGGTCAACTGGGACGGGACCGAGGACGGCCCGGTGCGTTGGAACGGGACGAGCGTGCAGAACATGGGCCCGCTCTCCGGCGCCGAAGCGCTGCCCGGGACGTACCTCGCGCGGCTGCACCGCGACGGCCACACCTACGAGCAGTCGTTCACCCTGGTCGACGATCCGCAGAGTCCGTTCACCGCCGAGCAGCGGGTCACGCGACACGCGTTCCTCGCCACGCTCTTCGGCTGGTTCGACTCCGTCGACCGCGCGCTCAACGCGATCGACGCCGCGCGCAAGACGGCGACGCCGCCACAGCGCGCGCGGCTGGCGGTGTTGCAAGCCGAGTTGACGGCGAACGACCTGCACGACGAGGACAGCATCGGCTACCCCGACCGCATCCGCGAGCAGATCGGCGGGCTGATCGGGCAGCTCTCCGGCAGCATCCAGCCGCCGTTCGCGCAGCACGCGGCGGCGCTGGCGGCGCTGCGCCCTGACGTCGCCTCGGCGTTGGCCGACGCCGCGCGCGAACTGGGACCGCGCTTCCATGCGCCCCCGGTGGTCGCTCCGGCGCCGAGCGCATCGCCGGGGCCGTGAGCGTGGAGCCGCGGCGGCCGTACGACATCGATACGTTGACCGACGTCGCGCTGCGCGTCTTCGCCGAGCGCGGGTACGACGGCGCGTCGATGGACGACGTCGCGCGTGCCGCCGGGATCACCAAGGCGTCGATCTATCACCACGTCAGCGGGAAGGAGGCGTTGCTCGAGCGCGGCCTCGGCCGCGCGCTCGACGCGCTGTTCGCAATCCTCGAGGAGCCTGGGGCGCGCGACGGCCGCGCGCGCGAGCGGCTGCGTTTCATCGTGACTCGGGTCGCCGAGACGACGCTGCGCCTGCTGCCGGAGCTCTCAGTGCTCTTCCGCGCGCGCGGGACGTCGAAGAGCGAGCGGGGCGCGCTCGAGCGCCGGCGTGAGTTCGACCGCGTCGTGACCGAGCTGGTGCGAACCGCGCAGCGCGACGGCGACCTGCGCGCCGACCTCGAGCCGCGCTTGGTCGTGCGGCTGCTGTTCGGGATGTCGAACTCGGTCGTCGAATGGTATCGTCCCGGCGCCGCGCTCGACGCCGCGACGGTGACGAAGACGGTGCTCGGCATCGTCTTCGAGGGCATCGGTGCCGGCGGGCGCTGATTCACCGGCGCCGCCCGCAACGCTTGCCACCATGGTGCGCGAGATCGCGCGCCTCGGACTGCTCGGCTTCGGCGGTGTCGGCCCCCAGTCGTATCACCTGTTCGTCGTGCGCACGCGCTGGCTGAGCGCCGAGCAGTTCGCCGAGCTGGCCGGCGTCGGGCAGGCGCTGCCGGGCCCGAACACCGTCAACCTCGCCGCGATCTGCGGCGATCGGTGGTTCGGCCCGTTCGGTGCGCTGGCCGCGGTCGCCGCGCTGACGGTCCCGCCTACGCTGATCGCGATCGCGCTGGCGGCCCTGCTCGTCCCGGTCGCCGGCGCGCCGCGCCTGGTCGCGATCGAATGCGCCGTCGTCGCGGCCTGCGCCGGGCTCGTGCTGGCGACCGCGCTGCGAGTCTTCGCGACGATCGTGCAGCGGCGCGGCGCCGCCTTCGTGCTGGGCGCGGCGCTGACCGCGTTCATCACGCTACGCTCGGCCGACATGCCCGAGGCGACGGTCGCCGCGATCGCGGTCGGGTTCGGCTTCGAGCTGCTGGCGACGAGGCGCCGGTGAACGGCGCGCTGCTGCTCGCGCTGGCGTTGCGCTTCGCCGGGCTCTCGTTGATCGCGTTCGGCGGCGCGACCGCGCTCATCCCGACGATCCGCGTGCAGGTCGACGCGACGCACTGGTTGACGCCGACCGGCTTCACCGAGTCGATCGCGCTCGCGCAAGCCGCGCCGGGACCGAACCTGTTGCTCGTCCCGCTGGTCGGCTGGCACGTCGCCGGGATCGCCGGCGCGGCCGTCGCGCTGCTCGCCTTCGTGACTCCGTCGTCGGTCCTGGCGGTCGTCGGCGCGCGCTTCCTGCTCGTCCACGAGACGACCCGGCCCGTCATCGCGCTGCGCTGGGCGATGCGGCCGGTCGCCGGCGGCTTGATGCTCGCCTCGAGCCTGGCCGTCTTCGCCAGCAGCGCCCGCGCTTGGCCGGCGCCGCAGCCCTGGATCGTCGCGGCGCTGGCCGTCATCGCGCTGCTGACCGCCGCCGCGACGCTGCGCTGGAAGCTGAACCCGCTGGCCTGGATCGCCATCGCCGCCGTGCTCGGCGCCGTCGTCCCGCTGCCCTGAGTGTTAAACACTTAGCGCCATGGAGGGCGCTCTATCTCGGCAGCCTAGTCGAGTCGTCTAGCAATAAAACTAAGCTCGTCGGGCGCTGGAAAGCTCGGATGCCGGGGTGAGACCGGTGCCAGCCGTGTTGCTGAGCTTGTTGCCTCGCCGGGGGCGATGGGGTATACTTCGGTCTGACCTACCGTTTGGTAGGGAGAGGATACGCAGCAATGTCCAGCACCGCCCAGACGCCCCAGCTCGTCGTCCCCGCCGGTGGGTTCGCGCCGTATCCCGAGGTCCCGCAGCCCAACATCTTTCCGATGGAGTGGCGGGTCGAGACGCCCAAGCTGGCCGAGCTCTACGAGCGCTCGAAGCGCCACGTCTGGAACCCGGCCGATCTCCCGTGGGAGACGCTGCGCGCCCAGGACTTCACCGAAGAGCAGCGCCTGGGGATCATGTACTGGTACGCGGTGCTGGCGAACTTCGACGGCTCGGGGCCAGCCGTGTTCGCCAAAGCGACGATCCACGCATTCGAGACGCACCAGGAAGACCCGATCCGCAAATGCTTCTTCTCGATCACCCGCGACGAGATGAACCACGAGGAAGTCTGCCAACGGGTCATCCAGAAGCTCGTCCCGGGCGGCCCGATGGATTTCACGCCGACCAGCGAGCTCGCGCTCGCCGCGCAGAACAACATCGGTTGGCTCTACCACAACGGCGGCCGCTACTGGAGCGGCTACTCGAACTCGCTGGCGAAATATCCGCTCAGCGTGCTGTTCACCTCGTTCTTGATGGGCGAGGTAGCCAGCTCGACGCTGTTCTTCGGGATGTCGAAGAAGGCGACGAACCCGGTCTTCAAGGAGATCTTCGCCAAGGTCGGTCAAGACGAAGCGCGGCATCTCGCGATCTGCCTGACCGTGCTCGAGCGCGACTGGCCGGGGCTCTCCGATGAGTACAAGACGCTCATCACCAAGCAGTTGCGCGCCGGCTTCGTCTTCCTGAGCATGATCCTGTGGGAGCCGCCCAATCAGTTCTGGGAGATCCCGGACTACTTCTTGCCCAACCACCGCGTGCTGGTGCAGCACGCGCGCGACGCCGGCCTCGGCGTGCTGACCTACGACGAGCAGGCCGAGAACTGGCGCGTCGCGCTGGCACGGGTGCGCGCGATCGTCGGCGAGTGGGGGATCGCGTTCCCCGCCATCCCCGAGCTCGACCTCGACGGCGTCGACGTCAGCGACATCGGCCCCGAGGACATCATCCCGGTCTTCTAACCGACGAGCATCACGGATTCGCGGCGACGTAGATCGTTACCGCCAGGGTGAGCACGATCGGCGCGACCGCGCGCCAGAGGCGGATCGGCGCGATGCGGAACGTCATCCCCCGTCCCAGCTCGACCTGCAAGCCCGAGATCCAGCCGATGAGCCCGGCGACCTCGGCCAGCACCACGAAGACCAGCGCGAGCGGGAGGGGTCGCGCGTCGTCGCGCGGCGGCGCGAGGGCGATGGCACAGCCGAGCACCACGACCACGGCCGCGACGATCCCTGGGGCGAGCCACAACCAGACCCGCGGGGCGAGAAGCCCGGGCCGGCCGTCGGCGCCGATGTGCAGCGGTACGCGCGCCGGAGCGTTCGACCAGCCGCGGGCGACGTGGCGCAGCATCAGCACCGTCGCGAAGACGGCCAGGGCGTAGGCGCCCGCGACGAACGGATCGCGAAACACCGCTCAGAGCGTCCTTGCGAGGGCGAACCCGCTGACGCCCTGGGGTTCGGCGGCGACGCGCTCGACGTCCTCGACGCGGGCGTAGCGGGGCGGATGGGCGAGGACGTCGGCGAGGAACGCGTCGACGTCGGCCGGCGCCCCTTCGACGTCGATCTCGAGCCGTTCACCCTGGCGCAGATTTCGCACCTGGCCGTGAACGGCGTGGCGCTGCGCGATCGCGAGCACCGTGTCGCGGAAGCCGACCGTCTGCACGCGCCCGCGCAGCCGCACGATCGCTCGCACGCGCTCGGCGGGGACGCGCTCGGAGCTCACGTCAGGACGGTCAGATCGCTGCGCAGCACGTCGCGGAACAGCGCGGCAGCGTTGAGCGCGACGACCGGCGGATCGTCGCGCTCGAAGGCGTCGCGCGTTTCGCGCGCGACCGCATCGTCCATCTGGATCGGCGCGCCGCCGCCGATGCTGCGCGCGCGACAGGTCAACTCGGCGCTGCGCTCCGCGTAGATCGCGCGGAAGAGGGCGACCTCGAGCGACTCGCCGCAGGTCACCAGGCCGTGCGAGCGCAGGTAGGCCGTGTGCGCGCCGGCGGCGAGCATCGCCTCGACGGCCGGCAGCGTCTTGTCGGCACCCTTGGCCAAGCCGCGGTACTCGTCGTAGACGACGTGGCGCTCGAAGAAGAGGGCGCTCTGCTGGTCGAGCGTCAGCAGCGGCGCACCGGAGGCGGCGAAGAGCAGCGACCAGCGCGGGTGGTTGTGGACGACGCACGCCAACTCGGGCCGGCGCGCGTAGAGCGCGAAGTGGACGTCGAGGTACTCGCTCGGCGCCGTCGTCCCCTCGACGACCCGGCCGGCGGCGTCGACGCGCACCAGCTCGGAGGCGCGGATCGACGGCCAGAGATGGTCCCAGGGGTTCGTCCACCAGGTCGGCGTGCCGGGCTCCCGTAGCGTCACGTGGCCGGCGGCGAGGTCGGCGATGCCGTGCGCGGCCAGCGCGCGGAGCGCCAGCGCCAACCGGTCCCGGGCCGGGAGCGCGAGCGGCTCGGTGGTCGTCCACGGCAAGCTCGTCGTCGTCATCGTGGCGGGGTCTTCGCCGTCGCGGCGGCGCGGGCCGTCAGGCCGGACCGCCGGCGCGCAGGGCCGGCGCCAGCGGGAGCGGCAGCGTCCCGTCGCCGCCGGCGACGGTGGCGGGCGCGACCAGGGCGGCGCAGGTGTCGACGCTCCGCAGCACGCCGAACCAGGCCGCCTCGCGCGCCGCGACCGCGGCGGCAACGGTCGCGACGTCGGCGTCCTCGGCGATCTCGAGTGCCCCGCAGAAGGCGCGCCAGAAGTGCTCCTCGAGCGCGCCGACCGCCAACCACGCGCCGTCGGCGGTGCGATAGCAGCCGTAGCGGGGCGAGCCGCCGGTGAAGATGCCGCGCGCGGGGTCGGGGACGCCGCCGCCGGCGACCGTCGCGCGCGCCCAGAGCGCGAACGGTGCGAGCGTATCGGCGAGCGGGATGTCGAGGTGCATCCCGCGGCCGGTCCTCTCGCGCGCGTACAGCGCGAGCAGGATGTTCACCAGCGCCGGATAGGTGCCGCCGCCGACATCGGCCAGCAGCACGCCGGGCAACGCCGGGACGCCGTCCGCCGTCCGCAGCAGCGCCAGGATCCCGCGCTCGGCGAGATAGGTGAGATCGTGGCCGGCGCGCGCGGCGTCGGGGCCATCGGGATCGTAGCCAACGATCGAGCAGGTGATCAGGCGCGGCGCGTGCGCGGCGAGCGTCGCATGATCGAGGCCGAGCCGAACGGCGACAGCGGGTCGGAAGCCGTCGACGACGATGTCCGACGCGCGGACCAGCGCCAACAGGTGCTCGCGGTCGGCGGGATCCTTGAGGTCGAGTTCAAGGCAGCGCTTGCGTGCGTGCAACAGTGCGAACGCGGCGGGGAGCTGCGGCCACGCTGCGGAGGCGTGACGCATCGGATCGCCGCCCGGCGGCTCGATCCGCACGACCTCGGCGCCGGCGGCGGCGAGGAACAACGTCGTCAGCGGCCCCGGCAGTCGCGCCGAGAGATCGACGACGCGCACGCCTGCGAGCGCGCCGTTCATCGAACCGGCTGCGCTGCTCATCTCCACCAACAGGGAGGTAGGTGCGGGCGTGTGAATCTCCTGCACGCATGACGTTGGACCCCGAGGCGCTGGCGCGCGCCTGCGCCGCCGAGATGCTGCGGCGCGACCGCGCCTCACTCGCGGCCGGGATCGAGATCGAAGCCGCGCACCCCGGATCGTGCCGCGTCGCGCTGACGCTGCGCGAGGACATGGTCAACGGCCATGCGACCGCCCACGGCGGGGTGATCTTCACGCTGGCCGACAGCGCCTTCGCGTTCGCCTGCAACTCGCGCAACGAGCCGAACGTCGCGTTGCAGTGCTCGATCTCGTACGTCACCGCCGGACGGCTGGGCGACCGGCTCGTCGCCGAGGCGCAGGAGCGTTCGTCGAAGGGCCGCACCGGCGTGTACGACGTGACCGTCACGCGCGGCGAGGGCGAGCTGGTCGCGCTCTTCCGCGGGGTGTGCTACCGCATTACGGGGACGGTGTTGCCGTGCTCCAGCTGATCGTCGCCGGCCTCACCGTCGGCAGCGGCTACGCACTCGTCGCGCTGGGCTTGCACATCATCCTGCGCGCGACCCGCGTGATGAACTTCGCGCAGGGTGAGTTTACCGTCATCGGCGGTCTGATCGCGCTGACGTTCGTGGAGACCTTCCACACGACGAGCCTGGTCGCCCTGATCGGGACGACGCTGTGCGGGTTCGTGCTGGGGCTCGCGTTCGAGCGTTTCGTGCTGCGCCCGGCCGGCCGCGCGGGCGAGGTCGGCGTCACGATCGCGACCGTCGGGACGGTCTTCGTGCTGCTCTACGGGCACGCGCTCGTCCCGGGTTGGGGCTCGCTGCCGCAGCCGTTGCCGGCGTTCACCGGCAGCGTGAGCGACGCGTTCGTCGTCGGCGGCGTCACGATCCAGATCCAATCGCTGTGGATCTTGGGGCTGTTGCTGGTCGCGCTGGCGGCGCTGTATCTGTTCTTCGAGCGCACCTACTACGGCAAAGCGATCCGGGCAGCGGCGAACAACCCGCTGGGCGCGCGGTTGGTGGGGATCGACGTGACCTCGGCGCGTGCCATCAGCGTCGGCCTGGCGATCGCGCTGGCCGCCTACGCCGGCACGATCCTCGGGCCGATCACGCTGGTCGGCGGCGCCGGCGGCGTCGCGATCGCGATCAAGGGTTTCGTCGGCGCGATCGTCGGCGGGCTGGACTCACCGGTCGGCTGCGTCGTCGGCGGACTGCTGGTCGGGATCGTCGAGAAGCTGCTGCAGAGCCTGCTCGGCGCGAGCAGCGCCGATCCGGCCGTCTACTCGCTGCTGCTGCTCATGCTGCTGCTCCGCCCGCAGGGGCTGTTCGGCGCGCGTGGGGCGCTCCGCGATTGATCGACCGTCTCCGCGCCGACGCGCGCCTCCTCCCGGTCATCGCGGTGATCGTCGCGCTGTGCGGCGTCCTGTTCCGCGGCGACGCGACCTTCGTGCAGGCCGCGACCTACGCGGCGATGTGGGCGATCGCGGCGATCGGGCTGTCGCTGTTGCTGGGCAACGTCAATCAGATCTCGCTCGGGCAGGCGGGCTTCTTCGCGATCGGTGCCTACGCCGTCGCCTACTGCATGGACGATACGAAGCTGCCGTTCTGGCTCGGCGCGATCATCGGGATCGCGCTCGCCAGCGTCGTCGGGATCGTGTTGGGCTTCATCGCGCTGCGCTTCCGCGGGCACTACCTGGCGATGGCGACCCTCGCCTTCGGCTTGATCGTGCAAGGCGTCTTTCACCAAACCGCGGCGCTGGGTGGCGCGAGCGGCTTCACCGACTTGCCGATCGCGAAGTTCGGCCCGCTCGCGCTCTCCGGAATCGTAGGCTACGCCTTCGCCTGGATCGCCGCGCTGCTCGTCGGCGCGCTCTCGCTCAATCTCTTGCGCGGGCGCACCGGGACGGCCTTCGAGACGATCCGCAACGACGAGCTGGCGGCCGAAGTGATCGGCGTGCCGACCCGCCGCTACAAGATCGTCGCGTTCGCCTATTCGGGCGCGCTGGCCGGCGCGGCGGGGACGATCTACGCGCCGCTGGTCGGCGTCGTCGTCCCCGACGCGCTTGGCGTGATCCTCTCGATCAACTTCTTGCTGATGGTCGTGCTGGGTGGCGCCGGCGGCGTCGCGGGGGCGATCGTCGGCGCCGTCGCGATCGGCTTTCTCGACGTCGCCGGGCATCAGTTCGAGAACTGGCGCGAAGTCGTCTACGGCCTGCTGGTGATCGCGATCGTCGTCGTCGCGCCGGGGGGACTGATCGGGCTGCTGCGGCGCAGCCGCCGGCGCGCCGCTCCGTCGCAGCCGAACGCCGACCGCGCCTTGACGGAGCCGGCGCACGCGGTGGCGCCGCGCGCCGTCGCGGCGCCCGCGGCGATCCCGCTCGAGTTGCGCGGCGTGACGAAGCGTTTCGGGGGGCTGGTCGCGGTCGACGACGTCTCGTTCGCGCTCGCACCCGGGACGCTGACCTCGCTGATCGGCCCCAACGGCGCGGGCAAGACGACGCTCTTCAACGCGATCTGCGGCATCGGCCGGCTGAGCGCGGGGACGATCCAGGTCGGCGGCATCGACGTGACGGGCTGGCAGCCGCACCGGATCGCCAAGCTCGGCGTCGGCCGGACCTTCCAGAACGCGCGTTTGTTCGGCGAGATGACCGTGCTCGAGAACGTCGTCGCCGGCGCGTTCCGAGTCGAGCAGACCGGCTTCGCGAGCGATCTGCTCGGCCTGCCGGCGGCGACGCGGGCGCGCCGCGACGCGATCGAACGCGGGCGCGAGACGCTGGCCCGACTCGGGCTCGAGCACGTCGCTGCGACGTACGCGAAGGAGCTGGCGTTCGGCGACCGCCGCCGGGTCGAGCTGGCGCGCGCGATCGCCGCCGAACCGTGGTTGCTGCTGCTCGACGAACCGGCCGCCGGGCTGAACGCGCAGGAGCGCGAGACGTTGCAGCGCGACCTGCTCGCGTTGCGCGACCGCGGGGTGACGCTGCTGCTGATCGAGCACGACATGCGGCTGGTCATGACGATCTCGGAGCGCGTGACGGTGCTCGAGTTCGGGCGCACGATCGCCGACGGAGCGCCGGGGACGGTGCGCAACGATCCGCAGGTCGTGGCGGCCTACTTGGGGACGGCCAGCTGATGCTGCTCGAGGTGCGCGATCTCTCGGCCGGCTACGGCGCGCTCGACGTGCTGCGCGGGATCGACCTCGAGGTCGACGCCGGCGAGCTGGTCGCCGTGCTGGGCGCCAACGGCGCCGGCAAGTCGACGCTCTTGCGCGCGATCTCGCGCTACGACGTCGACGTGCGCGCGGGCAGCATCACTTTCGACGGCGTCGACGCGCTGCGGCTGACGACGGAGCGGCTCGTGCGTCGCGGCGCGTTGCAGGTCCCCGAAGGCCGCCAGCTCTTTAGCGAGCTGAGCGTCGACGACAACTTGCGTCTCGGCGCGTACGTGACCGATCGGCGCGCGCTGGCGAGCGATCTCGAAGCGATCTACGCCCGCTTCCCACAGTTGGCCGCGCGGCGGCGCCAAACGGCGTTCTCGCTCTCCGGCGGCGAACAGCAGATGTTGGCGATCGGGCGCGCGCTGATGGCCAAGCCCAAGCTGCTGATGCTCGACGAACCCTCGACGGGCCTGGCGCCGCAGATCGTCGAGCAGATCTTCGGTATCGTCGCGGAGCTGACGAAGGCCGGCGTCGCCGTGCTGCTGGTCGAGCAAAACGCGTACCTGACGCTGCGCCACGCCGACCGCGCCTACGTGCTCGAGCACGGCGCCGTCGCGCTGCACGACACCGCGGCGCGATTGGCCGCCGACGCGCGCGTGCAGGCGATCTACCTCGGCGGGCATGCGGAGAGCGCGACGTGAAACGCCCGGCGTCGACCCCCGTGCCGATCGAGCTCGGCCGGCTGGGGCCGGTCGTCGGCTACCACCTGCGCCGGGCGCAACTGCGCGCCTACGACAACTTTCCGGCCGAGGCGCGCAAGCGCGGCCTCACGCCACCGCACGTCGCCGTCCTGTTGTTGGTCGAGGCGAATCCGGGGATCAAGCAGACGACGCTCGCCAAGGTGCTGGGGCTCGAGCGTTCGACGATGGTCCGGATGGTCGACCGGCTCGAGGCGGCCGCGCTGATCGAACGCGGTAGCTCACGCTCGGATCGTCGCATCGCGCCCCCGGTGTTAACCGCACGCGGCCGGGCGTTCATCGAGACGATCCTGCCCAAGGTGATGGACTCCGAGCGCGTCCTGCTGGCGGCCCTCACCGCTGCCGAGCGGACGACCCTGCTGCGGTTGCTCGGCAAGCTCAATGTCAGGAACGCCTAACATTGTTGCTGGTTACAACAATATGCGGTAGAATCGCGACGTGAGCGTACCCTCTCCCGCGCCGCTCCCGCCGCTGCGGGTCGAATCGGAGGGGCCGATCGCACACCTGCGGTTGACTCGACCCGACAAGCGCAACGCCGTCAACACCGAGTTGATCCAGGCGCTCGACGCCGCGTTCTCAGCGCCCCCGTCCGGAACCCGCGTCTGGGTGATCTCCGGCGAGGGCGATCATTTTTGCGCCGGGCTCGACTTGAACGAGGCGCGCCAGCGCACGCCGAACGAGACGTTCGAACACTCGCGGATGTGGAACCGCACCTTCGAGAAGATTCAACTCGGCGGCATCCCGGTCGTCGGCGCGTTGCACGGCGCGGTCGTCGGCGGCGGCCTCGAACTGGCCGCCGCGATGCACGTGCGCGTCGCCGACGAGAGCGCGTTCTTTGCGCTCCCCGAGGGGCAGCGCGGGATCTTCACCGGCGGCGGCGCGGCGGTTCGGGTGGCGCGGATCATCGGGACGCACCGCATGATCGAGATGATGCTGACCGGGCACCGCTACGATGCGCGTGAAGGCCTGGCGCTGGGCCTGACCCACTACGTCGTCGAACCGGGTGGGGCGCTGGCGCGGGCCCTCGCCTTGGCCGAGCGGATCGCCTCGAACGCGCAGGCGACGAACGTCGCGATCGTCACCGCGCTCGAGCGCATCGCCGCGATGCCGCCCGACGCCGGGTTGTTCACCGAGTCGCTGGTCGCCGCGTTGGTCGAATCGAGCGGTGAGGGGTTTGCGCGCATCACCGATTTCCTGGAGCGCCGCGTCCGGTGAGCGCGACCGTCGTCGCTCGGCCGCTGCGGATCCTGCGCTCGGAGATTCCGCTGGGTCCGTATCCGGAGCGCGTCGGCGACGACCTGGTGCGCTGGGCCGCCGAACGACCGGAGCAGGTCTTCTTGGCCGAGCGGGCCGGCTCCGAATGGCGCACCATCACGTACGCCCGCACGCTCCACCACGTGCGTTCGATCGGCGGCGCGCTGCTCGCGATCGGCGGGCCCGACCACCCGATCGCGGTGCTGGCGGAGAACGGGATCGACCACGCGCTGGTCGTGCTGGCGGCGATGCACGTCGGCGTTCCGGTCGCCCCGCTCTCGGTCAACTATGCGCGCGCGGGGGCCGACCTCGATCGGCTGCGCGCGCTGTTCGCGGTGCTCGGCCCGGTGGCGGCCTTCGTCCCCGACCCGGCGCTCGCCGAGCAGGTCGCGTTGACGGCCCCCAAGCTGCTGTTGCTGCGCGACGTTCGCGACTTGCGCGGCGATCGCGAGACCGCCGACGCGGCCTTCGCCGGCGTCGGTCCCGGCACGACCGCAAAAGTGCTGTTCACCTCCGGTTCCACCGGCACACCGAAGGGCGTCATCACGACCCACCGGATGCTCGCCTCGAACCAGACGATGCTCTCGCAGATCTGGCCCGAGGCGGTCGACGATCCGGTGCTGGTCGATTGGGCGCCCTGGAGTCACGTCGCCTCGGGGAACAAGTGCTTCGGCCTGGTCCTGCGAAACGGCGGAACGCTCTACGTCGACGACGGACGGCCGCTGCCGGGCGCGTTCGAGGCGACCCTGCGCAACTTGCGCACGCTCGCGCCGACGTTCTACTTCAACGTCCCGCGCGGCTACGCGTTGCTCGCTGACGCGCTCGAGCACGACGAGCAGCTGGCGCGCACGTTCTTCTCGCGCGTGCGGGTCTTGCTGAACGCCGGCGCGGCGATCCACGACTCGCTGCGCCGCCGGCTGGCGGCGCTCGCGCAACAGTACGCCGGACGCGAGGTCCCCGTCGTGTCGGCCTGGGGCGCGACCGAGACCGCACCGATGGCGACGGCGGTCTGGGGGCCGCGTCCCGCCGCGCCGGAGACGGTCGGCACGCCGGTCCCCGGCGTCGAGATCAAGCTCGCGCCGGTCGACGACCGCTGGGAGCTGCGCGTGCGCGGGCCGAGCGTCACGCCGGGCTACTGGCGCAATCCTGAGGCGACCGCGGCGGCGTTCGACGAGGAGGGCTACTACCGCAGCGGTGACGCCGCCGAATTGCTCGATCCCGGCGATCCGTCGCGCGGCATCTTATTCGCCGGTCGCATCAACGAGAATTTCAAGCTGTCGTCGGGGACCTGGGTCAACGTCGGGGTGGTGCGACTGGCGACGGTCGAGGTGACCGCGCCGCTGCTCGATGACGTCGTCGTCGCCGGTGCCGACCAAGACGTGCTGGGGGTGCTCGGTTTTCTGAACCTGGCCGCCGCGCGCGAGCTGACCGGCCTGCCCGACGCCGAGCGGCATGAGCTTGTAACGCATCCCGCGCTTCGCGAACGCCTGCGCGCGCTGCTCGTTGCGCGCAACGGCCGTGCCGGCGGCACGTCGCAGCGCGTCGTACGACTGCTGCTGCTGCCCGACCTCCCCAGTGGGAGCGAGGGCGAGATCACCGACAAGGGCTCGGTCAACCAGCGCCGCGTCTTGCAGCGCCGGGCCGCCGACGTCGCCCGCCTCTACGCCGAGCCGCTCGACCCGCAGGTCCTGGTCATCGCCTGAACACCGCCGCGGCGTGACCGCGCGCCCGTAAGCGCTCCGTAAGCTCCCCCGCGCAGGATCGTGAAAGCCGGGATCACCGGCACATCACACCTGAACGAGAGCTATATCATGAACAAGGGTGTTTCGTTCGCCGCTGCGTGCGGCGCGTTTTCATTGCTTCTGACAACGGCCGCGTTGGCACTATCGATCGCCCTGCCGCCCGGCGCGACGGTAGCCGTCCCGCCGACGACCGCGGCCACGGAGCCGGACTTGGCCGGTGTCGCGATCCGCGACGCGTTGATCCCCTTCCAGATCCACAGTCCCAGCGGCGCTCTGCTGTGCGCGGGCCAGCTGCAAGACCGCGTCGTTCGCTCGAGCCGGACGGGGCTGCTCGACTTCTACTATGCGATCCGCATCACCACCAAGGGGACGGGGGCGATCGCTCGCGTCGTCCGTCGGTCGTACGACTCGCTCCCGCTGCGCGTCGCCTACCGCACGGACGGACTCGGCGTTGTCCCGCCGACCCGCGCGACGCGCTCGTCGCCGGGGCTGGACGTCGCCTTCGCGTACCTCAAGCCGCCCGTCTCCTGCGCGACGCCGCAAATCTCGGGGCCGATCTCGCGCTTCGTCCTGATCAGGACCGGGGTCAAGGCGTTCAAGCTCGGTGGCCTCACCCAGATCGTCACGACCTCGGGCGCGCAAACCGTCCTCAAGACCGCCCAACCGTAACACGTCTCAAAAACCAAAGACAACTCCGGGGACACGCGCCGCGCTGGCGGCGAAGAAAGGAACTCATGCGTTTTGCATTCATCGCGTTTTTCGCTGTCGGGTCGTTCGTCGTGCCATCCTTTTCGGTTGCGCAGGCTACGACGATCACCATCAACCCGAGCATCACCAAGGTCACCAACGCGAACGGAACCAGCGTCATCGCCTCGCCGAACCCGGCGGGAACGGGATGGCGCGTGACGGGCTGCCCGGTGACCATCAGCTTCAGTGCGCTGGCCACGCTCTCGGACTGGCCTGCGAAGACGCTGTTCACGTACAAGCAGTACCGCAGCGATGGCGGCACGGGTCCGACGTGGTCCGTGCTACCCCCGACAGTACAGATCAGGACGGTGACGTGGACGTGGACGCTCGGCGCGAACGGAGCGTTTGCGGTCGAGCTCAAGCCCGTCTCTCCGCCCTCCGGCAGCGTCGTCCATTACACCCGGGCACCTTTCAGGCTGACCTGCCCCAGAGTGGACGGTGGTAGGGTTATTCCAGGAAATTTCCAAGACGATGCATCCGGATGGGGGGTTGCTGGTCCGCCGAATATCCCACCATTCTAGCGTTCGTCAACAGTAGCGTGGGTATTTGACGCCGTTGACGACGACCCACCCGTTGTTGGCGCCGGAGTGCGTCGAGCAGTGGACGTCGTGGAGGCCGGCGGCGAAGTAGTGGCCTGGGCCGTCGTTGAAGTACTGACCGTAGGCGAAGACCGTCGCCTGCACCGGGGCGGTGACGCGGCCGTCGAGGGAGTCGTTCGTCACGACCTCGACGAGCTGCGCACTGCCGTTGGGGAGCAGCACGCGCAGCGGCAGAATCTGATGGTCACCGTGGCGACCGCCGTGTTGCGTACGCGACGAGCTGATCGTCGTTCCGCACACCATCACGTTGTCGACCTCGCCGACGAACCCCTGAGTCAGCAAGCTGCCGAGCTGCGCGTTGACTTGCGGGGTGCAGCTCGCCGGGACGGGGACGTCCAACGCCGTCGTCCAGCCGGTAACGTCGTGCTTGACAGGCATCAGCCAAGTGAAGGCGATGGCCAGCGCGAGGAACACCATCAGCGCCGCGCTACGACGATCGCTTCGGCTGCTCCTGGCGTCAGCACGACGGCCGCGTCGAGCGCGAGCACGCCGCTCGGATAGGCGCGCAGCGGGTTGACGTCGAGCTCGGAGATCTCCGGGTGCGCCGCGATCAGACGTCCGACGGCGACCAGCGCCTGCGCCACCGCCCGGCGGTCGACCGCCGGTGCGCCGCGCCAGCCGTCCAGCAGCGCGACGGCGCGCAGCGAGGCCAGCAGCGCGAGCGCGTCGTCGAGGTCGAGTGGAGCGAGCGTCGTCGCGGTGTCGCGCAACGCCTCGGCCAACGTTCCGCCCATTCCGATCAGGACCGTCGGGCCGAACGAGGGATCGTTCAGCGCACCGACGATCAGCTCGAGCCCGGGCGGGGCCATCTCCTCGACGACGTACTGCGAGGGCGTCGGCGTGTCGATGCGGTCGATCGCGTCCAGGGCAGCTTCCAAGTGTTCCGGCGTGTCGACGAA
>JBEKLD010000007.1:0-45481 GCA_050010375.1 Vulcanimicrobiaceae bacterium
CGGCGCGTCCGCGGCGGCGATGCCGGAAGCGCCGCCGCCGAGCGCGAGCGCACCGCAGGCCACCGACGCACCCTGCAACAACGCCGACCGCTTCACTCTGCCGCCGCCGGACGCCAGCGCAGATCGGGTTGGCGCGCGGCGCGGGTTTCGTCGACCCGCCCGACCGGCGTCGTCACCGGCGCGTCGAACAGCGCTTGCGGATCGATCTTGGCCTGCGCGACGATCTCGCGGAAGGCGGCGATGAACCCGTCGAGTGTCTCCTTCGACTCGGTCTCGGTCGGTTCGATCATCAGGCACTCGGGGACGATCAGCGGGAAGTAGATCGTCGGCGCGTGGTAGCCGCGGTCGAGCAGCGCCTTGGCGAGGTCGAGCGCGCGCACGCCGCTCTCGCGTTTGAGCGCCTGGGCCGAGGCGACGAACTCGTGGCGGTTGATCTCGTCGTACGGGATGTCGATGACGTCGCGCAACCCGACCCGCAGGTAGTTCGCGTTGAGCACCGCGAGGTGCGAGACGCGGGTCAGCCCCTCGGCGCCGTTGGCGTAGCAGTAGGCCAGCGCCCGGACCATGTGGGCGAAGTTCGACCAAAACGAGCGCATCGGCCCGACCGAACGCGGCCGGTCGAAGTCGAGCGCGAAGGTCAGCTCCGCGCTCTCTTGCCAGCCCGGGACGTCGGCGGGCCGGCCGTCGGGGTCGATCGCGCACACGACCGGCGTCGGGAGGTACTCGACCAAGTGCGCCGCGACGCCGACCGGCCCGGCGCCCGCGCCGCCGCCGCCGTGCGGGATCGAGAACGTCTTGTGCAGGTTGAGGTGCATGAGGTCGAAGCCCATGTCGCCCGGGCGCGTGTTGCCCATCAGCGCGTTGGCGTTCGCGCCGTCGTAGTACATCAGCCCGCCGGCGGCGTGCACGACATCGGAGACCTCGTGGACGCGCGGCTCGAACAAGCCGAGCGTGTTCGGGTTGGTCATCATGCAGACCGCGGTCTGCGGACCGACGACCTTGGCCAGCTCGGCCGGATCGACGCGACCGTGCGCGTCGGACTTCAAGGAGAGGACGGTGAAGCCGACCATCGCGGCCGAGGCGGGGTTGGTCCCGTGCGCGGTGTCGGGGACGATCACGACGGTGCGCTCGGTCTCGCCGCGCGCACGGAAGTACGCCTTCGCGATCAACAGTGCGGTCAGCTCGGCGTGCGCGCCGGCGGCCGGGTTCAGCGAGAAGGCCGCCATCCCGAACAGCGACGCCAGCGCCCGCTCGAGCTCCCACATGACCGCGAGCGCACCCTGCGCCGCGTGGTCGGGGGCGAACGGGTGCAGGTCGCGCAGCGCCGGGAGGTTCGCCATCGCGTCGTTGATCCGCGGGTTGTACTTCATCGTGCACGAGCCGAGCGGATAGAAGGCGGTGTCGATCCCGAGCGTCTTCTGCGCGAGCCGGGTGAAGTGGCGCACGACGTCGAGCTCGCTGTTGTCGGGCAGCGGCAGCGCGTCGCGCAGCGCCTCGTGCGGCAGCAGCGTCTCGAGCGCGGGGCCGTCGGGCAGGTAGCGGTTCGCGCGGCCGGGCTGACCGGTCTCGAAGATGACGGGTGTCTCAGACATGGGCCGCCGCCCGAATCGGGATCTCCGCCAGCGCGGTGACGAGACGGTCGACGTCGGCGCTCGAGGTCAGCTCGGTCGCGGTGACGAGGATGCAGTCGTCGAGCTCCGGATAGAAGCGGCCCAGATCGAGGCCGCCCAGGATGCCGCGCCGCTCGAGCGCGGCGAGGACCTTCGCGGCGCGGCCGGGGACACGCAGCGCGAACTCGTTGAAGGTCGGCGCGGCGAAGCGCGCCGCGAAGCCCGGCAGCGCGCTCGCCTTCGCGCGCAGCTCCTGCGTGCGCGCGAGGTTGAGCGCGGCGCAGTCACGCAGTCCGCTCGCCCCCATCGCGGCGAGGTAGATCGTCGCGCAGAGCGCGCAGTGCGCCTGGTTGGTGCAGATGTTCGAGGTCGCCTTCTCGCGGCGGATGTGCTGCTCGCGCGCCTGCAAGGTCAGCACGTAGGCGGTGCGGCCGGCGCCGTCGACGGTCTTGCCGACGAGCCGGCCCGGGATGCGGCGCAGGTGCGCGCTCGTCGCGGCGATGAAGCCGACGTGCGGGCCGCCGTAGGCGACCGCGTTGCCGAACGACTGCGCTTCGCCGACGCAGATCTGCGCGCCCCACGAACCCGGCGCGGCGAGCGCGGCGAGCGAGAGCGCCTCGGCGACGACCGCGATCGGGATCGCGCCGGCCGCGGCGATGCGCGCGCCGACGCCGTCGGGCAGCGCGTCGATCGCACCGAAGACGTTGGGCGACTGCACGACGACCGCCGCGTAGCGCGTCGCTGCGAGCGCGTCGTCGAGGCCGGCGAGATCGGTCCGGCCGTCGGCCGCGTAGGGCAGCTCGTCGATCGCGAGCTCGAGCCCGGCAGCGTAGGTGCGCAACACGGCGCGGTAATTCGGATGGACGGCCGCCGAGATCAGCACCGCCTTGCGGCCGGTCGCGTTGACCGCCATGATGACGCCCTCGGCGAGCGCCGTCGCGCCGTCGTAGACCGAGGCGTTGGCGACGTCCAGGCCGGTCAGCAGCGCGACGTAGGTCTGCCACTCGTAGATCGCCTGCAGGTAGCCCTGCGAGACCTCGGCTTGGTAGGGCGTGTATGAGGTCAGGAACTCGCCCCGCATCGCCAGCGCGCCGACGACCGGCGGAACGTAATGGCGGTACGCGCCGGCGCCCAGGAAGCTGAGGTAGTCCGGCGCCGTCGTCCGGTCGGCGAAGGCCGCGAAGCGCGCGGCGATCTCGATCTCGCTGAGCTGGGGGGTGAGCTGGAGAGGCTCGCGCAGCGCGACGGCGTCGGGGACACGGACGAGCTCGTCCAGCGACCCGACCCCGACGACGCGCAGCATCGCCTCGATGTCCGAGGGGGTGTGCGGCGTGTAGATGGGAACGGCTCCGGGCCCGCGGGCGGGCCGATGGAAAAGGGGTACCGGCGGGACTTCCTCGGCCCGCGCGGCTACGCCTCGGAGATCAGGAGCTCGTACTGGGGCGCCGCCATCAGCTCGTCCCGTTGGCCCACGTCGGCGAGCTTCACCTTGAACAGCCAGCCCGCGCCGTACGGCTCGCGGTTCACCAGCGCCGGATCGGTGTCGATCGCGTCGTTGATCCCGATCACCTCGCCGCCGACCGGCGTGAAGATGTCCGAGACGGCCTTGACCGACTCGATCACGCCGATGTTCGCGAACTGGGTGAGCGTCACGCCGACCCGCGGCAACTCGACGTAGACGATGTCGCCCAGCGAGGACTGCGCGTAGTCGGTGATCCCCACCGTTGCCACGTCACCCTCGAGCGCGACCCACTCGTGCTCTTTGCTGTACAGCAGCTCTGCCGGTACGCCTGCCATGTCGCCTCTCCTAGTCTCTGGCCTCGGCCCAGACCTGCCGGACCGCGCTCACGCTTTGGGACGCGTGTAGAACGGGAGCGCGACGACGCGGGCGGCGTGGCGCGCGCCGCGCACTTCGACCTCGAGCGCCGTCCCCACCGTGGCCGCCGACGGTTCGACCAGGGCGGTCGCGACGTTCTTGCCGACCGACGGGCCGATGGAGCCGCTGCGGATCGTCCCGACGCGCGCGTCCTGCGCGTAGACGGCGTAGCCGCTGCGCGCGGGGACGGGGCCGTCCATGACGAGGCCGGCGATGCGTGGGTAGTCGCCCGCCTCCCGCTGCGCGAGCAGCGCGTCCTTGCCGCGGAAGGCCAGCTTCTGGAACTTGACCACCCAGCCGAGCCCCGCTTGCAGCGGCGTGATCTCCTCGCTCAGCTCGTTGCCGTAGAGTGGCATCCCCGCCTCGAGCCGCAGCACGTCGCGCGCGCCGAGGCCACACGGTGCCAGGCCCTGCGCGCGGTGTTCGGCGAGCAGCAGATCCCACACGCCGGTCGCGTCCTCGCCGGGGAGGAACAGCTCGAAGCCGTCCTCGCCGGTGTAGCCGGTGCGCGCGACGAGCACCGGATCGGCCAGCCCGCGCACCTGCGTCTCGACGCAGCCGTAGTAGCGCAGGCCGGCCAGTTTCGCCTCGACGTGGGGCTGCAGCCACTCCCAGGCGCGCGGCCCTTGGATCGCGATCAGCGCGCGCTCGCCGTGCAGATTCTCCAGCGCCACGTCGCCGTACACCTCGTCTTGCAGGTACTCCCACATCTCGGCGGCATTCGAGGCGTTGACGACCAGCAGCCAGCGCTGCGCGTCGAGGCGGTAGAAGATCACGTCGTCGTGCGCGCCGCCTTGGGCGTTGGTGAAGATCGTGTAGCGCGCCTGACCGGGCTCGAGCGTCGCGAGCGTGTTGCTGGTAAGCGTATCGGCCCAGGCCGCGACGTCGCTCCCGCGCAACGCGAACTGCCCCATGTGCGAGAGGTCGAACAGCCCCGCCCGGTGCCGCACCGCGTCGTGCTCCTTGAGGATCCCCTCGTACTGGACCGGCATTTCGAAGCCGCCGAACGGCACCATCCGCGCGCCCAGCGCGAGATGCGCCTCGTAGAGGGCGGTGCGGCGCAACGCGCCGGAGGCGTCGAGCGTCATCCGCCAGGGATGCGCGGCGCGCGCCGCGACGTCCTCCGGCCACCGAATCGGATGAGGATCGCAGCAGCGAGTGCACCGCCGAGCGCGCCGCAGACGACGTCGAAGGCGTTCCAGGCCAACCCCTCCGTCGAACCCTCGTACGCTTGGGTGACCTCGATCGCGGCGGAGTAGACCGCGCCCAGCGCGATGCTCGCCCACACGAGCCGCGCACGCGGCGGGCGCAGGGCGCACATCCAAACGCCACAGACGAGCGCGAAGGCGACGACGCTGTACAGCTTGCGCAGGACGACGTGCAGCGAGATCCCGAGCGGATCGCCGAATCGCGCCGCCTCGTCACCGAAGAGCATGGTGGCGACGTGCGGCGGCGAGGTGGCGCGGTAGACCTCGTAGGTCGTCGCACTCCAGAAAAAGGCGACCGCGAGTGCGGTCGCCGCGACGAACCACAGCGCGCGCCGCAGACGTGGACCGCTGTGCGCCATGAGGGCCTTCTGCTCGCCCGCGCGCCCCCGTTCCGCCTGCTCGGACAGCGCCGCTTCGCCGTTTAGCCGCTGAGCAAGGTAAGCAGTATCTTGACTTTGTTTTTACTGTTAGCACGCGCACAATTGGCATTTAGACTAGTAAAAACTATTAATCTGACAGCCGCTTCCTCCGATTCACGGAGCGAGACCCCCACACTCGCTTCCCTTGGAGAGGAATCCCGTGAACATCGGAGCGCTTCGGACGCTCGCCTTCGGCCTCGTCGCCTCCACGGCGTTCGCAGCCCAGCCGGCGAGCGCAGACCCCACCACCACGGCCGACACCGCGCCGCAGGTCGCCGTCGTCTACCACATGCCCGTGACCTACGATCTGCCACAATTCCAGACCGTCCGACCGACCTCGTCGCTGCCGACGCTCTCACGCGCCGCCCTGTACGTGCTGCAGGCCTTCGACTCCGTGCAAAGTGCCCGGGCCCTTCGCGTCGGCGGCTCCTACGAGCGCAACACGCTGCTGCGACCCTTCTCGCACGCCGGAAGCACCGGAATGGCGCTCGGCTTCGCGCTGGGCGACGTGGTGCGCGACCTCGTGCTGCGTCATAGCCCCGAGCAGGTGCGGCGCGCAGCGGACGCCGCGCAGGCCGCCAGCAACCTCGAAGGCATCCTGGCCACGCGTGCCGCGCTGAGCGCCGCTCATCCGTAGCCAGCTCCTCGGAGCAGGACGCACCGAACCGCGCTTGGTAGGGCGCCGAGTGACGGCGGCGCGCGAAACCTTGGATCGGCTCGAACGAGCGGCCGGCATCGGCATCGGCGTCATCGCCGACGCCGACGGCCGGGTCTGCGCCGAGCTCGGCGAGGTGTCGGACTACGTGCGGGCGCTCGCGATCGTCGAGGCGTCGCGGCCGCGCGGGACGCCGTTGCGCCGCATCGCGCCGCGCCCGCCGGGCTTCGTCGACGTCCTCGCACTGCGGCTACCCGATCGCTCGCCGGTGCAAGTCGCGCTGGTCGCGCGCCGCACCGGTCCGGTGTTCAGCGAGACGGAGCGCGCGACGTTGCTGGAGACGGTCGCCGCGCGTGGACTCGCGCCGGTCGAGGAGCTGCCCGACCTCGCCGTCGTGCGTCGCCGCTCGCCGATCCGCGCCTACGTGACCGATCTGCATCTCACCGTCCAGTCGACGACGATGCCCGACCCCTTCGCCGAGTGGCGCACCGACGAGACCTCGGCGGCCGCGCCCGGCGGACTGCCGCGCGTCATCGAGGCCGCTGTCCGCGACGCGATCGACGGCTGGGACGTCGACGCAGCCGCGCCCCACGAGCAGATCATCTTCCCGTTCCCCTCGCTGGTCGTGCGGATCGTCCCGCTCGCGCGCGACGGTGCGGTCGGTTTGGCGCTCTTCCTCGAGCGGTTGCGCGGTTCGCTCGATCTCGATGCGGCCGCCCGGCGCTACCGTATCTCGGCGCGCGAACTCTCCGTCGCGCGGCTGCTCATCGAGGGCGCTTCGCTCGAAGAGGTCGGCGATCGCCTCGAGATCGCCGCGCCGACGGTGGCCGCGCACGTGCGCAGCCTGATCGTCAAGACCGGGGCCCGGCGCCGGGCCGAGATGATCGCCCGTCTGTTGGGCTGGTAGCGCCCGCTCAGCTCGCGCTGGTGAGCTCCGGGCGCTCGCGCCACCATGCGATCGTCCGCTCTAATCCGTCGCGCAGTGCAACGCGCGGTTCCCAGCCGAGCAGGTTGCGCGCCAGCGTGATGTCGGGACAGCGCCGCGCCGGGTCGTCTTGCGGCAGCGGACGCGGCTCGGTCACCAGCGGTACGCCGGCGACGTCGGCGACCAGTCGTGCGGCGTCGAGGATCGTGAACTCGTCGGGCCGGCCGAGATTCACCACCGCGCCGCGCGCGAGGTCGTGCGCGGCGAGCCGCACGATCCCCTCGACCAGGTCGTCGACAAAGATGAAAGAGCGCGTCTGCTCCCCGTTGCCGTAAATCGTCAGCGGCCGTCCGGTCAGCACTTGCGTCAGCAGGTTCGGGATGACCCGGCCGTCGGCGAACCCCATCCGCGGCCCGTAGGTGTTGAAGATGCGCACGATCCGCGCGTCGAGGCTTCCGACTCGCAGCCGCGTCGTGATCAGCGCCTCGCCGAAGCGCTTCGCCTCGTCGTAGCAGGCGCGTGGGCCGACGGGGTTCACGTTGCCCCAATAGCCTTCCGTCTGCGGATGGACGAGCGGATCGCCGTAGACTTCCGAGGTCGAGGCGAACACCAGTCGCGCCTGCCGCGCCTCGGCGAGGTCGCAGGCGAGCTGCGTCCCGCGGCTGTTCACCGCCAGCGTCTCGACCGCCAGCCGCGCGTAGTCGACCGGACTCGCCGGCGAGGCGAAGTGGAGGATGAGGTCGAGCGGGCCGTCGACCGGGATCGCGCGCGTGACGTCCGCTTCGAAGAACGAGAACGTCTCGTACGCGAACGCGTCGGCGAGGTTCGCCAGCGAACCCGTACACAAGTTGTCGACGGCGACCACGCGGTGCCCGTCGCGCAGGTAGCGGTCGACCAGGTGCGAGCCGATGAATCCGGCGCCGCCGAGGATTGCTACGTTCATCACGCTACCACCCACCGTAGGCGACGTAGCTCTTGGTGAGCCCGAAGAGCTTCTCACGGTAGATCCGCGCGTCGGGGAACAGCGCGCGCACCTGCGAGCACCGCAGCAGCCGAACCGAGCGCACCTCTTCCCGTGCACGCTCCATCGATTCGGCTTTCGCGACCCAGCCTAGGCGGCGGCGCATCAGCAGCGCCGCCCGCACGTCGAGCGGTAAGAACTGGAAGCCCGGGACCAAGAAGTGCGGCTCGATCGGGAAGAAGTACGACGGCGTCTGGACGAAGTAGCGCGGCGCCACGCGCCTGACCTCCTGCGCCATACGGCGCTGGTCGGCGAAGGTTCCGACATGCTCGATCACCGAGTTCGAGTAGACGACGTCGAAGCTGCGCGCGGCGAACGGCAGCGCGCGCGCATCGCCGACCAACGTGCGAATCCGTCCGCCGGCGGAGGGCTGCTGCTCGAGATTGACCACGGTGACCGAGACGTCGTCCTCATCGGGGAGCGAGACCCCGCGCCAGAACTCGGTCGTCCCGCCGACGTCGCAGATCGAGACCGGACGCGGCAGCCTCGCGAGCAGCTCGCGAAAGAACGCGAACCGCCGCTTGCGCAGCCGCGCGGCCCACGACGCTCCGTTTCGCTGGTCGGCCAGCGCGAACAGCATCGCCGTCATCGCGCAGCCTCGTCGAACAGGGCTGCCGCCGAGCGGGACGAAGTCGCGTCACGATGCTTACGACCGGCTACGTTTCGGCACATCACGTCACGGTGGCCGCGAGCCCCGCGACGCCGCCGCTCTGCCTGAACGGGACGCGCTACGCCGTTACGTTCGACGACGAGTTCACGTCCTTTCGGCCCTACGAGCCGGCCAGTGGACGGGGCGTCTGGGACACGGCCTACACCTGGGGCCGGACGAACCCCGGCGCGCACGACGCCGCGCTGTACGTCGATCCCGGCTTCGCGGTCAAGCATGACGGTGCGCCGCTCGGCCTGAACCCGTTCTCGGTTTCGCCCGACGGCTTGACGATCACGGCGAGCGTCGCGCCGCCCGCGCTCGCCGCCATGACGCCGCCACCCGCCTATATCTCCGGAGTCATCACGACGCGGCACAGCTTCTCGCAGACGTACGGCTACTTCGAGGCGCGGATGCGGTTGCCGCACGGGCGCGGACTCTGGCCCTCCTTTTGGCTGCTGCCGGTCATCGGCTACCCGCCCGAAATCGACGTCATGGAGGTACTCGGACAGGAGCCGGAGCGTGTCTACCAGACCACGCACGCCGTCGACAAATCGGTGCAGCAGGTCATATCGACGCAAACCGATCCGAGTGGGTTCCATTCGTACGGGGTGGCCTGGACGCCGGCGACCATCATCTACTATCTCGACGGACGGGTCACCGGCTCCGTTCGGAACATCTCCAATCAACCGATGTATCTGCTGGTGAACCTGCAGGTCGGTGGTCCCGGGAGTTGGCCCGGAGTGCCCGACGCGAGCACCGCATTCCCCACCTCCGTTACGACCCGCTACGTTCGCGCGTACGAGCCCAGCGGAACGTGCGCCGCGCATTGACGGTCGGGTAGCGGCGAGCACCGAGGCAGCGAGCATCACCGAACTCCGCCGGGTCCGCTCGTCGAGGAGCCGGACCAGCGCACCAGGCCGTTGGAGCCGACGACGAAGCGTGGCCGCACCACCGCGCGCTGCTCCGGTACCGCCGCGATCGCAGTCTTCTCCGGCATGACCGTGAACAGGAAGAACGTGAGGAAGATGATCCAGTCGAAGTCGTTGTACTTCGCGATGTAGGCCTCGCTCACGTTCAGCGTCACGAAGAACGCGAGCGCGGCGAGCGGACAGGCCCGGTCGAAGGTGTACCGGCGCACCACGAAGCGCCAGGCGGCGCGCGTCGCCTGGGCCAGCACAACCAGCATCATCGCCAGGCCGACCAGGCCGAGATCGAGCGCGAGCTCGAGGTACCCGTCGTGCGCGTGGAACGGGCGCCAGCCGGCTGTACCCGGATTGAACTGCAAGAACGATCCGCCCGGCGCCCAGAAGACGTCGTAGCCGTACCCGAGCAACGGGTGGGCGGCGATCGCCTGCACGACGTGCGTCCAGATCTCGAGCCGGCCGGTAAGCGTCGCGTTGCGGCCGAGGATCGCCAGGACCGGATTCTGCGTGCCGTCGGTGGCGAAGGCGACACCTGCAAAGAGCGCCCCGACCAAGACCACGATGGCCGCGACCAGCGGGATCGCGCGTCGCCGATTCGCCGCGAACGCAACGACCATCGCCACCACGCAGACGAACAGCGTCAAGAGCGCGGTCGCCGAGCGCGTCGCGGCGAGCTCGGCCAGGCAGAGGAGTCCGCCCGCCCAGAAGAACGTCGCTGACGGCCCGCGCCGGCGCCAGGCCGCCATCGCGACGGTGACCAGACCGAAGGCGAGGAAGAGCCCGAGCCGATTCTTGTGGGAAAAGATCCCGCGCAGCGCGCCGGAGTACTCGAGGTGCATCAAGCCGGCGTCGGGCGAGACGACGACGATCGCGAGGCTGAGCGCCGCCGCGGCGATGACGACGACGGCGAAGGTATCGATGAAGCTTTCGAGGGTGAAGCGCGAGACGATGAAGTACGCGCAGGCGGTCGTCCCGGCCAACCCGATGGCCCGCCGTGCCGTCGCGCCGGGGTCGTCGGACCAAAGCGTCGAGACGATCGCCAGCCCGACGAGCGCGACGACCAACCACGACGAGCGCAGCAGCTGGCCCAGCCCCCCCGGGCGGCGCGCGAGACCGACGACGGCGACGACGTAGAGGCCGCCCCAGACGACTTCCGAGAGCGGCGAACTCGTCTCGACGAGCGAGCTGAACTCTTGATCGGGCGTCGTGATGCGCACGACGAGGATCCCCAGCAAGATGACCGCAAAGACGAACAGCCGATCGACCAGCGTCGGCGTAGCAGTGCGGCGTGCGGTGAGCGTCGCCACTCTCAAAACTCCGTCCCGTACCGCAGCATGCTCGAGCGGTCGTACTCGAGGAACAGAACGCCGAATATCCCGGCCAGCATCCCGGCGCCGCGGGCGACGTCGACGAGCGCTTCGAGGGCGCCGGTTCGCCCGCGCAGGGTGAGCCGCAGCGGCAGGCTCACCAGGCCGAAAGCCGTCCAGGCGAACGCCTTTCCGATGCGGCCCGCGATCGCGCGCACCGTCCCGTGGATGCGCAGGTCGCAGTACCACAGCGTGTTGCCGCGCCGGAATGCGCGCCGCAGGATGTACGCCGCGCACAACCGGTTCGGCATCACGTGCTCGGCCGCGACGGCGTTGGCGGCGTACGCTATGCGACCGCCGCGCGCCAACAGCTCCCGGAAGAAGAATTGATCCTCGCCGCCGGCCGCGTTGAAGGCCGGATTGAAGCCGAGCTCGTTGAACGCCGGTGCGCGCAGGAGTAAGAGCGCGTTCCCGGTGCAACCGTCGCGGAGCGTGGAGCCGTCCCGGAAGCGCGGCATGTCAAAGAACGCACCCCGCCGGATCCACGCGGGCGCCGACGCCGGGAGCAACGGGAGTACCGGACCGCTCACCGCGTCGGCATGGGTCGCCGACTGCACCCGGAGCAGCTCGGCGAGCCACTGCGGCTCCGGAATCTCATCGTCGTCCAGCATGGCGAGGAACGGGGCGCGCGCCCGCGCCACCGCGAGCGCGGCGTTTCGCACGTACGAGAGCCCGCGCTCGCGCACGACCAGATATTCGACCGGGAACGGGAGCAGCGCGGCGACCTCCTCGACGACGGCGCGCGCGCTCTCGTCGGGATCGTTGTCGAGGACGACGACCGTGACGCGGGCAGGCTCCACGTCCACCTGGCGGCGGACGCCATCCAAAGCGCGGCGCAGGAGGTTCGGTCTCCGGTAGGTCGTGACGACCAGGCAGACGTCGGGCGTCACGACGCGACCTCCGCGCCATACTTGATGGTGCTGGCCTGATCGTATTCCTGGAAGACGACGCCGAAGAGCCCTGCCATCGTCCCCAGCCCGCGCGCGAGGTCGACCATCGCTTCGACGGCCCCGGTCTTGCCCCGTACGATCGTGCGCGGCCCGATCGTGACGACGCCCAAGCCGATGCGGCCGAGCGCCTTGCACAGCCGCAGCGCCATCTTGCCGGCGGTTCCGTGGATGCGCAGGTCGCAGTACCAGAGCGTGTTCCCACGCCGGAACGCGCGCCGCAGGATGTAGGTCACGCACAGCCGCTGCGGCAGGACATGCTCGGGCGCGAGCGCGTTGGCGGCGTACGCGACGACACCACCTCGCGCAAGCAGTTGGCGAAAGAAGAACTGGTCGCTGCCGCCCGCGTTGTCGAAGGCGCTGTCGAAGCCCAGGCCGTCGAAGGCGGGTGACTCGAGCCAGAAGACGCTGTTCCCGGTGCAGCCGTCATCGAGCAGCTCGCCGTCGGCGAAGGTCGGGATGTCGTAGAAGGCACCGCGCCGGATCCACCCCGGCGCGCTCGGGGGGACGAGCCGCGGCACCGGCCCGATCACTGCCTCGGCGCGGGTCTCGGCTTGCACGCGCATCAGCTCCGCGAGCCATTGCGGCTCGGGTACTTCGTCGTCGTCGAGCATGATCAGGTAGGGCGCCCGTTCACGGCCGATCGCCAGGGCCGCGTTGCGCACGTTCACGATCCCGGGCCGCGGGCAGACGGCGTAGCCGACGGCGAAGGGCAGCGTGCCCGCGATCTCGTCGACGACGCCGCGGGCACTCTGCTCCGGGTCGTTGTCGAGCACGACGACGGTCACGCGCTCCGGCGCAATTCCGGTCTGACGGCCGAGGCTCGCCATGACGGTGCGCAGCAGACGCGGCCGCTTATAGGTCGTCACCACCAGGCAGATGTCGGGGGCGCTCATCGGGCGCTCGTCGCCATGACGACGCTCCGCTCGGCTGCGGGCTTGGTCCCGACGGCAGCGTCGAGATCGTCGGCGATCGCCGCTTCGAGCGCTGCAAAGACCTGGTCGGCGCCGAAGCGCGGCGCGGCCGCTCGCGCCGCACGGACCAGCGCGGCGTGCTCCTCGTCGTCGGTGAGCAGCCGCGTCACCGCGTCGGCGAACGCGTGCGGATCGTTCGCGACCACGAACGGGGCAGGCTCGAGGTCGAGCAGTCCCTGTGCGCCGATCGAGGTGGTCACCATCGGGACGCCGTACGCCATCGCCTCGACGACCTTCAGCTTGAGACCGCTGCCCGCCAGTAGCGGGGCGATGGCGACGGCCGCGCCCGCAAAAATCTCCGGCAGCTCGTGCCGCACTCCCATCAGCGTCACGTTCTCGGGGACGCTCGCCAGGCGCAGGCAGATCGTGCCGTAGATCTCGAGGTGCGCGTGCGGTACGCGCCGGCGAATCTCGTCCCAACAAGAGGCGAAGAACCAGCCGATGCCGTCGACGTTCGGCAGCGTCCCGCTAGCGACGAGCACGCACCGTCCGGGACGGCGCGGCGCGCGCACCGGGTCGCCGACGTCGATCGCCATCGGCAGCTCGACGACCCGCGCTGCCGGGACGATCCGGCGAAACGCGGCCGCGTCGTCGCGCTGGATCGCGATCAGGGACGAGAACCCGTGGGGCCGGACTTCGAAGCCCCGGGCTCGGAGCGATTCCGCGCGCTGAATCTTCACGTCGTGCGTGATGATCCAGCCGCTGCGCGCTCGTACACCTTCGCAATAGTTGAAGATCGAGTCGTAGAGGACGACGTCGGGTGCGGCGCGCTGCGTGTACTGCTGCACGAAGCGACGCTCGGCCGGTGAGAGAAACGCGCCCAGGACGTGGGAGAAGCCGCGAGCCCGCCGCAGCGAGAGACGCCCCCGTTCGACCGCGGCGCGAAGCGGCTTCGGCAGCACGTCGAAGAGCCGATAGGCGAGGGTGGTCGCGATGGCCAGCGGTGAGCACAGGACGGAGCGCCCCCACACGCGCCGCATCGCGGGAGAGACCAGGCGGTACGGCAGGCGCGTCTCGTCGATCGCCAGGTCGGTGATGCGCGGCCGCAGCAACAGCCAGGTAATGCGCCAGCCGCGTGCGGCGAAGCGCGCGACGATCGCCTTCACGTAGGTCGAGAGGCCGGAACGTTCGAGAGCGATCTGGTAGTCCGGCAAGAAGTCGCTCACGATCACCAGCTCGCGCGGCGCGGCGCTCATCGGCCTCGCTCCGGGCGACACCGGGCGCGCAGGATCGCCAGCGCGACCGGCCACGGCTCGACCAGATAGCGGCGCCAGAATCGCGCCGGATCGCGCGCCAGGCGGAACAGCCACTCGAGCCCGATGCGGCCCATCCAGCGGGGCGGCGTCGGCTGAGTGCCGGCGATGTATTCTAAGCACGCCCCAACCGTGAAGAAGCACGCCGGCGCCACGGCGTGCCGCTGTTCAAGGATCCACCCCTCCTGGCGACCCATCCCCATCCCGACGAGCACGATCTGCGGGCGGCATTCGGCGAGCCGGCTCGCCACGGCCGCGCCGCTCTCGCCCTGCGGATCGAAGTAGCCGGGAACGCCCTCGACTTCCAAGCCGGGGACACGCAAGCGAACTTCGGCCAGACCCAACCGCTGGACCGCGGCCGTGCCGCCGATCCAGAAGACGCGCCAGCCCAACGCCGCGGCGAGTTGCAGCAACGGCCAGATGACGTCCAGCAGCGTTACCCGCTGATCGCGTCGCGCCGGCACGCCGGCAAGCCGGCACAGCCCGACGATCGGCATCCCGTCGATGTGGACGTAGGTCTCCGGCAGCGCGTGCAGCGTCCGAAAGGCGGAGTCGTCTTGCAAGACGCGCAGCCCGTGCAGATTCTGCGAGGCGACGATGCACTGTTCGCCGGCCTCGACGTGCGTGCGGATGATCTCCAGCAGGTCGTTCGCGGTCGTCGGCGTGATCTTCGCGCCGAACACGTCGTACGAGGGGAACCGGCGCGAGAGGTCGGCCAGCGTCGCTGCGGCCGTCACGGCTCGAGCGGTCCGTTGAGGCGCGCGCCGAGCGCGTGCGCGAACGCCGCGCGCGAGGCGCGCGAGGCGATCGCATAGAGCGCGCCATAGGCGATGACCGCGGCGGTGCACGCGAGCGCGAGCGAGGCGACCCCGACGCGGACCGGGATCAGCACCAAGACCGCGATCATCCCGAACGTCGCCGCCCCAGCCTGCCACCAGCCCGCGGCGAGCGGGAGCGGGAAGAACCGCCGTCCCCAGACCGCGCTGAGGCCGACGCCGAGCGCGTTCGAGATCAGCGAGGAGCTCGCTGCGCCGTACGCGCCGTAGCGCGGGATGAGCGTCAGGCTGCAGACGATCGCCACGATCGCGGCCGCCGCGCTGATGACGGCAGCGGGTCGCGTCCGGCGCGAGAGCTCGAAGGCCTGGTCGAAGTAGAACGTGCGCAGGCCGTAGAGCGCGGTCGCTACGGCGGCCAGCGCGATAATCGTCTCGGCGCCGGTCTGGAAGTGGCTGCCGAAGAACGTGTGCGCGATCGGGCCGGCGAGGACGACCAGGCCGCCGACCGCGGGGATTGCCAGGCCGAGCATGAGCCGCGCGTTCTGCCGCAGTTGCGCGCGGGCGGCCTCGACGCCGTCCGTGTCGAGCAGACGCATCGCGAGCGGCTGCCCGGCCAGCGCCGTCGCCGAGATCAAGAGATAGACCGATTGGCGCGAGAAATCGAACGCCACCGAGTAGATGCCGACCGCCGCCGTCCCCGCCGTGACGCCGAGCAGCAGCCGGTCGAAGGTCACGTTGAGCTGGGTGAGGACACCGGTCGCGGTGATCGGCCAACCGAAGTGCAGGAGGCGGCGAAATAGCGCGCGATCGAACGCTCCGCTCAGCGCCGGAGCCCACTGGCCCACGGAGAGCAGCGCCGTCGCGTTGCCGAGCGCGAAGCCGAGCAGCAGCCCCTCGCCCTTCAGCCCCGCCGCGATGCAGCCCAGCGAGCCGAGGACGGTGCCGACGGCGCGGGTCACGTTGAGCGCGCCGTACGCGCCGACGGCGCGCTTCGCCTGGAGCACCGTGATCGTCAACTCGAACCATCCGTTGGCGACCGTCGCAGCCACGGTCAGCGCGACGGCGGTCGTCGAGAACCGGCCCCAAGCGGTGAGCGCCACCACCTCGACGATGGCCAGCGCCAGCGCCGTCGCGGCGAACGAGATCACCACCGTCCGCGCCAGCGCGGGCTCCATGACCAGCGTGCTGCCGAGCGTGCGGAGCATCGCGACGCGCACCCAATAGAACGCCACCGCCGCGAACAGCGCGATGCTTGCCAGCAGTGCGTAGAGTCCCACCGATGCCGGGTCCAGCAGTCGCGTATAGACGGAGACGGCGAGCACGGTGATCAGCGCGGGGAGGATCCGGCCCGCGAAGTAGCCACCGAAGTGGCGAACGAGCCGCGGCAGCGTCACGGCGACAGCCCGGCCGCGAGCGGAACGCTCGCCACGGCCGCGTATCGAAACCACGCCAGCGTCTCCGCGAACGACCGCTCCAGCTCGCGCGTGTCGGCCGCGACGGCCGGCAACTGGATCGTCGCGTGCGGGAGAGACACCGGATCCGCCGGGCGCGTGCGCATCGAGGTCCCCGCGACGAAGCACAGCGTGGCGGCCAATTCGGCGGCCGTGACGACAGCATCGGCCTCGCGCACGCCGGCGCCACGCCGTCCGTTCGCCTGGGCCAGCTCGACCAGATCGCGGGCGACCCGCCGCGAAAAGCTGAGCTCGATCGGCAGCCCCTCGACCCCGCGAATCGGCAGCGGCTCGCCGGCGGCGCAAGCCGCAAACAGCTCGTAGAGCAGTGGCGCCGGCCGGCGGCGCATCCGCGGGCCGTACGCGACGCCGCGACACACGAGCGCGTGCTCGAGGTGGGTGGTAGCCGTGTGGACCTCGATCCCGGCGGACGGCTCGCGCGCTCGCCGCAAAGCGACGACCGGCACGGCGAGCTCCGCGGCGATGCGCCCGCTCGTCCCGGGGGCCTCGGCGAGGTCGAAGACGACCGTCGGGCGCGCGCGCAGGACGTGCAAGGCCTCAACCACTTGGGCGAGCGATCCGTGCGGCTCCCAGAATGCGAACGCCGCGCGCCCGGAGGCGATGGCGTTCGCGGTGTTCGCCAGCGAGCCCGATTGCAGCGTGTCGACGATGACGACCGGCTCGCGGCGCGCGACCAACACGTCGACCAGGACGCTCCCCAAGAAGCCGGCGCCGCCGACGACGATCGAGGCCATGCGCTGGGGCTCAGCGCTCCAGCACGAGCAAGGATTCCGCCGCGGTCGGCGACTCGGTCGTCTCGCCCAGCACGACGCGCAACGAGCTGCGCGCCGGTGCGACGATGTCGACGTCGTAAGCGCCGGCCGCGAGCAACTCCGCCAAACGACGCGGCTCGGCGGCGACGACCCCGAGCACGCGCGCACCGAAGCGGGTCAGCGCGGGGACGACGTCCCGGTCGGCGCGACGCACCCGCCGCCCCAAGCCGACGACGAGGATCACGCCGTCGACGATTCGCGCAGCCTCGAGCGCGACGCTGCTTTCCAAGACTTGCGCCGCCTCGACGATGCAGACGTCGTATTTCGCCTTCAGCTCCGCCAGCCGCAGTCCGAGCGCCGAGCCCGTGCGCTGCTCGGCGGCATCGAGGCGGAGCAGCGCGGTCGAGCGGCCCGCCGCGGCAAACGCGCGGGCGAGGCCGAGCGCCAGCGCCGACGCGCCGTCGCTTTCGTCGGCCGAAGCGACGAGGATCTGGCTCGGGGCGCCGACGTCGGCTTCGACGGCGACGCGGAGGATTCGAAGTTGCTCGTCCAGAGAGATTGGCATGACGATCGCGTTCCTTTAATTCAGCGTCGCGACGATCGGCGCGCCGTAGACGTTCTCGACGATCGTGACGGACCACATGCGATACTCTCGCCGGTCGATCCAGAAGATCGTCGCGAAGGCGATGCACAGGGCGAGCAGGAGCGCCAGCATGATCCGCACCGGAAGGACGGTGTAGAACACCGGCTTACCGTAGGCGGCGCGGTCGAGCACGCTGACGGAACCGATCGAGCCCGCCTGGGCCTGGTCGGCGCGCGCCTCGGCGAGCCGCGCCGAGAGCACCCCGTACGCGGACGTCTGCACGTCACGTTCCCGCTGCAGGTCGTCGAAGCGCGAGGCCAGCGACTTGCCCGCTTTGAGCTGGTCCTGCGTCTGGCCGAGGACCTGGTTCAGGCCTTGGAGCTTCGCCGCGTCGCCCGCCGCGAGCGACTGCGCGCGCGTTACCTCGCCGAGCGCCGCCGCATACCCCGCATCGAGCGCCGGGGGCTTCTGCTGCAACGCCGAGCGGCGGCCTTGCACGGCCTGCCGCTCACCCGCGACGGTGTGGCGCAGCTCCGGCAAGCCGGGATACGCGCCCGAGTATTGGGCCTGCACGGCGGCGAGCCGCGCGAAATCGCGACCGAACTGGTCCGCGACGTCGCGGTAGGCGGGATCGCTCTCGGTGATCTGACGGCGCGCCGACAGCTCGGCTTCCGCCGGCCGCCGGCTCGTCACCGCCGCCGCGGCCGCCTCTCCCTTGGCCGTCGCTTCGACCTCGGCGCGCTCCTGAGCCAGGGTCTGGTACTCGGCGCTCAGCGAGTGCGCGTCGTCGCGCGTCGCGAGGTACGGCGCTGCCGCGGTCAGCCGTTGAATCTCCGCATCGACGCGGTTGATCCGCGCGCGCCGGGCGTCGACCTGCTGCTGCAGGTCTGCCGTCAGCACGCTGAAGCGTTCGGTGGCGCGGTCGTGGTAGAAGCGCGTCATCTCCTCGGCGACCGCGTTGGCACCCGCAGCGCTATCCGCCGACGAGAGACCGGTGAAGCGGATCACCACGATCGCTCCCGGCGCCAGCGCGATCGCGCCGGCGGGTGGGGCCGAGAGGTTCGCCTTGATGTGGTGCATGAGCCGAACCAGCGCGTGCGGGTCCCGCGGCCAACCGATGTCGCGCGCCACGTTCGCGAGCACGGTTGCCGTGGTCGCCAGATACGGTAGATCGGCCGAGAGGATCGGTTTCGTCGCGGACGTCGCGTCCGAGGGCGTGTCGTGATCGCCGCCGGCGGCCATCAGCACCGACGACTCCGCGGCGTACTCGGTCGGGACGACGAGCACGGCGAACACGTTGAGCACGAGCGCTGCGATGAGGAACGCCACCGTGAAGGGGCGCCAGCGCCGAACGAGCAGGTCTTTGACTTGAGCGACCTTCATCTCATCCCACCGATGCGGCACGCTGGCCGAGCTGGACGCGGGCGTCGCCGAAACGGCGGCCGATGCCCTGGTAACGGATCCCACACGCCGCCAGACCCGCGCCGTCGAGGACGTTTCGCCCATCGACGACGACGCCGCGGCGCAAGGCGCCGGCGATGATCGCCGGGGGAACGGCGGCGAACGCCGGCCATTCGGTCAGCACGAGCAGGGCGTCGGCCTGATCGAGCGTCTCCTCGGCCGTGTCGCGCATCTCGCACTTCACCATCGGGTGCGCGCCGGCGATCGCCGGGTCGTGCGCGACGACGCGCGCGCCGCGCCGGTGGAGCTCGTCGACCACGCGGATCGCCAGCGAATCGCGCAGGTCGTCGGTCCCCGCCTTGAAGGCCAGGCCCCAGACCGCGACGACCGTGTCGCGCAGCGTCCCCAGCTCCCGCGCCAGCGCCTCGACGACCCGGAGCGGCTGCCGGTCGTTGGCACGCAGGGTCGCCTCGACGAGCTCGCCATGCACGTGCAGCGCATGGGCCTGGCTGCGCAAGCTCTTGAGGTCCTTTTCGAAGCACGGTCCGCCGAAGCCGATCCCGGGGGCGAGAAACGCAGCCCCGATCCTGCGGTCCGATCCGACGCCGGCGAGCACGTCGAGCGCATCGGCGTCGAGTCGGTCGCACAGGTTCGCGACCTCGTTCGCAAAGGTC
The DNA here is from genome assembly GCA_050010375.1 of Vulcanimicrobiaceae bacterium. Lineage (GTDB taxonomy): Bacteria > Vulcanimicrobiota > Vulcanimicrobiia > Vulcanimicrobiales > Vulcanimicrobiaceae > Vulcanimicrobium. Next base: position 19,486 of record JBEKLD010000007.1, read on the forward strand.
ACCTTCATCGCCAAAAACGCGTTGGAAGAGACCTTGATCAGCTCGGCGTTTCGATAACTGGTGACGACGACCGGGCGCTCGATCTCCGCGAAGAGCGCGGCGTAGTCAGACGCGTCCTCGGGGTGACCTGCGCCGATGACGATACGGTCGGGGTTCAGGAAATCATCGAGGGCATGCCCTTCGCGCAGAAATTCGGGCGCGTAGAGGACGGTGTGGAACGGCGGCGCGTTGGAGGCGATCAGATCGGTCGTGCCGCACGGCACCGTCGAACGGATGACGATCGTCCCCGGACCGCGCAGCGCGCCGCCGACGCTCTCCAGCGCCTCGTGCAGCGCGCTCATGTCGGCCGAGCCGTCCAGCCGCGACGGCGTGCCGACGCAGATGATGACGAAGTCGGCGCCGGCCGCGGCGGTTGCGAGATCGTGCTGGAACGACAGACGCCCGCGGCCGAGCTGCGCGCGCAACCGAGCGGTGAGGTTCCCCTCCCGGTACGGCGGCATCCCGGCGGCGAGCCCAGTCACCCGCTCGTGGATGACGTCGTAGCCGGCGACTCGATGCCCCAGCTCGGCCAGACCGACCGCCGTCGCGACGCCGACGTAACCGGTCCCGACCACGCACACCTGCCGCGAGCGTTGCGCCATGATCAGTGTGCCCCCTGGCCGTTCACCACGACCCGAACGGTTTCGAGCAAGATCTTCAAGTCCGTCGACGGCGAGGCGCGTCGAATGTACTCGAGGTCGAGCAGCGTCGCCTCGGGCCAGTGCAGCGGGATCTGCGAGCGGCAGGTCACCTGCCACAGCCCGGTGAGGCCGGGCGCGGCGAGGTGCCGGAGGTGCTGCCACGGCGCGTACTCGCGCACGATGAAGGGCATCTCCGGACGCGGCCCGATCAGGCTCATCTCGCCGCGGATCACGTTGATCAGCTGGGGAAGCTCGTCGATCGAGGTCCTGCGCAGCAGGCGTCCGACGCGAGTGAGCCGCGCATCGCGCGAGGTCGACGGCGTCAGGCGGTCGTCGCACATCTCGACGCGCATCGTGCGCAGCTTGTAGATCGTGAACAGCCGCTCGAAGCGTCCGACGCGCTTTTGCGTGAACAGGACCGGGCCGCGGTCCTCGGCGACGATCGCGCCGGCGGCGACGAGCAGCAGCGGCGCGGTAACGGCGAGAGCAACGACGGCAACGAGCAGGTCCAGGACGCGCCGCGCGAAGCGTGCGGAGCGGCGGCTGCCGTAGACCAGGCTGATGCGCGGGGAAGCGTCGCGTAGTGGAGCGGCGTCGACCCGCTGATCAGACCGGACCGTCGGAACCGAGACGGCGCCGTTGCGAACGATCATGGGAAGAGGATCCAGCGCAGGGTCGAGGCCAGCGAGGCCAGGATCGCGTTGTCGATATGCTTGCCGTGCGGGACGTAGACTTGATCGCCGTCGGCCAGCCGCGGGTTGGCGGACATAATGCCACGCGCGACGAGGGTCACGTCGTAGGTCTTGACGACGCCGTCGTGCACGACGTGGACGTGCCCGAGATCGCCATCTTTGTCGGGGCCGCCGGCGCTGAAGACGGCCGCCAACAGCGAGACGTCGCTCTTGAGCATCACCGTACCGGGATGCAGCACGATCCCGGCGACGGTCACTTGCGGCGCGGTCTGAACGGTCAGCGTGTCGCCATTGTGGGCCGGCTCGCGAAAGGCCGGGTCGGCGATCGAGATCGGAGTATCCGTCCCGTCGCGTCGCAGGATGATCCCCGCCGTTCGCGCGGCGTCGGTCAATCCGTAGACTTGATCGATCGCGTCCGAGAGCGGCTCGTCGGTTGCCAAGTATGCGAAGCCCGGCTGTCGTACGGCGCCGCTCACCTGCACGGCGATCGGCTTGTCGTGGAAGAGCACCGCGTCGCCGGGCCGCAACTGCGGACCGGGCTTGCCGGCCGCCGCCAGGGCGACCATGTCGTAGGTGCCGAGCACCGCCCCGTCGCGCTCGACCTGCACGGCACGCATGTCGATCTGGGAGTGGTACGGGTCGAAGGCCGGCGGCGCGTTCTGCGCGACCAGCTCCGGTGTCTGCCCGGTCATCCGGATGGCGTCGATCGCCCCGGCCAGCGTTTGGCCGGGGTAATACTTCACGACGCCGTCGTTGACCGGGAACGGCCAGCCGGCGATCGTGATCGACGATCCCTCGCTTTGCCGCTGCACTTCGACCGCGACGTAGGGAAGGTAGGGCCGCAAACGAGCGCTGATGCTCCGGGCCGCGGTCGTCGTCGTGTCGCCCGCGACGTGAACGATGCCCGCCATCGCGAGGACGATGTTGCCGGTGCTGTCGACGACGTGCGCCCCGGAGAGCTCCGGATGGTTGTAGACGTTGACGTAGACCTGGTCCCCGACATGGACGGGCGCATCGGCGACCGCATCACGCGGGATGGCTGCCAGGGACACGGACGCTGCCGCCACCGCGAGCAGCGTCCGTGCGAGCCGAAGGGAGCGCATGTTCCTCTCTATTGATAGCCGTGGACGTAGTCGACGATCATCGTCGCCGGGAAGGGCGTGCTCGAGTTCGGCGAGCCGGGGAAATCGCCGCCGACCGCGAGGTTGAGCACCAGGTAGAAGGGCGAGTTGAAGACCCACGTCCCGCCGCTGGGAATCGTCGACGGCGTGACCGTCGCGTAGAGCGCGTTGTCGAGGTAGTACTTGATGCTGGTCGCGCTCCACAGCACACCGTAGATGTGGAATCCGCTCGAGAGCGGGACGCCGCTCGGCTCCGTGTATTCGACGGTCAGCGGGCCGGTCGTGTTGAATCCAGGGCCGTGTAGGGCTCCGAAGACGGTGGCCGGCGCCGACCCGATGGTCTCCATCGCGTCGATCTCGCCGCTCGTCGTGCCGGTGCCGTCCGTTAGCCAGAAGGCGGGCCACAACCCTTGCCCCGGCGGGATCTGGATTCGTGCTTCGAAGTAGCCGTAGGTTTGGGAGAAAATCCCGCGCGTCGTGAGCCGGGCCGAGACGTATTGGCATGGCCCATACGAGCAGGTCGCGCTGAACGGATTCCCCGCGTTCGCCGTGATGACCAGGTGGCCGTTGCCGTCCTGCTCGGCGTACTGCGGTGCGTAGTTGGGCGCACCTGGGGCGGTTACGTTCGCGTAGTCCTCGAGCTCTTGGTTCGTACTCCACGGCCCCGTGTCGTCGGTCCAGTTCGCCGTGTTGACCGGCGTGCCGGCGGCGCCGTTGAACTCATCGTCGAAGGTCATCGTCATGGTCGCGCCGGGCGATTCCGGCGGCGGCGGCGAAGCCGTCGCCACCGCGGTCGGCGAGACGTTCGGCGCCGGTGTGGGGGCCACCGATTGCGGAAGTGCGATCACCGCGAGCCAATACTGGACGTCGGCAGCGAACGCGAACGAAGACGTGCTGCCAACGAAGTTCAAGGTCGTCCCAGAGACCGTCGCCGGCCCCTCGAAGCCGTACTGCCAGCCGAGGGATGGACGGGTCGGATCGTACAACGCCAAGTAATACGAGGTGTTGGGGACGATGTCGGCCGCCGGGACAACGATCGAGAAGCCCGGCGTCGCGAGGAACGTGATCGGCGAACCCCAGAAGAGCCCGAGGTACACGACCGCGACCGCCGGGATGGTCTGCTGCGTGCGCCGGAGCGATTGTGCGGCACGCTTCAAGTCGAGGGCCGGCACGGACGTCGGCGCCGTATTCTGCACGGTCGCCGTGATGCTCTCGGTGCCGGCCGAGTTCGCTGGAGGCATGTTCAGCATCGCGGCGATGCCGTTCGCGCTGGCGAGTGGAATCGGCACCGGGCTCGGGGTCGGGCCGGAAGGCGGTGCCGTCGCGATCGGGACGCCGAGTTGCTGCTGCGTCACCGAGAACGGCGAGGAACTCGGGATGGGAACCGGGGTCGGACTGGCGGTCGCCACGGGGCCCGGCACCGAGACGCTACCGCCGCCGCACGCCGCGAAGCCCGCGGCGACCAGGAGCATGAAGCCGAGTCCCACGACTTTCCGGACGTTCATCGGTGTCTGTTCCACGTGTCCTCCGTTTGCCGCACGTCGGGCATTGCGGTAGCTGCCGAGTGCGAACGGGTAGCCGCAACATCGAAAGCAGCGCTTGGCTGGGTATGGCCATCGTATGCCATGGTCGTTACAGCGTCGTTAACGCGAAGGCCCCGATCGGCCGGGGCGGGACGTTAACACGACGGTTACGTCGAGCCCGTACGATAACGCCGTGCGCAGGCGGTCCGATTATCGGTCCGTCTCATGACGCATATGCCCCGACGCGACCGTTCTTCTCGCACCGGGAGGTCCACGACGTGATCGACACGGTGGAGTTTCGCCTCTCCACACATGGTACTCGGCTCCGCGGGCGTATCCACGACCGGACGGCGCGCGTCGGCGTCCTTGGTATTGGACGAGCCGGGCTTCCGGTCGCGATCGAAAAGGTGGCCGCCGGTTTCAGCGTGGTCGGATTCGACGCCGACGAGGGCCGGGTCGAAGCGTTGAACAGCGGGATCAGCTACCTGGACGACGTCGACGCCGACGCCTTGGCGCAGGCCGTCTCCAAGGGCGCGCTCCGCGCGTCGTCCGATCTCTCCCAGCTCGGGAAGTGCGACGTCGTCTCGATCTGCGTCCCGACGCCGTTGACGGCGAACAGGGACCCGGACGTCTCGGCGCTGCGCCGCGCCGCCGAAGCGCTCGCGCGGTCCCTGCGCCACGGCCAGTTGATCGTGCTCGAGTGCCCGGCGTACCCGGGCACGACCGAGGAGTTGCTCCTACCGATCCTGGGCCGGTCCGGCCTGGTCGTCGGCGAGGACTTCTTCCTTTGTTTCTCGGCGGAACGGGGTGACCCGGGGAATCGGCGCCGCGACCTGCCCGGCACGCGGATCGTCGCCGGTGTGACGCGGCGTTGCCGCGACCTCGCGCAAACCTTCTACGGGCAGACCGTCGAGCGGGTCACGACCGTCAGCTCGCCGCGCGTCGCCGAGATGACCAAGGCCTTCGAGAGCACGTACTGCGCGGTCAACGCGGCCCTGGTCAACGAGCTGGCGCTGCTGTGCGACCGGATGGGGATCGACGTCTGGGAAGTCGTCAAGGCCGACTCCCGGCCGACCGGGAACGGGCGCTTCGTCCCCGGTCCCGGCGTCGGTGGCCGGCGTCTCCCCTCCGATCCGTTCTACCTCGCCTGGAAGGCGCGCCAGTTCGACTTCACGACCCGCTTCATCGAGCTGGCCGGCGAGATCAACCTGCGCATGCCGTACTTCGTGGTCGAGAAGCTGAGCCGCATCCTCAACGAACGCGGCCGCTCGCTGCGCTACGCCGACGTCTTCGTGATCGGAATCGCTTATGAAAAGGATGTCGCCGACTGGCGCGAGTCGCCGGCCCTGAAGGTGATCGAGCTGATCGAGCGGGCCGGCGCCTCGGTCGAGTACTTCGACCCGCTGGTCCCCTCGTTCGTCGACGGGCGCGGCAAGCTGCGCCGCAGCGTCGGCGTCGACGCGCCGGAACTCGCCGCCGCCGACTGCACGGTGATCCTGACCGACCACAGTGGGATCCCCTGGGAGCAGATCGTCGATGCGAGCCCGGCCGTGCTCGACACGCGCAACGCAACCGCGGCGGTCACCACGAACCGCAAGAAGATCGTCCGCCTCTGAGCCAGGCTCAGGGGACCAGCGGCTCTTCCTCCTCGCGCTCGAGCACGTCGTCGACCGCGATGCGCAGGTAACTCGGGAACGAGGCGCGCCGCTCTTGGAGCCAGGTTTCGATGCGCTCCGCCAGCACGTTGATGCGCGCGTACAGCGAGCGCGCGGGCGCGAGGTCGAGCAGCGCGGCGACCGGCCCGGCGAGGAGCTGGCGCAGGTACACCATCGCCTGCTCGACGGTCGGCTCGTCGCCGCCGTCGCGCGGGAGCCGCGCCACGAAGTCGGCGATCTCCTCGAGGTCGGTGCGCACGTTTGCGCCGCGCGCGTAGCGGTATTGGGTCGACTGCACGGCGAGCGGATCGCCCAGCCGTTTGCGCAGCCGGTTCACGTAGACGCGCAGCCCGACGGTCCGGTCGTCGCTCGGCGTGTTCGGCCAGAGCGCTTCGAGCAGCGTGTCGGCTTCGATCGGCCCGCGATGGATCGCGAGCAATGCGAGCAAGGCGAACTCCTTGGGCGAGAGCGCGATCGTCGCACCGTCGCGGACGACCCGGCCGGCGAGCACCTGCACCTCGACGACCGCGGCACCGCGCTCGGTGGTGGTCCCGCCGGGGAAGCGGCGCAAGAACGGGGCGAGCACGCCGCTCCCGCCCGGGACCGCCTGGCGCAACGACTCGTCGGACGCGCTCAGCGCGAGCGAGCGCGCTTCGGCCGCGAACCGGCCTCCGTCGAGCTCGGTCGACGCGGCGGCGAGCCGGGCGAGGGTGCGCAGTCGCACGCGGCCGGAGGCGTCGGCGTCGCGGACCGCGTCGTCGAGCAGGTTGCGCCGCTCGGCATTCTCCGGCAGCCGTGAGGCGAGGACGAGTTGGACGACCGCGCGCGCGAACGGACCGACGCGTTCGGTGAGCGTGAGCGCACGCCCGGCGGCCGCATCGATCAGGGCGCGTGCCATCGGGTCGTTCGCGCCGTCCTCTTCGATCAGGTCGCCCAAGGCAAGCACGTACCGCTCGAAGAGCGGATCTTCGCCCGCGATCCAAGCCGCGGCCGCAGCTCCGAACAGCGTACGCGAGCAGAGCGAATGGACGAAGGTACGGCGCGCGCGCACGATCGCGTCCTCGAACGCACGCCGCTCGGCGCTGCGGTTCCCGGCCGCGGCGGCCGCCGGCGCGACGACGTCGATCAGCGCCGTCACCCGCATGACCTCCGAGAGTTCGGCGACGAGCAGTTCGCGCACGGTCTCGGCCTCGATCGACTGGCCGCGGGCGAGCGCGAAGCGCGCGCGCGCGATGCGCGCCGAGGCGACGACGCGCGGATCGTCGAGCGCGCCGCTCGCCGCCATCCGTGCCGCGCACTCGAGCTCGAACGCACCGACCTCGTCCCACGCGGCGGCGCGCGCCAGCCCCGCCCGGACGACGTCGGCGACATCGAGGGTCGTCTCGACCGCGACGTTCGCTTCGAGCCGATCCCAGACCGCGAAGGCGCGCGAGAGCACCTCGGTCGGCGTGAACTCCTGCTCGCGGTGGCGCATCGCGATGCTCCACAGCCGCGGATGGTCGTCGAGCGAGCCGATGTCGAGCCGCCGCACCAACTCCGCCACTTCCTGCGAAGGCGAGGCCAGGCCGCGCACCTCGCCCTCGGCGAAGTCGGCTGCCCGCCGCACTTCGCCGGCGGAGAGCGCGACGTGCGCCGCGCGCAAGATCTGTCCGCGCAGCCGCAGCGCCTCCGAGGCGCGCTGGGCCGCCTCACTCTTGCGGCGTCCGACGTGCCGCTGCACGTACGAGGCGAGCATCGGGTGGAGCGAAAAGCGTCCCCGCTCCTCGCGCACGAGCGGGAGCGCGCGGAACAGACCCAGTGCCCGCTCGGGCTCGCCGCCGACGACCGTCGCGAGCTCGTCGAGGGTCGTCGGTTCGAGCGCGGCGACCGTGCACAGCAGATCCAGTTCGACGACGCTGAGCGAGCCGGTGATCTCTTGCCGGATGAAGCCGTGCAGCCGGCGGAACTCGATGTCGTCGGGATCGTCGATCAGCGTCTCCAACCGGTCGATCCGGGCCGCCCGCAGCAACAACTGAACGGCGATCGGCCAGCCCAGCGTCAGCCGCTCGATACGGACCAGCAGATCGTCCTCGAGCGCGTGATCGAACAGCGTGGCGATCTCGGCTCGGGTCAGCCGGAGATCGCGTTCGCCGACGGTCATGACCTCGGTCGGGCGCAGCGCGCGCGAGAAGACGGCCTTCGGATAGGTCCGGCTGCAGACGAGCAGCGTCGCGCCGTCGACGGCGAAGCGCAACAGCTCGGCCAGGGCGGACTGGTCAAGATGCTCGGCGTTGTCGATGACGGTCACCGGCCCGCGGCCGTCGGTCGACGTCCCGTGCCCCGCCAGGGCGGCGGTCAGCGCGACGGGGTCGAGGGCGGCGGCGTCGAGCAGCCGCGAGCCGGCGGCCGCGCCGAGGAGCTGCGCCGCCAGGACCGACTTTCCGTAGCCGGCCGCGGCCGAGCAAAAGGCCACTGGGGGTCGCTCGCGCAGAATCGTTTCGACCAGCCGCTTGCGCTGTACGAACTGCTGTACGAACGTCCGGTCGCTGAAAACGTCCACCGACTTTCCTGCTCCGTGCCGCACCCGAGTTGCCTGTGATCGCCCGCGCATTGTAGCCGCCCGTCGTAATCGACGGTCGGCCGTGTAAACCTACTAGTGTGACGGGGGGCACAGAGCGTAAGACAGCAAGCTGGGGAATTCCTGTCTCTTTGGGTAAAAAGCGGTTGAGGGGTTGCCGCTTTACTCAGCAAGACAAGCGTCAGGCGAAGACGTCCCCATCCTTGGCCAGCTCGGCGCGCAGGTAGCGCGGCAGGGCGAACAGGCGGCGGTGCGTCTCGGCGTCGTAGAACCAGTTCTCGCCGCGCAGCGCATCGACGTACGCGTCGATGCGCGCCGGATCGGTGGCGGCGACGTCGACCGCGTCGCTGCAGGCCAAGAAGGCCCAGTCGTTGTCGAACGACGGTACGTGCGTGTAGAAGCTGCGCACGGAGCGGAAGTGCGGGCGCAGCGAGCGCGCCATCTTGGCGTGCAGGGCCATCGTGTGGAAGCCGGCGGTCGAGGCTTGCAGCACGTAGACGCCGCCCGGCGCGAGCCGCGCCTTGATGCTGCGGAACACCTCGCCGTTGAAGAGCGGGAACGACGGTGAGTCGGGGCGCGGCTCGGTCAGGTCGCTGATGATGACGCCGTACGTTCCGCCGTCCTCGACCAGGAAGCGCACCGCGTCGGCGATGACGACCTGGGCGCGCGGGTCGTCGAACGCGCCGTCCGACCACTCGCGCAGGTAGCGCTGCGCCAACTCGACGACGCGGCCGTCGATGTCGACCATGGTGCAGCGGCGCACGGACGAGTCGCGCAGCACCTCGCGCAGCGTCGCACCCTCGCCGCCACCCAGGATCAGCACCGCGGCGCGATCGTCGACCGCGCCCAGCGCCGGATGGACCAGCGTCTCGTGGTAGATGCGCTCGTCCGCCTGCGAGGACTGCGTGTCGCCGTCGAGGACGAGCAGTTTGCCGAACAGCGGCGTGCTCAGCACGGCGACCGACTGGAATTCGGTGCGCCCGACGTAGTACGTCTCGTCGATCGCGTGGGCGTGGATCTCGCTCGGCGCGAACTGCTCGGTGTACCACTGGAACTGCTCGGTCTTCGGCATGGCGCCCCTCCGGTTGGTCGCGCCAGCGCAATGCCCTGCCGAGCGGCCAGGTCCAGCGCCTCCGTCGCGGAAGCCAACGTGTCGATGCCGACCTTCCTCGCGCTCGGCGCGCTGCTGCTGGCCATGGCCACGACTCCGCCCGGGCCGCCACCCCCGCTGGCACCGACGCCGCAGCCGAACCGTGCGCTCGGCCCAGCGATGACGCTGGTCTACCGTTGCGCCAACGGCGGCGCCGTGCAGATCGGGCTGACGGCCCACGCCGCCAGCGTCCTCTACAACGGGCGCGCCGCGGTCTACGCGCGCAGCGAGGCACCGGACGGCGGCGTCCTGCTGGTCGGCTCGGGGATGCAGTGGCTGCTGCGCGCGCGCAGCCTCACCCTGACCCGCGGCGTCGGCCCCCACGCCGTGAACCTCGAACGCTGCGTAGCGGTCGGCGCCCAATAGAGCGAGCGCTCCGCTCGCGTCAGTGCTGTTGTTTGCCGGAGATGTTGATGCCGCTCTGCGTCAGCTCGACGATCAGTAACGTATCGGTCAGGTTCGAGTCGGTGACCGTGTATGCTTGCGACCCGCACGCATTGGTGTTGGACGACGACGTGAAGGTGAACGACGTCGCGCCGCTGTGCGGGGCGAAGGTGGCGATCGTCCCGCTGCAACCGCTGCCGTTGGTCTGCGCGCTGGCTGCGGCGAGCGTGAACGTACCGGTGTACCCCGGCTCGCTGACCGCGATCGTCGCCGTCTCGCTCGGGCCGGTGAAACCGAGCGTCGCCGGCGTCGGCAGCGGGCTGTAGTAACTGCTGGTCGACGCGATCTGCGGGGACGGAGTCGGCGTCGGGATCGGGCTCGGCGTCGGCGTGTCGGTCGGGACCGGCGTCGCGGTCGGGGTGACTCCCGGCGTCGTCGCGCTCGTCCCGCCGCCGCTGCACGCCGCCACCGCCGCGCTAAAAATGAGGGCCAGTACGAACGAACGAGGGGACGCAAGGGAGGCGCGGTGCATCGCGTTCTGGTTCGTCCCCTCGAAAGGAGACGCCCGCTGCCGGTTGGCAGCGGGCGTCGGGGATACTCCCGGAACTCGAGGGACCTAGAGGAGGGCGGCGCGCTACGCGATCGCCAAGTCGCGGGTGTCGTGATCGGTCGTGACGACGTGGGTGAAGCGGCCGGCTCCGGCTTCGATGCCGCGCTTGACCTCGGTCGTCAACATCTGCTGCGCATCGAGCGCTTCCGCGGCGTATTGACACGCCGCCCACGGATCGGTGTGCTCGCCACATGTGTAAAAATCCATTGCCGCGTAGCCGGTCTCCGGCCAGGTATGGATCGACAGATGCGACTCCTGGATCACCACCACGCCCGACACCCCTTGGGGCTGGAAGCGGTGGAAGGCGGTCTCGATGACGGTGGCGTTGGCTGCGCGAGCCGCCGCCTGCATCATCTCACGGACTGCTTCGACGTCGGTGAGCTTGGCTGGATTACAACCAGACAACTCGCAGACGATGTGCGTGCCGAGTGCTTTCAATTGTTGGCTCCTCAGGGCTTTCGGTTGGGAGAATCCCACCTCCAGGCGCGTCGTCCGACGTGTGCGGTACACCGTCTCGTCGTCGACCTATCAGCGAACGCTTGCCGGCGCGGCCCCTTCTTCTTGCCGCACGGACGGTCCACTGCGATGGCGCGTTGGGCGCGCCGTCCCACAACTTGTGCCGCTTAAGGCTGACTGCCGCCGCCCCGAGCCTGAAAGGACACCGGGGTCGTCGAAAAGTCCGACGCCAAGTGTACCCCCCGGGGGGTCGCCTGTAAAGTGCCGGGGGCAAGAAAGGCCAGCACCCCCTTTCCGCCGGCCGATCCCACGAGGAGAACGATGCGTCCCGTACCGGAGCCGAGCCCAACCGCGGGTGGCCCCGCCGCTCTCACCGCGCACGGTCGCGAGCACGCCGCCGCCGGGCGCCACGCCGAGGCGCTGGCGGCGTTCGAGGCCGCCGTGGCCGCCGACCGGCGCGCGGTCGGTGCGCACGTTGGCATCTACGAGGTCGCCCAGATCCTCGGCCGCCCCGAGCTGGCGCTGGCCCATCAGGCGGAGGCGATCGCCCTGGCGCCGATCCAGTCGACGCTGGCCGGCGGCCGCGAGGCCTACGCACTGCTCGTCCCCAGCGTCCCCGGACCGTGGACGGCCAATACCCCCGTCGACCTGCTGTTCGACCCGGCCCGGGTGACGATCCACCGCTGGTACGTCGACCCGACCCGACCGGTGCCGCCGCTGCCGCGCTACGACGCGGTCTTCGTCGCCGCCGGCGAGTCGCAGGCGGCCCAGCCGGTGCTCGCGTTCCTGGCGCGGGCGCTGCCCGATCAGCGGGCGCCGGTCCTCAACGACCCGGCGCGGATCGCTCGGCTGGGCCGGATCCCGTTCGCCCAGGCCTTCGCCGGCGCGCAGCAGTGCCGGGTCGTCACGACGGAGCGCGTGAGCCGCGCGGCGTACGCGGCCAACGGATACCCGACGCCGCACATCGTGCGGCCGCTCGACGCGCACGGCGGCCATGGCCTGGAGCGGATCGACGACGACGCCGCCCGCGCCGCGTATCTGGCGGCGCACGATGCGGCCGAGTTCTACGTCAGCCCGTTCATCGACTATCGCAGCGCTGACGGCTTCTACCGCAAGTACCGGATCGTCTTCGTCGACGGCCGCGCGTACCCGTTCCACTTGGCGATCTCGCCGCGCTGGATGGTGCACTACTACAACGCGCCGATGACCGAGCACGCCTGGATGCGCGAGGAAGAGCATGCGTTTCTGGCGCGGATGGAGGACGTCTTCGCCGGTCCGCTGTCCGAGGCGCTACGCGAGGCGGCCGAGCTGCTCGCGCTCGACTACGTCGGGATCGACTGCGCGATCGACCGCGACGGAAAGCTGTTGATCTTCGAGGCCGACAACGCGCTGTTGATTCACTCGCTCGACGACCCCACGCTGTTCGGCTACAAGCACGAATACGTCCCGCGGATCTACGCCGCGCTCGACGCCATGGTCCGCCGGCGGCTCGGCCGGTGAGCGATACGTCGCTCGATCCCGCCGACTGGGACGCGTTTCGGGCGCTGGTCCACCGGGCGGTCGACGACGCCGTCGATTTTCTGGCCACGATCCGCGAGCGGCCCGCCTGGCGCCCGGTCCCGGCGGCGGTGCGCGACGCGCTGCGCGAACCGTTGCCGCGCAGCGGCGAACCGCTCGAGGCGAGTTACGCGCGCTTCCGCGAGCTGATCTTGCCGTACGCGACCGGGAACCTGCACCCGCGCTTCTTCGGTTGGGTCCACGGCGGCGGGACGCCGGCCGGCGCGCTGGCCGAGTTCCTGGCCGGCGTGATGAACGCCAACGTCGGCGGTCGCGAGCACGCCGCGGTCTACGTCGAACGCGCCGTCGTGGCGTGGTTCGGCGAGCTGTTCGGCTTCCCACCGGCGGCGAGCGGGCTGCTGACGACCGGGACGTCGATGGGCAACCTGCTCGCGATCTGCGCCGCGCGCGACGCCGCGCTCGGCGCGCAGGCGCGCGAGCGCGGTCTGGCCGGCGCACCGCTGGTCGCCTACGCGGCGCGCGGCGCGCACAGCTCGATCGCCAAGGCGCTGCGCATCGCCGGACTCGGCACGGCGTCGCTGCGCGCCGTCGCGGTCGACGAGCGCTTCGCGATCGACCTCGCCGCGCTGCGCGCGAGCATCGCCGCCGACCGCGCGGCCGGCGCGCGCCCATTCCTGGTCGTCGCGACCGCCGGGACGGTCGACACCGGCGCCTTCGATCCGCTCGAGGCGCTGGCCGATCTGTGCGCCGCCGAAGGGCTGTGGCTGCACGTCGACGGCGCCTTCGGCGCGCTCGCGATCCTCAGCCCGCGCCACGCCCACCTGGTCGCCGGGATCGCGCGCGCCGACTCGCTCGCGTTCGACGCGCACAAGTGGCTGCAGGCGCCCTACGCCGTCGGGTGCGTGCTCTTTCGCGACGAGCGCGCCCATCGCGCCGCCTTCGCCGAGTCGGCCGACTACCTCGTCCCGGCCGACCGCGGGACGGCCGCCGGTGCGCCCTGGTACGCCGAGTACGGCCTCGAGCTCTCGCGCGACTTCCGCGCGCTGCGCCTGTGGCTCACCCTGCGGCACTATGGGATCGGACGATTCGGAGAGGCGATCGCCCGCTGCTGCGAGCTGGCCGCCGCGCTCGGCGCCCAGGTCGCCGCGGCTGACGACCTGGAGCTGCTCGCCCCGGTCAGCCTGAACGTCGTCTGCTTCCGCGTCCGCCGGCCCGGCCTCGACGAGGCCGCCCTCGACCGCCTCAACGCCGCCGTCGCCGTCGCCGTCCAGGAGAGCGGCGAGGCCGTCCCGAGCACGACCCGGGTCGGCGGCCGGCTCGCCCTGCGGGTCTGCCTCATCAACCACCGCACCGTCGCCGAGGACCTCGAGGTGCTCCTGGCCGCCGTCCGCACGGCTGCCGGGCTGCCACGGCTGGCGGAGGAGGCGGGTTAGAAAGTACAGAAACCCCTGCACTATCTTGACCGGCCCAAGGTGGACCGGTAGCCTGGGAGACCTGATGGCCGCATCGCCCGACACCTTGATCGAAGAGTACCGACACGGCTTCCACGACTCGGAAGCCGACTACGTCTTCAAGTCCGACAAGGGCCTGTCGCGGGAGATCGTCGAGCGCATCTCGTCGATGAAGAACGAGCCGGCCTGGATGCTCGAGTTCCGTTTGCGCGCCTACGACGTGTTCCGGGCCAAGCCGATGCCGACGTGGGGCGATACCGAACTGCTCTCGCAGATCGATTTCGACAACATCCGCTACTTCGTCAAAGCCGGCGAGAAGACCGAGCAGAACTGGGACGACGTCCCGGACGACATCAAGCGGACTTTCGACCGGCTCGGGATCCCCGAGGCCGAGCGCAAGTTCCTCAGCGGCGTCTCGGCGCAGTATGAGTCCGAGGTGGTCTACCACTCCGTCATCGAGGAACTCGAGAAGGACGGCGTGATCTTCTGCGACATGGACACCGCCCTGCGCGAGTATCCCGAGATCGTCAAGAAGTATCTCGCGACCATCATCCCGGTCGAAGACAACAAGTTCGCGGCGCTCAACTCGGCCGTCTGGTCGGGTGGCTCGTTCGTCTACGTCCCCAAGGGCGTCGAAGTGAAGATGCCGCTGCAGGCCTACTTCCGGATCAACACCGAGAACATGGGCCAGTTCGAGCGCACGCTGATCATCGCCGACGAGGGGTCGAAGGTCCACTACATCGAGGGCTGCACCGCACCGCAGTTCTCGACCAGCTCGCTGCACTCGGCGGTCGTCGAGCTGATCGCGATGGACGGCGCCTCGATCCGCTACACGACGATCCAGAACTGGTACCGCAACATCTATAACCTGGTCACCAAGCGCGCCAAGGCGATGCGCAACGCGACGGTCGAGTGGGTCGACGGTAACATCGGCTCGCGGCTGACGATGAAGTACCCCGCCATCTACCTGATGGGCGAGGGCGCGCGCGGCGAGATCCTCTCCGCGGCGTTCGCCGGCCAGGGCCAGCACCAGGACGCCGGCGCCAAGGTGATCCACGCCGCGCCGAACACGACCTCGGTCGTGACCAACAAGTCGGTCACCGCGCACGGCGGGAAGACGACCTATCGCGGTCTGGTCGAGATCCACGCCGGCGCGGTCGGCGCGAAGACGCGCGTGCGCTGCGACGCCCTGTTGATGGACGATCTCTCGCAGTCCGACACGCTGCCGACGATGAAGGTCGACGAGCAGCGCTCGACGGTCGAGCACGAGGCCTCGGTCTCGAAGATCGGCGAGGAGCAGCTCTTCTACGCGCGCAGCCGTGGGCTGAGCGAGGCCGACGCGACCGCGATGATCGTCAACGGCTTCTTCGACTTCTTCGTCAAGGAGCTGCCGATGGAGTACGCCGTCGAGCTGAACCGGCTGATCAAAATGGAGATGGAGGGCGCGGTCGGCTGACGACCCGCCCCTTCGGCGCGCTCGCGCTGGCCGCGCTGGTCGTTCTGACCGCGCGGGCTCCGGCGCGCGCGACGAAAGTCTGCGCGTATGCGATCTCGGCCGAGATGCTCGACCGGGTCGCCTCGGCCAGCGCGCGCGTCGGCGACGCGTTTCGCTTTCGCACCACCGAGGAGATGACGCTCGAGGACGGGCAGACGATTCCGGCCGGGACGCTCGGCTACGGCATCGTCCGCGACGCGTCGGCGGCCGGACGCCACGACCACAACGGCGACATCGCGCTCGAACCGCGCTATCTGATCGTCGAGAAGCCCGACGGCAGCGCGACCCATCTCGCGGTCGCGATGAACCCGACCCTGCCCCTCTCCTACAGCCCTGAGATCGGGATGATCGAGAAGGGACTCTCGCACGTCCCACTGCCGGTCCCGGGTTTGCTGATCACCGGCGTCAACACGGTCCGCTGGGGGAAGAACATCACGCTCGGCCCCGGCTTCACGTTCTCGGTCCTCCCCGTCGGCAATCTGGCCCGCTCGCCAGTTTGCTGACTACTTGATCGCGAGCAGTTCGACGTCGAAGTCGAGGGTCGCGTTGGGTGGGATCACGGCGCCGACGCCGCGGTCACCGTAAGCCAACGCCGGCGGACAGACGAGTTTGCGGCGGCCGCCGACCCGCATCGACGCGACGCCTTCGTCCCAGCACGGAATCACTTGGTGTTGCCCGAGGGCGAAGCTGAACGGCACGCCGCGGTCGCGCGAGCTGTCGAACTTCGAGCCGTCGGGGAAGGTGCCGACGTAGTGGACGATCGCGACCTGGCCGGGTTTGGGACTCGGTCCTTTGCCGACCTTGAGGTCGGTGTAGCTGAGGCCGTCGGGAAGCGTGACGGTCTTGGCGGCGGCGGCCGGGAGCGTCGCTGCGACGACGAGCGCCGCGGCGAGGAGAAGCGGACGGGTCATGGCCCGCGCTTCGCGAACGCCTCGGCCGTGCCCCACCCCGCCGCCAGCCGCTCCGAGATCCCGCCCGGCGCGACCAAGCGCGTCGTCGTCGACGGCGTCGGGGTCCTCCTGTGCAACGTCGACGGCACGCTCTACGCGGTCGAGGACGTCTGCACGCACGACGGCGGCCCGCTCGATCAAGGCGAGCTGCAGGGCTCCCGCATCATGTGCCCGCGCCACGGTGCGCTCTTCGATGTGACCAGCGGCGCCGCGCTGACGCTGCCCGCCGTCGTCCCCCTGCCGACCTACCCGGTGCGGATCGAGGGCGACGCGATCTACGTCGACGTTTAGGCGTCCGACCCGTGGTGCGCGTCCTGCTGGTCCTCGCGGTTGGGGTCCTCGTCGCTCTCGCCGTAGACCATCTCAGGCGTGGTGGTGATCCCGGCGACGTCGGCCTCGCGACGGCTGAGCGGCGGCTCGTCGTCGGCCACCGTGTGCAGCTGCCGGACCCCCTTGTCCGTTTCGTGTTCCATGGCACCCGCGTACCCACCGCGGCGCATCGTCCCCTGCCAGGACGCACCGTTTGTCGAAGGACGCCTGGGGGGCCGCCGAGCTAGGATAAAGCCGACATGGTGACGCGGTTCCTGGTCAGCCCGCCCCGCGAAGGCCCCCGTTACTCGGTGGATGCGGTGCGGCAATGGGACCGTTTCGTCGAGCTGGCCGGATGCGTCGGCGAGACCGAGTTCGTCCGGCTCGACCCCCAAGACCAGGCCCCTGACCTGGTCTACACGGCCAACGCCGCGCTGCTGTCGGGGAACCTGGCGATCCTGGCCAGCTTCCGCCACGCCGAGCGGCGCCGCGAGCAGCCGATCTACCGCGCCGCGTTGGCGCGCGCCGGCTTTGCCACCACCTTCCTGCGGCAGACCTACTTCGAGGGCAGCGGCGACGCGCTGTTCGACCGGGTGCGCCCGCTGCTCTACGCCGGCTACGGCTGGCGTACCGAGCGCGGCGCGACCCTCCAACTCCAGGAGATCGTCGGCTGCCGGGTCCTGCCGCTGCTGATGACCGACGAGCAGTTCACCCACCTCGACGCCGTCCTCTGCCCGTTGGCGAGCGGCCACGTGCTGGCCCACCTGGAGGCCTTCTCGCCCCACGCGCAATCGCTGCTGCGGCGGGCGATCGAGCCCGGCTGGCTGATCGAGGTCCCGCGCGAGGACGCCCTCGAGTTCGTCTGCAACGCCGTCGAGATCGGCGACGCGCTGGTCATGCACGCGTGCTCCCGCCGGCTGCGCGAGCGGCTCCACGACGCCGGCTACCGGGTGTTCTGCACCGAGCTCTCCGAGTTCCACCGGACCGGCGGCTCGGCCAAGGGCCTGACCCTGCGGCTGGAAGACGGCCCCGCCGTCGGAATGGCTGCCGCCGCGGTCTGACGAAACCTCCCTCCGCTCAGGGAGGGCAGGGATGAAACATCTTACCATCAACGGGGTGGGCCATGAGGTCGACGCCCCGGACAACATGCCGCTGCTGTGGGTGATCCGCGACCTCGTGGGTCTCACCGGTACGAAGTTCGGCTGCGGCGTCGCCGCCTGCGGCGCGTGTACCGTGCACCTCGACGGTGCCGCCGTGCGCTCGTGCATGACACCAGTGTCGCATGCCGTGGGCAAGAAGATCACGACCATCGAGGGGCTCTCGCCCAACGGCACGCACCCGATCCAGCTTGCCTGGATCAAGGACAGCGTGCCGCAGTGCGGCTACTGCCAGCCCGGCCAACAGATGACGGCGGCGGCGCTGCTGGCGAAGACTCCCAAACCCAGCGATACCGAGATCCGCGAAGCGCTGGCCGGCAACCTCTGCCGCTGCGGCTGCTATCAGCGCATCGAAGCCGCCGTCAAGACGGCCGCGGGGCTCGCGTGATGCGCCGCGACGCCTTTCTCACTCTCACGACCAGCATGGGCGCCGGCCTGGCGCTCGGCGCGATGCTGCCGACGGTGCGGCCCCTGTTCGCCGCCGCGGCGGGAGCCGCCGAACCGGCCGACTTCTCGCCCAACGTCTGGGTCCACGTGCGCACCGATGGCACCGTCAAGGTGATGCTCTCGAAGTCCGAGATGGGCCAAGGGATCTACACCGGCTTGCCGATGCTCGTCGCCGAAGAGCTCGACTTCCCGATCACCAGCGTCGTCTGCGAGTTCGCGCCGGCCGAGGACGCGTACGCCGACAAGCTCTTCACCTTCGACATGACGACCGGCGGCAGCACCAGCACGCCTGACATGTGGCTCGTGCTACGCCAAGCCGGCGCGACCGCGCGCGCGATGCTCGTCTCCGCGGCCGCCCAGAAGTGGAGCGTTCCGGCTGCGAGCTGCACCACCAAGGCCGGCGTCGTCACCTCCGGCGCGAACCAGGCGACCTACGCCGAGCTGGCGCCACTCGCCGCGACGCTGCCGATTCCGGCGACCGTTCCGCTCAAGGATCCCTCACAGTTCACGCTGATCGGCACCTCGCCCAAGCGGCTGGACGTCGATGCGAAGGTCCGCGGCACGGCACGGTACGGCATCGACGTCGTGCTGCCCGGCATGCTCTACGCGAACGTCCAGAAGTCGCCGACCTTCGGCGGCACCGTGGTCGCGTTCAACGCCACCGCCGCCAAGGCGGTGCCGGGCGTCGTCGACGTCTTCCCGATCAGCTCGGGTGTCGCCGTCGTCGCCACCAACACCTGGGCCGCGTTCCAAGCCGCCCAAAAGGTCCACGTCACCTGGAAGCCCGGCATGACGAAGGGTTCGCCGGAGCTGTTCGCCGAGGCCGAGCACCTGGCGCGCACGACCACGGTCGTCGGCGGCAAGGTCGGACCGGGCGACATCTCGCAGGCGCAGGGCAAGGAGCTGGGTGCGGTTTACAAGGGCCCGTTCCTGGCGCATGCGGCGATGGAGCCGATGAACACGACCGTCTGGGTGAAGTCCGACGGAAGCGTGGAGATCTGGTCGCCGACGCAGGTGCAGTCGCGCACCAAGGCGATCGGCATGCAGATCTGCGGCGTGACCGCCGACAAGGTCCAGGTCCACACGACGTTCTTGGGCGGCGGATTCGGGCGCCGGCTGCACCCCGACTTCGTCGTCGACGCGGTCGAGATCGGCAAACACATGGCGGGCAAGCCCGTCAAGACGACGTGGCGCCGCGAGGACGACGTCAAGAACGACGCGTTCCGCCCGATGGCGGTCAACGTCATACGGGCCAAGATCGACGCCGGCAAGGTCGTCGCGTGGGAGCACCGCAAGGCGGAGAAGTCGATCATGCGCACCTGGGCGCCGCCGCTCTTCAAGGACGGCCTCGACTCGTTCGCGATCGGCTCGATGACGCCTGACGACTACGCGTTCCCCAACGCGGTCACGTACTACTCCGACCACGACTACGCGGTCCCGATCGGCTTCATGCGCGCCCCGGGGGCGAATTGGAACTGCTTCGTCACCGAGTCGTTCATGGACGAACTCGCGCACGCGGCAGGTGCCGATCCGCTCGCGTTCCGCCTCGCCAACATGGGCGAGAAGGCGACGCGGGCGCGCGGTGTGCTCCAGCTCGCCACCGACGGGGTCTGGGGACACCCGCTGCCCGGCACGACGCAAGGGCTCGCGCTGGGTTGGTGGGGTGGCGCATACTCGGCCGTCGTCGCCGACATCACGCTCGACGCACCGATCGTGCACGTCAAGCGGGCGGTGATCGCGGTCGACGTCGGCCGCGTCGTCCACCCCGACATCGCGTTCACGCAGGTGCAGGGCGCGCTCAACTACGGCCTGGCGATGGCGCTCAGCGCAAAGATCACGCTGACCAAGGGCGTCGTCGACCAGAGCAACTTCTACGACTACACGGTCCTGCGCATGACCGAGTCGCCGCAGATCGTCGTCCACTTCGTGAAGAGCACGGAGGATCCACGCGGGATCGGCGAGCTGGGCGTGCCGGCGATCGCACCGGCGATCGGCAACGCGATCTTCCGATTGACCGGCAAGCGGGTCCGCTCGCTGCCATTCAAGGACGCCCTGGCCTAGCGACCACGCGGATGCGCGCGCAAGAAACGGCGCGCGCGAGAGACCCCGATCTGAGACCATGAGGTCATTCCCCAAAAGGAGTGGCCTCATGGATTTTCAGATCAGCGCGCTGCCGGTCGAACTCCTTGCACCTGCACTTCGCGAAGCGCGGCTGCTACGCGGCGCGCGCCGACCGCGTGTGATGTGACCTAGCCCTTCGCCGCGCGTGCCTGACGCGCGGCCAGCTCGGCCGCGCGCCACGCTTCGGGGGTGTCGACGTCGGTGACGTAGGCCTCGTCGTCCTCGACCAGGGCGACGACATGCAGCGCTGGATCGCGGCGCACGCTCGACGGCGGTTCGTCCTGCGCCAGGCCCGGGATTCGGGCGCGCGCCTTGGGCGACCACACCACCGGATGCCCGGGCGTGCCGTTGACCAGCGGATAGGCGAGATCGGCGTCGTCGGGGACCCGGGCGACGAACGCGCGCACGCGCGCCGCGTCGAGGAATGGGACGTCGGCCGGCAGCACCGCCAGGCTGCTGACGTCGGGGACCGCCGCGTTCGCCAGCCCCAGCGAGACGCTTGGACCGGCAGTTGGCTGGGTGAGGATCAGCTGCACGAACTGCAAGTCGGCGATCGTCTCGACGACCTCGGGCGTCGCAACGAAGGTCGGCCACAGCTCACGCAGCGCCAGCGCGAGCCGGCGCGCCAGCGGGACGCCATCGAACGGCGCGACGAGCTTGTGGAATCCCATGCGCTGCGAGCTGCCGCCCGCGAGGACGACCGCGCGCACCCCGTCCATCTGCACCCCTTACACCGGCGCCGCCAACAGCTTCTCGGGTAGGATCGGCAGGTCGCGCACCCGCACGCCGGTCGCGTGGTAGACGGCGTTCGCGACCGCGGCCGCGACGCCGGTGATCCCGATCTCCCCGACGCCGCGCGCGCCGAGCGGGTTGAACGCGAAGTCGGGCACCTCGACGAACAGCACGTCGATCTCCCCGATGTCGGCGTTGACGGGGACGTGATAGTCGGCCAGGTTGTTGCTGACGACGGCGCCGCTGCGCGGGTCGCGCACCGTCTCCTCGAGCAACGCCATGCCCAGACCCCAGATGACGCCGCCGAGCATCTGCGAGCGTGCCGTCTTCGCGTTGAGGATGCAGCCGCAGTCGTACGCGCCAACGACGCGGGTGACGCGCAGGCGCGCCAGCTCGGGATCGAAACGCACCTCGACGAACTGCGCGCCGAACGATTGGAACGCGACGCGTCCGTCGCCGTTGGGCGCCGCCGAGCCGAGCGTCTCGAGCGCGGCGGTGCCGGCCAACTGGACGACCTCACCGTAGCCGATCGCACGATGCGGTTCACCGCCGGCACGCAGGACGCCGCCGGCGATCTCGACCGCCGCGGGATCGCAGCCGAAGAGTGGCGAGGCGCCGGTGCGCGTCGCCAGCACGATCGCCTCGGCGCGCGCGCGCCGCGCGGCGTCGAGGACCGCCGGCCCGACGCTGGCCGAGCTCATCGAGCCGCCGGCGACCGGCGCGGGCGGGAAGCTCGAGTCGCCGATGCGCACCCGGATCGCCGCGGGGACGACGCCCAGCGCGTCGGCGGCGATCTGCGCCAAGATCGTATACATCCCGGTGCCGAGGTCGTGCGTCGCGCTGGCGACGTCGATGCTGCCGTCGGCGCCGAGCGTGACCCGCGCCTGCGCGGGCGCCCGCAAGCCGGCATGCGTCGCGGTCGCGACGCCCCAGCCGATGTACTCGTTTCCGTCGCGCATCGAACGCGGCGCCGGCGAGCGCTGCGCCCAGCCGAAGCGCTCCGCGCCGCGCGCGTAACAGGCGAGCAAGTGCTTCGAAGAATAGGGGACGCCTTCGTCGGCGTCGATCTCGGCATGGTTGCGCCGCAAGACCTCGAGCGGGTCGAGGCCGCAGGCGTAGGCCAACTCGTCGACCGCGCTGCCCAGCGCGAACGTCCCCGGCGCTTCGCCCGGCGCGCGCATCGCGGTCGGCGTCGGCAGGTCGAGCCGAGCCACCTCGTGGGTCACCGCGACGTTGGGGCACTCGTAGAGAAACGAGCTGACCCGGCCCGCCAATTCGACGAACATCCCCACCTGCGAGGTCACGCCGCGCACGTCGTGCAGCAGCGCGTGCAGCCGCCCGTCGCGCGCCGCGCCGAGCCGGATCCGCTGCCGCGTCTCGGTGCGGTAGCCGTGCGAGGTGAAGGTCTGCTCGCGCGCGAGCACGACCTTCACCGGCCGTCCGGTCAGGCGCGCGCCCATCGCGGCGATCAGCGCATGCGCCCAGAAGAAGCCTTTACAGCCAAAACCGCCGCCGATGAACGGCGAGATGACGTGGACCTGCTCGACCGCGAGCTCGAACGCTGCCGCCAGACAGGCGCGCGTCCCGAGCACGTACTGCGTCGCGTCGTGAACGACCAGGTCGTCAGCCTCCCAGTACGCCAGCGTCGCCGACGGTTCCATCGGGACGTGGTGCAAGGTGGGCGTCGCGTACTCGGCCTCGATCCGCACTTCGGCCCGCGCGAACGCGCCCTCGGGATCGCCGCGGCGCTGCTGCGGGGGGCTGCCGAACCACTCCTCCGGATGGACGATCTCGGTCGCCGCGTCGAGCGTCGTGACCGCCGGCTCGGCCGCGTACCTGATCGCGACCAGTGCGGCTGCGTCGCGCGCCGCTTCGAACGTCTCGGCCAGCACCAGCGCGACGTGCTGCCCGTCGTAGCGAATCCGCTCGTCCTGCAGCGGCGCGAGCAGTTCGGTCATCGGCGTGCCGAAGTCGAACGGCAGCTCCTTGACCCGCGGCGCGTTGCGGTAGCTCATCACCTCGACGACGCCCGGCACCAACCGCGCCGCCGCGTCGTCGAGCGCGACGATCCGGCCGCGCGCGATCCGGCTTTGGACGAGCACGCCGTAGAGCTTGTGCTCGGCCGGCGTATCGGCCGCGTAGCGCGCCTCGCCGCTGACCTTCAGCCGGCCGTCGATGCGATCGAGCGGCGCACCGACGTAGCGGCCGACTCGCGGCCGTTCGATCGTGACGCTCACGCCGCACCGCCGGCCAGCGTGCGCAGCGCACGCACGATCGCGCGCCGCGCGAGCTCGACCTTGAACGCGTTGTGCGGCCGCAGGCGCGCGCCCTCGAGCGCGGCCTCCGCCGCGCGCCGATACGCCGCCTCGCCGGCCACCGCACCGATCAGCACCCTTTCGGCGCCATCGGCGCGCCAAGGCACCGTACCCACCCCACCCAACGCCAGCCGCGCCGCGGCGATCGTCCCGCCTTCGAGCACGAGCCCGGCGGCGACCGAGACGAGCGCGAACTCGTACGACGCGCGGTCGCGCAGCTTGAGGTAGCACGAGCGCTGATGGACCGCGGCGAAGCGCAGCTCGACCGCGACGATCAGCTCCCCATACGCAAGCGCCGTCTCGCGCTCGGGCTGCGACCCGGGCAGCAAGTAGAAGTCGCGCAGCGCGACGCGCCGCTCGCCGCGCTCGCCTTCGATCACGACCTCGGCCTCGAGCGCGGCCAGCGCGACGGCCATGTCGCCCGGGTGCGTCGCGATGCAGGCCTCGCTCGTGCCGAGGATCGCGTGACCGCGGTTGAAGCCCTCGAGCGCATCGCAGCCGCTGCCGGGCTCGCGCTTGTTGCAGCGCCAACGCGTCTCGCGGAAGTACGAGCAGCGCGTGCGCTGTTGCAGGTTGCCTCCGATCGTCGCGGCGTTGCGCAGCTGTCCCGACGCACCGCTGCGCAGCGCTTGCGCCAGCGCCGGGAAGCGGATCGCGATCGTCGCGTCGTCGGCGACGTCGCTATTGCGCGCCAGCGCGCCGATCCGGACCCGGTCGGCGCGCAGCTCGACGCCGGTCAGCGGCAAGCGCGAGATGTCGACCACCCGCGGCGGCCGCTCGACCTCGGCCTTCATCAAGTCGACCAGCGTCGTCCCGCCGGCGTAGTAGCGCGCGCCGGGGACCTCGCGCAAGAGCGCGCGCGCATCGGCCGCCGACTCGGCGACGACGAACTCGAAGGGCCGCATCAGACCGTCGCCTCGCGCACGGCGCGGACGGCGGCGACGATGTTCGGGTAGGCGCCGCAGCGGCAGATGTTCCCACTCATCGCCTCGCGGATCGCGTCGTCGTCGCCGACCCGCCCCTCACGCAGCGCGCCGACCGCCGAGAGGATCTGCCCCGGCGTGCAGTAGCCGCACTGCAGCGCGTCGTGTTCGATGAAGGCCGCCTGGACCGGGTGCAGCACGCCGTCCTCGGCCAACCCCTCGATCGTGACGACCCGGTCGCCGGCGTGCGCCCGCGCCAGGGCCAGGCAGGCGAGCACCCGCCGGTCGTTCACCAGCACGGTACAGGCGCCGCACTGGCCGCGGTCGCAGCCCTTCTTCGTCCCGCTCAGGCCGGCGCGCTCGCGGACCAGGTCGAGCAGCGTCACCTCGGGCTCGATGAGGAAGGTTCGCTCCCGCCCGTTGAGCTGCAGGGTCAGTGGGGCGGTCGAGGGGGCGTTCGGTGGCACGAGAACTCCTCGGAACTCTGCTGGGAGGGCCCTCCTACGGCCTGCGAGCAGCCTCATCCCGCGTTGACGCGACGGGGGGCGCATGATAGACTTCCCGGGTTATGTACGCCATCATCGAGACCGGCGGCAAGCAGTTGCGCGTCTCCGAGGGCGACGTCATCCGCACGGACCTGATCGCGGCCGAAGTCGGAGCGTCGGTCACCTTCGACCGCGTCGTTCTGGCGTCGAAGGCCGGCGGTGAGATCGCCATCGGCACCCCGCTGGTGAGCGGTGCGTCGGTGACCGGGACGGTGCTGCGCCAGGCCAAAGACAAGAAGATCCTCGTCTTCAAATACAAGCCGAAGAAGCGCGTCCGCAAGCTCAACGGCCACCGCCAGCGCTTCGCCGAAGTCCGGATCGAGCGCATCACGCTCTGACGTCCGCGGTGCTGCACGTCGTTTTTCGAAGGGACAGCCGGGAACGGCTGTCCTCGGTTTTTGCCAGCGGCCACGCCGAGACCGCGCCGCACGGCGAGGACTTGGCCTGCGCGGCGGCCTCGGCGCTCTTGCAGGCCGCCTGGGTCGGGCTGACAGATGTCGCCGGCGTGCAGGTGAGCGGCCGTCGCGCGAGCGGCGACTTCACGATGCGCTGGCCGGCGCCGGAACGCGCGCGCGCCGACGTCAACGCGATCGTCGCGACGGCCGAGCTGGCGATCGCGCAGCTCGCGCAGCAATACCCCGCCGCGATCCGCTGCACGCGCGAGCGCGAGGCCGAGAAACACGACGGGGAGCATCCGGGTACGAGCCCGTCGAAAGGACCTGCACGATGAGCGACGCGAGCAATCCCCACAACGGCCATCTGCCGAATCCCGACCACGCCGCCCCGGGCGCGGCCAGCGACGCCGGGAAGACCGTCCTGGTGGGCGTCCTCGGCGGCCTGCTCTCGGCAGCCGGCTACCTGGTCTATCAGCGGCTCCCCGACGAGCAGAAGGACCGCCTGCACCGTCAGGTGCGCGGCCTGCTCGAGTCGCGCATCAACGAGCTGCGCCAAAACCTGAATATCTGATTTAAAGGCGCTCCGCCCCAGGCTGCGCGCCCCCCACGCTGCGCGCGGGGCCCCCGGTCCGACCTCGCAACAACCCGACCAGCCAGGCACGACAGTTCGGTGCTCGGTCCGCCACCATCCGACTGAAGGATGACAGGCACGGGCACGTTGGGCGGCGTGCCCGTTGCGTTTGGCCCCCTGGTGCTGGCGTACGCCGCGGCGCTGCAGGCCTTCGATCCGGCGCTCTCCGCCGCACGGGC
>JBEKLD010000008.1:0-45427 GCA_050010375.1 Vulcanimicrobiaceae bacterium
AGGCCGCCGCCACCGATGAAGGCGGCCAAGGTCGCCGAAGCGACGACCTCGACCGCGGCGGTGCGCACGCCGACGGCGGCGACCGGGAGCGCCAAGGGCCAGCGCACCCGCAGGCCGATCTGCCGCTCCGTCATCCCGGTCCCGCGGGCCGCCTCCAGCGTCGCCGACGGAACGCCGCGCAGCCCGAGGTCGGCGTTGATCAGGACCGGTGGCAAAGCCAGGACGACCAGGGCCAGCAGCGCCGGCGCGAAGCCCAGGCCCAGCAGCGGGAGGGCCAGGATCAGCACCGCCAGCGACGGGACGACCCGCAAGCCCCCGGCCAGCCCGAGCACGAGGGCGCGGGGCAGTCCGCGGTCGGCGCACAGCCCGGCGGCGGGGAGCCCGATGGCCAGTGCGAGTGCGAGGGCCGAGCCGGCTAGGGCCACGTGCTGGCCCAGGTGCGCGATGAAGTCGGCGATCAGGTGCCGAACCGCTCGGAAACCATGATCTCCGGTTCGCAGGCTGACTCCGAGCTCCGCCCGGCGTCTGCGCCCGCGCCCGAGCCCGCGTCCGCCCCCGCGCTAGACGACCCGGCGCTCTACATCAACCGCGAGACCTCGTGGCTCGAGTTCAACGACCGCGTGCTCGAGGAGGTTCTCGACGAGCGAAACCCGCTGCTCGAGCGGCTGAAGTTCGTCGCGATCTTCGGAACCAACCTCGACGAGTTCTTCATGATCCGCATCGCCGGTCTGATGCAGCAGCTCGCCGCCGAGGTGCACCGCCGGTCCGACGACGGCTTGCTCCCTGAGGAGCAACTCGAGCTGGTCAGCGCGCAGCTGCGCCATTCGCTGGCGCGCCTCGACGACTGCCTGCGCCATCAGCTGCTGCCGGCGCTCGAGGGGCACGGGATTCGGATCCTCGCCTACGAGCAGCTCGACGCGGCGACCCGGCGCGCGATGCGCCGCTACTTCGACGAGCGCGTCTTCCCCGTGCTCACCCCGCTGGCGATCGACAAGGGCCATCCCTTCCCGTACATCTCGAACCTGTCGGTCTCGCTGGCGGTCGAGCTGGAGGAGACCGGGCCCGAGGGGATCGTCAGCTACATCGCGCGGGTCAAGGTGCCGGCCTCGCTGCCGCGCTTCGTCCCGGTCGAGTCGGCGCCGGCGGGGCAGCGCTGGTTCGTGCTGCTCGAAGAGATCATCGCGCACAACCTGGAGGCGCTCTTCCCCGGGTTGCGCGTGCGCGCGTCGTACCTGTTCCGCGTCACGCGCGACGCCGACCTCGACTTGCAGGAGGATGAAGCCGACGATCTGTTGCGCGCGATCGAATCCGAGCTGCGCAAGCGCCGCTTCGGCGAGCCGGTGCGCCTGGAGATCGAGGCCGGGATGCCCGACCGCCTGCGCGACATGGTGCTCGAGGCGCTCGAGCTCGATCGCACCGACTGCTACGAGGTCGAGGGCCTGATGGGGACCGCGGACCTGTGGACGCTGGTGAGTATCGACGACCCGGCGCTGCACGATCCACCGTTCACGCCGGCGATCCCCAAGCGGCTGATCGGCCAGACCGACCTGTTCGCGGTGATCCGCGAGGGCGATCTGCTCCTGCACCATCCGTACGAGTCGTTCGATCCGGTCGTGCAGCTGGTGCAGCAGGCCGCCAGCGACCCGAACGTGCTGGCCATCAAGCAGACCCTGTACCGCACCTCGGGAAACTCGCCGGTCGTCGGCGCGCTGATCGGCGCGGCCGAGAACGGCAAACAGGTGGCGGCGCTGATCGAGCTCAAGGCGCGCTTCGACGAAGAGAACAACATCCACTGGGCGCGCACGCTGGAACGGGTCGGGGCTCACGTCGTCTACGGCGTCGCCGGGCTCAAGACGCATGCCAAGGTGACGCTGATCGTGCGCGACGAGCCGGATGGGATTCGCCGCTACATGCACTTCGGAACCGGCAACTACAACGACAAGACGGCCCGCATCTATACGGACCTGAGCCTGTTCACCTGCCGGGCCGATCTGGGCGCCGACGCGACGCAGCTGTTCAACGCCCTGACCGGGTTCTCGAAGGCCGACAGCTACGAGCAGCTGCTCGTCGCGCCGGTCGGACTGCGGACCGGGTTCGAGGAGCTGATCGACCGCGAGACCGCCCACGCCCAAGCCGGCCGGCCCAGCGGGATCGTCGCCAAGCTCAACGCGATCAGCGACGCCGGGATCGTGCAGGCGCTCTACCGCGCCTCGCGGGCCGGCGTCCCGATCGACCTGGTCGTGCGCGGGATGTGCGTGCTGCGCCCCGGGTTACCGGGGGTGAGCGAGACGATCCGCGTGCGCAGCATCGTCGGCCGCTTCCTCGAGCACTCGCGCATCTTCGTCTTCGCCAACGCCGGCGAGCGCGAGGTCTACATCGGCAGTGCCGATTGGATGGGCCGCAATCTCGACCGCCGGGTCGAGACCGTCCTGCCGGTCTTCGATCCGCTCCTGTGCGACGCGATCTGCGACGAGATCCTCGCGGTCTACCTGAAGGACAACGTCAAGGCGCGGGTCCTGCGCTCCGACGGCACGTACGAGCGGCGCGCGGTGCTGCCCGGCGAGTCGCGCGTCGACACGCAGCAGATCTTCCTCGAGCGCTACCAAACCGTCTAGACCAGGCGCAGGATCAACGCCCACTCGTCCGGCCCGACCGGCTGGACCGAGAGGCGCTGGCCGCGGCGCAGGAGCGGCAGGTAGGCCAAGGCCGGGATCGAGCGCAGCTCGTCGATCGGGATCAGTCGTGGGAATGCGCGCACGAAGCGGACATCGACGCACCACCACTTCGGCTCGGCGGGTTTCGAGGTCCGATCGTAATAGGGGCTGGCGCGGTCGAACTGGGTCGAGTCGGGATGGGCCGCCGCGACGACCTCGCACAGGCCGACGATCCCCGGCGGCTTGACGCTCGAGTGGTAGAAGAAGCCCTGCTCGCCGACGGCCATCTCGCGCATCAGGTTGCGGGCCTGGAAACTGCGCACGCCCGACCATTCGGTGCGCAAGTCGCGCTCGAGATCGGCGATCGAGAACGTCTCGGGCTCCGTTTTGAAGAGCCAATGTTGCGGCACGACCCGAGCGTTCGACGATCGGCCGATGAGAACCGTTCCCAGATAGACAAGCGGCGCAGGAGGGGCAACCCGTCGGCTTAAAGCACCGATAACGTCGCCTTGCTACGGTGCGGGGCGAAGCAGGGCCGACCACGACGTACCGGACCGCTACAAGCCCGGTATGTTTCGGTTTCGGCGAACCCCGTTTTCTCCGTCGCTCTCGCTCGCGCCGCCTCGTTACTTCGAAGGGAACTTCATGCGTCTCGCTTTCATGGCGTTCGGCACCACGGTCCTCGCAGCCGCCGCCCTCGCCGCATGCACGACCTCGAATCCCAACAACTCCTACATCGCGCCGCCGAGTGGGCCGGTCAACGCCGGCCCCCTCGCATTGAGCGGGACCCCCGAGCAGCAGCAACTGCCCGGGGCCGACGGGATCACGGGCGTCGTGACCTATAGTGGGGGCACCGGGACCGTGACGGCGACGACGTCGACGACGGCGCCGGCCGCGACCATCCCGGTCAACCCGTCGGCCCTGCGTCGCGCCAAGAGCGGCTTCAGCCAGACGGTGTTCTACGTGACGATCTCGAGCCAGGCGGGTGCGACGCTAGGCGGCTTGCCGGGGATCGCGTTGGTCCTCCCCTCCCCGGCCGCGACACCCTACGAGGAGGCCCAGTTCAGCGGCACCGCCTGGACGAACGTCGAGTCCGGGAGCGTGAGTGGGAACTCCGTGCAGTTCGCCTCCACCAACAAGCCGATCACGATCGCGGCGGGCGGAGCGCTGTACCTGGCGTTCTATCAGGGCAACAACCCGGAGCCGACGCCGACGCCGACGCCGACCCCCGAGGCGACGCCGACCAATATGATCAGCCAGCCGAACTTCGACAGTGGTACGGCGGTCGTCTACATGACGCCGTCCGCGCCGCCGGTGCCGACCGGGACCGGCTGGACGCAGTGCTCGATCACCGCGGTCGCCAGCAACGCCCCGGTTCCGATCAACCACCCGGTCTCGTCGTACACGCCTGACCCCAACGAGACGCCAGCGGCAGTCGTCATGGCTGCCGGGGCGACGCTCGCGGTCGGTTCGAGCTCGCCGCACCCGACGCAGACGACCGTCCCGACCTTCAACAGCGTGCCCTACGCGGCCGTGTTCGGCGGCGTGTTCTCGAACTACTACGCCGAGGACTTCGGTTACGACGGCCTCTGCCAGGCGATCACGATGCCGCTCGGCGCGGCGCTCTCGATGGAGATCTTCGCCAACGGGAACGATGGCGCTACGTATCTCAGCTTCAACGTCGATTGGCTGAACACGTCCGGCCAGTTCGTCGCCAACCTGTACAGCGACGACAGCACCGACCCGATCACCGGGACGAGCGCCGGCGATACGGCGTATCGCTCGATCTCGATCGCGCCGGCGACGCTTGCACCGTACATCGGTCAGCAGGGCGAGCTGTTCATCGGCGTCTACGTGCATGCCGGCAGCGGCAGCGGTTCGACCCATTACAGCACCTACTACTTCGTCGACAACGTGAACCTCCAGGGGATCCCGTGATGCGCCGCAGCAACCGACCCACCTCGCTTCGTAAGGAGAACCCGTGCTGAGCCTGTCTCGCGTTCTGAGTGTCGTGGGTCTCGCCGCGCTCATCGGCGGCCCCCTCGGCCTGGCCCCCGCGCTCGCGCAGACACCCGCGACCCAGAGTACCGCAGCGATCAGCGGCAACGTGACCGACCCCGGCGGCACCCCGGTCGCGGGAGCGACGGTCGCTTTGCACGGTCCATCACCGGCCACCACGACGACCGATGTGAACGGGCACTTCTCGGTCAACGCCGTGCCCGGCGTCTATTCGGTCACCGTGACGAAGACCGGCTTCCTGGGGGCGACGGAGGATGACGTCGCGCTCGCTCCGGGTGGCGTGACCATCAGCGTGCGCCTGCAGCGGCCGACGTTCTCGTCGTTGCAGACGATCGGCTCGACGCGGGGGAGCGCCGGCGGCGGTGCCCTCCCGCAGTTCAACACCACGCCGGCTTCGCAGCAGATCATCAGTCAACAGGTCTTCGAGAACCAAGGCGACCTGCAAGTTCGCGACATCTTCGACGAGACGCCTGGCATCGTGGCGTCGATCCCGGCCGGCTCGGCGAACGGTGGCGTACCGGGTGCGATCACCTTCCCGCAGATCCGCGGCGGCCTTTCGTACGAGACCGCGGCGCTGATCGACGGCCATCCCGTCTCAGTCGGCGAGTACGGCGACTACGTCACCACCTTCATCAACCGCTTTCTGTTCCAGAGCGTCGAGCTCGAGAAAGGCCCAGGAGCGATTACGCCGCTGATCAGCCGCGCGGTCAACGGCACGGTCAACTTCCGCACCTGGGATCCAACCCCGACGCTCACCAGCAACGCCGAAGTCGGCGCCGACTCGTGGGGCGGCAAATACTACAACCTGCGTATTGCCGATACGGTCGCGAACGGAAAGCTCGGATTCGTGTTCGACTATGCCGACTGGGGTACGCCCGGACCGGCCGGCAACGACGATCCGCAGTCGTACTTGCCCTACACGTTGATCGCAGACGGGAACGTCACCTATACCGATTCCCAGGGCCACCCGGTCACCGTCCCGCAGCCCTCGGAGGTCAAAGGCTCGACGGTCGGCGCCTACAACACCTACATCGGCTTTGCCGGCAGCGCGCTCGCCTGCTGCGTGAACCTGAACACCTGGTACCAGAACCGCGGGTTCTTGGGCAAGCTCCGGTACAACCTCTCGAACAGCACGTCGCTCACGGTCACCGAGATCTCGACGCAGACGATGAGCTCGCAGAACGGCAACACGAACGAAATGTTCGCGTACAACTTCGCCCCGACCGTTCCCGGGTTGTTAGCGCCCGGCTCGCGGGAGGCGTTCAATCCCTACAGCGATCTGTTCGCCGGCGACTACGAGATCAACAACGAACCGATCTTCGAAGGCGAGCTGCGCACCCAGCTCGGCGGCGACAACGTGCTCTTCCGGGCCTATCACGCCGGCATCAGCCGGCTCCAGACCAACGGTGACGCACCCGACACTCCGATCGTGATGCCGGTCTACCTCTACGGCGAAACGACGACGGGTACGCCGCTGAACGGCTTGGACCCGTATGGGAAGCCGTACACCGCCACCTACACCGACCCGCTCTATCAGACCAACGAGATCGACAGCCTCACCGGGTACTCGTTCGAATACGACCATCCGCTCGGAGAGAGCGGCGACGTGCTGACGTTCTCGACCGACCAGAACTACTCGCAGACGCACGTCTACGAGCCGGGCGTCACCGACGTGGCCTACGGCCCGGGCGACATCCCGTCAGGCTCGGCGCAGAACACCGGTACGTACCTCTTGCGCGGGACGTTCCAGATCACACCGAAGCTCAGCGCGATCGCCGGGTACTATCTCACCCGGTTCTCGTCCAACTTCGCGACCTGGTACGACACCGCCTCGGCGTTGTATCTGCCGGTCTTCCATGACGAGGTCGACTGGCACAGCGACGGGCGTGTCGCGCTCGCCTACCGGGCGGACCACGACACGAGCCTCCGTTTTGCCGCTGGCTCCGCGGTGGTTCCCGCCTACCTCGGGATTCTCACCGGCGCCGCGGCCGGTACCCCGACGGCGTGCGGTGCAGCAGCGGCCGCACAGACGCCACCCAAGACCGTCCTCTGCCCCGACGGACAGCCGACGGGCTACTACAACACGCTGGGCGGCGGATTGAAGATCCAGCCGGAGACCTCGTTCGGTTACGATCTCGGCGCCGACCGTCGCATCGGTAGCGACGGCACGACGGTCGTCAGCGGCGACATCTACCTGACGAACCTGCACGACCAGTTCCTCAAGGCGTACTACCCCAATGGCACCTTCGACGGGCTGCCGCTGTACACGGATGCGTATTCCAACCTCGCCGACGCGCGCTACCAGGGTATCGAGCTCACGCTCAGCCACGCCCCGCCGACGGGCTTCGGCTACATCCTGTCAGGTTCGCTGATCCACGACGCCCCGTACGACGTCTCGGCTGGAGTGGCGGCCCAGAATCCGTTCCTCGTCTCAGGCGAGAACTTCGGGCCCGAGACGCTCGCGTCGAACACGCGCATGCCGTACTCGCAGGGCTACGCCGAAGCGAACTACCGGAAAAACGGATTCTACGCGAACGTCGGGGGACTCTACATCGGTCCCAACAACTCGTACAACGAGCCGGCCTTCATGGTGTTCAGCTCGACGGTCCGCGTGCCGCTGTTCCACGGCATGGATATCGACGCGCACGGCAACACGTACGTCCAGCTCTCGGTCCGGAACCTCTTCAACGTCCATCCCGAGATCTTCGACCTCGACTACCAAGGCCTCGGCTACGCCGGCAACGGGACGTACTACATCCCCAGCCTCAAGGGCTACGGCCCGCGGTCGTTCGTCCTCTCGCTCTCGCACGACTTCAAATAAGCCGGGCTTAGGGCGCCGGCAGCGCGCGGCCCTCGAACGCTTCGAGCTTCGCGCGCTGGCCGGGAGTCCAGGGGATGCTGCGCTCGCCGTCGCTGGCGACGAAGGCGATCCGGGCGATCGCGCGGATCTCGTCGCCGGCGGCGAGCGCGTGTTCCATCACGGCCGACGAGCGGCCGAGTGCGGCCGTGCGCGCGTGGACGCGGAGCGGCTCGTCGTAGAAGCACGGGCGCAAGAGGCGCATCGCGATCTCGACCGCCATGTGGTTGAAGGGGAAGGCGTGGCGCGGGGAGTCGTCGGCTTCGCCGACCTGGGCCAGGTACTGCAGCCGGGCCAGCTCCCAGTACGTCGTGTAGACGGTATTGCTGACGTGGCCGAGCCCGTCGGTCTCACAGAAGCGCGGGCGCAGGTCGACCGCGAAACGGAAGGAGCGAAGCCAATCGGCTTCGCCCCCCGCCGGATACAGCTCCAGCAAACCGCTTAGCGCAGCTGGATCGTCGGGCTGACGCCGCTGCCGGCGAACGCGCTCTCGAGCAGCGTGCCGAGCTCGCCGCTGCGGGCCATCGGCTCGAGGATGTCGGTGTCGCCGTAGAACTGCCCCTTGATGAAGACCTTCGGCAGCGTCGGCCAGTCGGTCAGCTCCGCCAGCGCCTGGCGCTTGGGCACGTTCTCGAGCACGTCGACCACCTCGAACGGGTAGCCGAAGGCGTTGAAGAACTGGATCGTCTCGAGCGTGAACCCGCAGCGCGGTGCGTCCTTCGTCCCTTTGCCGTAGACGAGGATCGTGTTGTCAGCGATCTCGCGCGCGATCTCGTCTCGTAGGTCGGTCATCTCATCCCTCGGGGGTAGCGGTGCGAATCTGGAGCGCGTGGATGCGCCCGTCGGCGCGCGCGGGCGCCAGTGCCCGCTCGACCATACGATGCCGGTCGAGCGGCGAGACGCCCGCGAAGACGCTCGCTCGTACGAACACCTCGAGATGGTCCATGGTGCCGGTCAGGTCGGAGACCCGCACCTCGGCGTCCGGCAGGGTGGCGCGGAGCATCCCGGCTATCGTTGCTTCGTCGATCACGAGCCCCTCTCTACGCGCCCGGCGCCGCCGGGACCCGCCGCGCCGGCTCGCAGGTTCGCCGCGAAGGTGGAAGAAAGTTCTTCCCGTCGGCCAGCGGCACGAAGTGGAGGGGCGTCCATGGTGCTCGAGACGGTCATGGGGTGGCGAAGCGTTTTGCGACCGCGGGCGGTCGCGGTGTGCTGCCTCGCGGCGTGCGTCGGGTACGCTGCGGCGCCGGCGCTCGCTCAGGCGGCAAACCTGACGGCCGCTCACGTGGTGTCGGTGGGCAACGGTGGCGCGCGCCTGGCGCTGACCTTTTCGTCCGGACTGCCCAAGTACGAAGTCTACGGCAACGGGACGACCCAGGTGACGGTCATGCTGATGAACACGTCGCCGGTCTCGAACGCGCCGACCGCGATCCCCGCCGTCGGCCCGATCGCGGCCGGGCAGATCTCGGTGGTCGGCGCGACGACGACGATCGTTCTCTACCTGCGCGCGCCGACGACGCTGCAAGTTGCGCCGGGAGCCGGCTCGACGCTGCTGGTCGACATTCCGTCGGCCGCCCCCGCTGCGCCGAGCGCCGCCGCGCAACCCGTCCCCAATCCGCTCTCGCTGGTGACGGGGCAAGGGACCGTCTCGAAAGTCGTGGCGCGGAGATACGCCGACGTCAGCGAGGTGGTCGGGATCCTCTCGGGTTCCACGGTCGCGCCCAGCAGCAACTTCCAGGCGCAGCAGTCGGCCTTCGGTTCACCCTCCGGACTCGGCGCGCCCTCGGGCCTCGGTAGCGCCGGCGGCAGCGCCTCCGGCTTCGGAGCCTCGACCTCGCCGACGGTCAACTTCGCCTCGGTGACCGGCTCGGCGGCACAACAAGAGAGCGCCGGTCAACGCGTCAACGACAACATCGCGATCGATCGCCGTCTGAATGCGATCATCTTGACCGGGACGCCCGACCAGATCGCCGCCTTTGAAGCGCTGATCGACACCGTCGACGTCCCGCTGCGCAGCGTGATGTTCCAAACCGAGATCGTCGAGCTGACCGACAGCGCGGCGACGAACCTGGGCATCGACTTCACCAACGGCGCCGGCACCGGGCAGATCGGTGCGGCGACCCTCACGATCACCAAGGCCGGCGAGACCGGGACGACGACGACGCCCAACCAGCTCTCGTTGCAGGCCGCCATCTACGCCCAGGTCCAAAAGGGCAACGGGCGGATCATCGCAACGCCCCGCATCCTTGCGCTCGACGGAAAGCAGGCCTCGATCCTGACCGGTGATGCGTTACCGATCATCACGTCGATCGCCGTCTCCGGCGTCAACGCGGTCCAGCAGCAAGTCCAATACGTGAACGTCGGCGTCGATCTGCAGATCGAGGCGCGCAGCTCAGCCGACGGGTATGTCACCGCGCAGGTGTTCTTCACCGTCTCCAGCGTCGAAGGCTACACCGACTCGTATCCGCAGATCGCCCAGCGTCAGGCGTCGACGACGGTTACCGTGAAGGACGGTCAGCCATTCGTGATCGGCGGGCTGCTGCAGAAGACGGAGAACTACAATCGCTCGAAGATTCCGGTCCTGGGTGACATCCCCTTGATCGGTGGCCTGTTTCGGCTGCGCCAGGATACGGCGTCGACCGACAATCTCTACATCGTCGTGATCCCCCAAATCATCGAGGCCGGCGGGATGTCGCCGCTGCCCTCGCGCGGACCGTGAAGCTGGCGTCACCCTCGAGCCGGGAAGTGAGGTGAAGTGTGTCGTGGAAATTCGTGACTTCGGTTAGCCGGTTGACGGCGATGTTGCTCGTGACGGCGATGACGCCGGTGCTGGCTGATGGACAGCCGGCGGGAGGACAGGACCCGACGCGTCCGGTCAGGTTGCCGCAGATCCAAGGCGCTCCCGTCGTGATCGACACCGCCTATGTCGATATCGTCAGCGGCGGATTGAACGGCGAGCTCTACGCCGAAAACGTCGGCTGCGTGCGCTATCGCAACGTCGGCTCCGAACCGATCGTGCAGGTCCTGTTCGAGCGCACCTATTTCGATGCGACCGGCACCCGCATCGGGTCCGATTCCGTCGAGGACCACGTCACGCGCAAGCCCAACCCGAACGCGAAGCCCGGAGTCGGCCTGGTAGCCGACGCCTATTGGGACTGCAGCCACACCCCGAATCCCTACGGGGTCAAGTTGCAGTCGGCCAGCATCGCGCCGGTCTTCGTGAAGTTTTGGTCCGGGAAGACGTGGCGGCCGTGATTACGGTGGGACGATCCGCGCGATCTGATCGGCCGTATAGACGGTAAACCAGAGCGCGCCGTCGGGGCCCGCGGCGATCGCGCCGGGTTTGTCGAAGTTCGTCGCCAAGCGATACTGCTCGACCGTCCCAGCGGTGGTCATCCGGCCGACGCTGCTGGGCAGGATCGCCGAGAACCAGAGCGCGCCATCGGGACCGGTGGTGATGCTGGTCGGATATCCTTGGGGCACCGCGTACTCGGTGATCGTACCCGTGGTCGTGATCCGGCCGATCTTTCTGGCGTCCGGCTCGGTGAACCAGAGCGCGCGGTCCGGGCCCGGCGCGATGGCGAAGAGGCCGTTCTTCTTTTGCGTGATGCGAACGGGGAACTCCGTGATCTGGCCGGAGGTGCTGATCCGACCGATCTTCTTCCCGACGCGTTCGGTAAACCACAGCGCCCCGTCCGGACCCAGCGCGATGTCCTGCGGAGCGGCATTGGCGGTCGGAACCGGATAGCGCGTGATCCGACCCGCGGTCGTGATCCGGCCGATCTGCTGGGTCGTCGGCAGCGTGAACCAGAGCGCACCATCCGAGCCGGCGACGATGTCGGCCGGCCGGGCATCCCGGCCGGCGGGATACTCGGTGATGTGGCCGCTCGCGGTGATCCGCTCGATCGCGTTGAAATTCGGCACGGTAAACCACAGTGCGCCATCCGGGCCGAGCGCGATGCTGCCCGGCCTCGGGTCGATGTGTTCGGCCGGCGATCCGCCGCGACGACCGCCGCTCGGTGCGGCGACGGGACGGGTCGGAATCGTGTATTCGGTGATCTGCCCCAAGGGCGCGGTCGCGATCCGTCCGATCCGCTCGCCGTTGAGCTCGGTGAACCACAGTGCGCCATCCCGCCCGGCCACGATGTCGCCCGGCCAGCGATCTTCATCCGCATCCTTCAGCAGCGGAAGCGGAAACTGGCTGATTCGGCTGGTCGTCTCGCCGGCGGAGGACGTCCCCGGCGCACAGCTCGCGCACGCGAGTATCGACGCCGCTGCTAGAAGAACACTGGCAACCCGCTCCACGTTCAACTCCTTTGGGGCAGGGAGTTCGGCCCGACGAAACGGACCGAACTCCGCGCACCCTCCTCTGTGGCTATGGTGTCGTTTCTGTGGTCTACGGTCCGTACCGGAGCGGCACGAACTTCTGGACGCGCTTGCCGGTGTCGACTTCGCCTTCGTAGTAGTTCCCGTACGAGTCGACGTCGGCTACGTGCACCCAGTGGAAGAAGCCCGCGTTGCGACCGTTGTGTCCGAATTGACCGACCATCGGACACGCGTTCGCCGGAGTCGTCGTTCCACTCGTTGCGGAGAATTGCGGGAGGAACTCCCGCACGACCTGATTCGTTCCGTCGGCCATCAGGAGGACTTGGTCCGTGCCCCTCGGCCAGAACTTCAGATCCCAGACGGACCCTGGATTGAGTGTGGCCTGGGCGAAGTAGCACTGGCCCAGGTATTTGCCTGCCGGCGTGAAGACCTGCAGACGGTCGTTGACCCGGTCGCACACCCAGATGTATCCCGTGACCGGGTCTTTGGTGACGCAGTGGACGGGATTGTTGAAGTAATACGACGGGTTACCGGCCGTATAGGTCGTGGCCGGATAGGTTGCCGCCAACGGAGGGATGGCACCCCAGCCGGTGGTCACGGCGCCGCTGGTCGCGGTCACCCCGAAGGCTCCCCAGGCCCGCTTGAAGACGCCGGTCGTCGCGTTGAAGACGGCCACGCGATGGTTGCCATAGCCATCGGAGACGTACAACTCGTTGTTGGGGACATCGACGTAGAACTGCGAGGCTTTGCAGACGTCGAGCGTATCCAAGTTGTTGCAGGTCGTTCCGGGCGTGCCGATCTGCATCACGAAATTCCCGTTGCGCGTGAATTTGAGGATCTGCCGATCGCCACTCCCGTTGCCGGTGATCCACACGAACCCATTGTCGTCGGCGAAGATCCCGTGCTCGGTTTTGACGTAGTTGTAGTTGGTCGGCTGGGGCGAGTTGCAGCTCGGGCAGTCTGCGCCCTCGACGGGCCCCCAGGCATTGATCAATTGTCCCTGCCCGTTGAACTCCAACACGGGCGGGGCGGGGATACAACAGTCTGCGACTTGTGGGCTTTGGGCCGCCCACAATTCATCGACGGTGTCCGATTCGGGCCGCTGATAGACCCAGATGTCGTTCCACTTGTCGACGGACAGACCACCGACTTGCCCGATGATCCAGTTGTTTGGCAATTCGGCCGGCCATTCCGGCGCGATGCCAAAGCGCGGTGAGCCGACCGAACCAGGCGCTGGATAGACGAGTGGTGCGGCGCTGCTGCGCACGGTGCCGGCCAAAAACGCAATCGCCAACACCAGTGCTGCACACAGCCCCAGGCTCGTCAGCAGTCTTCTTCGGAGTAGTCTCACCATGTTTCCATGGATTTCCATACACCCTCCAGGAAAGACGGTACTCAATGCGGAGCTGCCACCGTTGGCGGCAGAACTCTCGCCCGGAAAGTCTACACCGGCATGGAAGAAATTTCCACGCCAAGCAATAACTAGCCGTCCTCCAAAAGAGGGGCTGTGAATCTCGCGTTGGTCTTCCGGCAAGCTCCGGCACGGTTGGTCGGTCCGTAGCGACGGTGCCCGGCAGCGAGTAGGGCATCCGCCGGTCGCCGCGCAACGTACTCCGAGGGTGATGGGAGCGCTTGGCCGGTTCTCCGTCTCGATAGCTTGCTCGCCGGTCGCGCTTGCCGCGATCGGGTCGGCGCTGCTCGCGTCCTGCGCGGCCGCAGCGCTGGCGCACGCGGCGATCGACCTGGCCGGGCGGCTGGCGCTCGGGGGCCACGCCTACGCGGACCGCGCGCACGTCGCGGCGGGTCCGCTCGCGCTCGCGATCGCGACGCTGGGCGTCGCGGCTCTCGCGCGGGTCGCCCTGAGCGCGCTCGCGCGCCAGGGCGAGCCGGACCCGGTGCGACGAGTCGCCGACCGGCTGGCCGGTGCCGACCCTCGGCTGGCCGTCGCCATCGTAACGGTCGGCGGCTGCGCCACGCTGCTGGGGATGGAGTTCGTCGAGCAGCTGGTCGCCTTCGGCCGCGTCGCCGGTGTCGCCGATGCGTTCGGTGGTGCCCCACTGCCGGGTCTGGCCCTGGTGCTGGCGGCGGGTGCCTTCGTCGCCCTCGTCGGGCGGCGCGCGGCGTGCTGGCTGGTCGCCGCGACCGCGCTTGCGGCGACTGTCGTCGCCGGCTGGCTGCGGACGCCGCGCCACGCCGAACCGCGCGTTCCGGCCGCTGCCTGCCGCCTCGCGCGCCGGGTGCGGGCCGTTGCACTCGCCTTTCTCGCCCGCTGTAGCGGGCTGCGCGCTCCGCCTTCGGCCGCCTGAGTTCGTCTGCGCGCGCACGCGCGCTTGCCGCTCACGCTTTCGAAGGGGAGTTCCCATGTTCAGTACCCGCGCCGTTCTGGCTGCGCTCGGGTGCAGCGTCATCGTCGCA
Organism: Vulcanimicrobiaceae bacterium; assembly: GCA_050010375.1. GTDB lineage: Bacteria > Vulcanimicrobiota > Vulcanimicrobiia > Vulcanimicrobiales > Vulcanimicrobiaceae > Vulcanimicrobium. The sequence continues at coordinate 14,269 of JBEKLD010000008.1, forward strand.
TTCGCCGGTACATCGGCTCGCGCCGACGTCGCCGGCGTCGTCCGCGGGACGCTCGTGCGCCCCGACCAACATCCGATCCCCGGGGTCGTCGTGACCCTCGCCGGGCCCGACCTGACGCTCGCCGCGACCACCGACACCGGCGGTCACTTCGCGTTTCCGCGCGTGCCCTTCGGGCACTACACGCTGCACGCGACGACCTCGGCCGGTCCCGCCGACGCGAGCGTCGACGTCTCGACCGGCGCCGTCGTCGAGGTCACCCTGCTCGCCGCGCGCATCATCGGAAGTACGAAGGGGACGACGACCGGCGTGCACGGGACGCCGGTCGCCGAGAACACGGTGACCGCGGCACAGATCGCGACCCTGCCGTCGAATACCACCATCGATCGGGTGATCGAAACGCTCCCCGGCGTCGTGCGTTTCTCGTACGACGAGCCGGTCGTCGACGGCTTCCACGGCGTCACCTACGAGATCGACGGCGCGCCGCTGCCGTCCTCGACCAGCTCGAACTTCGCCAACCTGGTCGATCCACGCGAGGCCGGCGCGATCGAGGTCTTCACCGGGGCCTTCCCGGCCGAGTTCGGTGGGCAGCGGATGGGAGCGGTCGTTAACGTGCAGAGCCTCTCGTTCGTCAATCCGCCCCCGCCGGGGTTGCTCGTTCTGGGCGGCGGCGAGCTGGGCACGCAGGATGCCGAGCTGGTCAAGCAGTTCAACGTCGGGAAGTTCCAGGTCTCGCTCGCCGTCGACAACCTGGCCAGCGACCGCGGCTTGGACACGCCGTCCGAGACCGCGATCCACGACGCGTCCTCGACGGCGAACCAGTTCCTGCGCATCGGGTATGCGCTGGACTCGCACGACACGCTCGCGCTCGACGTCGCGAATCAGTACGCGACCTATCAGATCCCGATCAACACCGATCCCAACGACCTCAACGCCGGCGAGGTCTCGCTGCCGGGGCAAGATGACGTCCAGCGCGAGTACGACCGCTTCTTGGCGCTCTCGTACACCCACGACGACGCCGACGGCAACGGCTACTTCCGAATCGTCCCCTGGACCCGCTATAATCGGGTCGTGTACGACGGAGACCTCGCCGCCGACGTCCAGGGCTACCTGCTCGGTACCGCGGCGACGCCGCAGAGCTGCCCGGTCCCGATCATCAACGGCTACGACTGCCCCTCGAACGGCTTGTTCCAGGATCGGGCCGCCGCGTACGTCGGCTTGCGGGTCAACGGCGGGCGCACCATCGGGCAGAACACGCTGGGCTACGGCGTCGACCTGCAGCAGGAAGACTTCGACTCGCGCGTCGCGATCGCGTTCGCTCCCGGCGAGTCGACCTATACGCTCTACCCCGTCGACAACGCGCAGCGCGGCACGGAGACCGGGATCTACATCGAGGACACCTGGGCGCCGAGCCCGTACCTGGCGATCAAGCCGGGATTGCGCGAAGACCACAGCACCGGCTACACCTCGGGTTCGCAACTCAGCCCGCGCTTCGAGATCGATCAGCAGATCTTTCCGGCGACGGTCGCGCACGCGTTCATCGGACGGTACTATGCCGCCCCCGGACTCGAGGACACCCGCCAGGAGGCCGTCGTCACCGACACCTACACGCTGACGGGGACTCCGGTCTACGACCTCTTGCCCGAGCGCGACACGCTGCTCGAGGTCGGACTGGCGCACGATTTCGGCGACGGCCGTCGGGCCTGGGTGAACGCGTACGACCGCACCGTCGTCAACGTGCTCGACACGACGAACCTGCTGAACACGCCGCTGTTCGCCGTCTACAACAGTGCGATCGGCACAACGCGCGGGATCGAAGGCCGGTACCTCCAATCCTCACGCACGACCGACGTCGGCTTCTCGTTCACCTACTCGCTCTCGCTGGCTGGCGGCGTCTCGGGCGGGACGTTCCTGTTCCCGCCGCCGGACGTGACCGACCTGACGCTCGAGCCGGAGGACCACGACGAAACCTACACCAGCGATCTGCACGTCACGCAACACTTCTCGCCCGACCTGAAAAGCTTCGTCACGGTCGAGTCGCAGTATGGCTCGGGGTTCCCCGTCGCGTTCCTCAATGGGACCGGCGGCCGCTTGCCGGCGCATTTCGAGGAGAACATCGCGATCGGGCGGGTTCCGGTCGGGAACCACGTCGGCTACGAGTTCACCGTCGACAACCTGCTCGACCACCGCTGGTTGATCAAGGTCGACAACGGCTTCAACACGACGCAGTGGGATGCGCCGCGGCGGGCCGAGTTCCGGGTACTGATACCCTGGTGAACGCGCGCCGATGGCCGTGAGCGGCTGATGCCCGACCCGCGGGTCGTCCTCGCCGGCCTGCTGGTCGGACTCCTGGCCGGAATCTCGGGGGTCGGCGGGAGCTCGCTGCTCGCGCCGATCCTCATTCTGTTCCTCGGCGTCGCACCGGTGGTCGCGGTCGGAACCGACCTGATGTACAGCGTCCCGACCAAGTTGCTGGCGGCGATCGTGCACGCGCGGCAAGGGACGGTCGATTGGAAGCTGGTCGGGTGGCTCGTCCTCGGCGGCGTCGTCGGCGCCTGCGCTGGTCTGGTGGCGTTCGGCGAACTGCGCGCGCACGTCCCACCGGCGACGCTGCAGCACGTGATGCGGCACGCGATCGGGGTCGCGATCCTGATCGCCTGCGCCGCGATCATCCTGCAGCGCGTCGTGCGCAGCCGCCGGCGCGAGAGCGAGCCGCGGACCGGGGTCCCGGCGAAGAGCGTGACGATCGGGCTGCTGGTCGGCTTCCTGGTCGCGCTGACCTCGATCGGCTCCGGCTCGATCACGCTGCCGCTCTTGCTGCTGTTCGGGCCGGCGATCGCGCTACGGAAGTTGGTCGGCTCCGAGATCGCGTTCGCCGCGGCGATCGTCCCGATCGCGGCCTTCGGCCACGCCCGCTTCGGCGACGTCGACTGGCATTTGACCGCCGGGCTGCTGTGCGGCTCGCTGCCGGGCGTCTACGTCGGGAGCCGCCTCGCAGGCAAGCTCCACGAGCTCGCGCTGCGTTCGGTCGTGGTGCTCATCCTCGCCGTCGCGGGTGTGCGGCTGCTGTAATCAGGCGCTGAGGCGGGGGCGGTCGCTGCGGACCGCTTCGACCAGCTTCGCTGCCTCGCGCAGCGTCTCGCTGAGCGTCGGCGCGGCGGCGACCAGCGCGCGCATCCCGCCGGCGGCGAGCACGACCGCGCCGAGGCCGAGCATGATGGCGGGAGCGCCGCGCACCCGCAGGCCGCCGTAGCGGATACTGGAGGCGCGGAGGATGCGGGCGATGTCGAAGGCGGGCATACCGGCGGGTGCGCCGGCCCGGCCTGCGAATCCTGGGACGCATGGCAAGCAGCGCCTTCACGTGGGACGTCCCAGCGGACTTCAATTTCGCCCGTGACGTCGTCGACCGGCTCGCGCGGGAGGACCGGCTCGGCCTGCTCGCACTCGACGCGCAAGGCGTCCGTGCGGACTATACGTTCGCGCAGATCGCCGACGCCTCGCAGCGCTGGGCGGCCGTGTTGCGCGACGCGGGCGTGCGCGCCGGCGACCGGGTGATCGTCGTGCTGCCGAAGATCCCCGACTGGCTGTTCTGCATGACCGCGCTGCTGCGGATCGGTGCGGTCGCCGTCCCCGGTGCCGAGCAGCTGCGGGCGAAAGACCTGCTCTTCCGCGCGACGCACAGCGGCGCGGTCGCCGTCGTCGGCCACGCCAGCAACGCGGGCGAGATCGACGCGATCGCCGCCGACGCGCCCGACCTGCGCATCTGGTTGCTGGTCGGCGGCGCGCGTGACGGCTGGACCGCGGTCGATCCGCTGGTGCGCGCGGCGACGCCGTTCGCCGGCACGCCGACGCGCGCCGGCGACATGGCGTACATCGTCTACACCAGCGGGACGACCAAAGAACCCAAGGGCGTCGTCCACAACGTCGCCTACACCTGGGCGAAGCGGCTGCAAGCCGCGGCCTGGCTCGACGCGCGGCCGACCGATCTGGTCTGGTGCACGGCCGGGACCGGCTGGGCGAAGTCGCTCTGGAACGTCCTGCTCGGACCCTGGTCGTGCGGCGCCGCGATCGTGCTGCACGAGGGCGCCTTCGTCCCCGCCGAGCGGATGGACTTGATTCGCGACCTCGGCGTCAGCGTGCTCTGCCAGGCGCCGACGGAGTACCGGCTCGAGGCGAAGCTGCCGAATCTCGGCGACTGGCGGCTGCCCTTGCTGCGCCACTGCGTCTCGGCCGGTGAGCCGCTCAATCCCGAGGTGATCGAACGCTGGTCCGAGGCGTTCGGCTTGACGATCCTCGACGGCTACGGGCAGACCGAGAACACGTTGCTCGTCGCCAACGTCCCCGGCATCCCGGTGCGGCCCGGCTCGATGGGCAAGCCGATGCCGGGCCACGACGTCGCGGTCGTCGACGAGCAGGGCGACGTCTGCGCCCCCGGCGAGGTCGGCGACATCGCGTTGCGCGGCCAGCCGCCCTCGCTCTTCGCCGGCTACTACAAGAACGACGAGGAGACGCGCGCCTCGCGGCGCGGCGCGTGGTATCTGACCGGCGACCGCGCGCAAGTCGACGACGACGGCTACTTCTGGTTCGTCGGCCGCGCCGACGACGTCATCTCCTCGGGCGCCTACCGCATCGGGCCGTTCGAAGTCGAGAGCGCGCTGCTCGAGCACCCGGCGGTGCTCGAGTCGGCGGTCGTCGGCTCGCCCGATCCCGATCGCGGCAACATCGTCAAGGCGTTCATCGTCTTGCGCGCGGGGAGCGAGCCGAGCCCGGCGCTGGTCAAAGAGCTGCAAGAGCACTGCAAGCGCGTGACCGCGCCCTACAAGTACCCACGCGCGATCGAGTTCGTCGACGAGCTGCCGAAGACGCGCTCGGGGAAGATCCGCCGCGTCGAGCTGCGCCAGGCCGAGCTGCGCAAGAAGGGCGCCACCGCGGCGAGCGGCTTCGTATAGTGGATTCGGCGCTCTGGACGAGCGCCGAACCCATCGCGGTCCTCGCTTCGCTGCGGTCCGCCTGACGCCGTGTCAGTGAATCGGGATGCGGAAGGTGCCGTTCGCGGCGCGGACGGTGATCCAGCGCAAGCCTCTCGGCGCCGGGATCACGCGCCGCGTCGGGATCCAGCGGGCGACCATGCCGCACAGCCGCCCCGGCGGGCCGTTGAAGACCTTCTGCGCGAGGTAGAGCGTCGGCGGGAAGACCGTCAAGATCCCGGTTTGGAACTGCGTTGAGTAGCAGGTGTTCGGACTGAACAGCGCGCCGCTCAACGACGCGGTTCGGTTGGAACCCAGGAGCCGGACGGCGGACAGATTGCGGGCCCCGGTCAGCGAGGCCCGCGACTGCGCGAGCGTGGCAGTGGGCCCGACGAGCAGTGCGGCGGCGAGCGCGCCGGCGACGAGACGATGGCGAACGAACATGGCAACTCTCCCCGGTCGAGTGCGATGAGGGATAACGCCCGCCCCTTCGCTCGCTCGCCTCGGGAACCTGCTTGGGCGTGTGCCGTCTCGGGGCATGACACCTGCGGCGTCCCCGCCCGGTACATGACGGCGATGCAGCCGCCGCCAGACCCGACCGTGCCCGAGGAGCCGACGATCGCGATGCAGGCGGTCCGGCCGCCGCCCCCGCCGCCGCCCGCCGCGCCGCCGCCGCGGGCGTCGGTCGTCGAGGTCGAGGACGCGCACTTCGTCGAGGGGCCGCCGCCACGCTACGCGGCCGGCCCGCGGCTGCCGATCGGCAATCCCGTCGGCTATGCCTTCGCGCGGCTGTTCGCCTTCGGGCTCGACATCGCGCTCGTCGCGAGCGTCGTCACCTTGCTGTGCTACGCGCTGATCGCGATCAACCCGATCACCGGGCTGCCGACGAACACGCAGCGCGGCTTCGATGCGACGCTGACGCTGGGCGTCGCGGTCGCGCTGGTCTACGTCTGGGTCGCCGAGGCGTTCACCGGGACGACGATCGGCAAGCTGATCTTCGGGCTGCACGTCTACGCGCCGCGCGAGCGCTTCGTCGGGCTCGCGCGGGCCTTCGTGCGCAGTCTGTTGCGGCCGCTCGACGTGCTGTTGATCGGCGGCGTGCTCGCGTTGTTGCCCGCGCACAAACGACTCGGCGACTACGCGGCCGGCACCGTCGTCACACGCACGCCGTTGCGTGGCTTCGGCCCGCTGCTGGGGCTGCTGCTCGCGGCCGTCGTCGCCGGCATCCCGTTCGTGCTGGTCGGGACGACGCGCACGCTGGCCGGCCTGTTCGCCTTCGCCGGGTTCGTCCCGCCGTTCGCCGTGCATCTGTGGAAGCTGGCGGCGTACGGGGTCGCACACATCCCGCACTGACCTTGTCGCGCCGTTCCGGCGCGTGATACGGTCGGTGTGAACCGATGTCCATCCACGAGATCGTCTTGCCCGAGACGAAGCCGGAGACCGAGTGGATCCTCGGCCGCCCGGTACAGAAGGTGAGCCCCTTTCGGACCCACTCGCGACTCCAAACGCGTCTGGTGCTGGAGCTGTCGCCATGGGCCGAGGGACGGGGCGAGGTGGGTTGCGAGTGGCGCTTCCGGGTTGCGCCGCCCGGCGAAATCCGTCGGCCCCTCGTCCCGGACGTAGCCTACGTTTCCTACGAGCGACTGGCGGGTCTGGTGGGACGCGATCTCGAGGTGCCGCCCTTCGCACCCGACGTCGCCTTCGAGGTCCTCTCGCCCGGCGACGTCCCGCGCCACGTCGCGCACAAGATCGCGGTGTATCTGGCCACCGGAGCGGCACTGGTCGTCGTCGTGCAGCCGCGCGACCGGACCGTGCATCTCCACGATGCGCGGGGCGAGCACGTTCTGCGGGGTGACGACGTGCTCGCGCACCCCGCGCTCCCCGGCTTCGCCCTCGGGCTCCCGGCGCTGTTCGCGGCGGCGGACCCGCCCTGCCAACCGGCGAAGGCCCCCCGATGATCGCCTCGCCGAAGGACCTGCAGAGCCTCCACGCGCGCTACGTGCTGACCCCCTGGACCCAGTCGGGGGGGCCGCCGCCGCCGGTCATCGTGCGCGGCGAGGGCATCTACCTCTACGACGCCGAGGGGAAGCGCTACGCCGACCTGACCTCGGGGCTGATCGCAGTCAACCTCGGTCATGGCTATCCCTCGGTCGTGCAGGCGATGCACGAGCAGGTCGACCGGCTGTGCTTCAGCCCGCCCAGCTGGTTCAACGATGCGCGCGCCGAGCTGGGCGAGGTGCTCAGCCGGATCGCGCCGTGGGGTGACGAGGGTTGCCGCGCGTTCTTCACCGTCGGCGGCGCCGACGCGACCGAAGATGCGGTCAAGTTCGCCCGCGCGCTGACCGCCCGCACGAAGGTCTTCAGCGCGTACCGCTCGTTTCACGGCTCGGCCGCCACCGCGGCGACGCTGACCGGGGAGAACCGGCGCTGGTACAACGAGCCGACCAGCGCCGTCGCCGGCGTCGTGCACGTCTGGACGCCCTACCCGTACCGCAGCCCGTTCTTCACCGACGATCCGGTCGAAGAGACGGCGCGCGCGCTGGCGTACCTGCGCGACACGATCGAAGCGGAGAACGCGAGCAGCGTCGCGGCGATCATGCTCGAGTCGGTGATCGGGTCGAACGGCGTGATCGTGTTCCCGCCGGGCTACCTGGCCGGCGTGCGCGCGCTGTGCGACGAGTACGGCATCCTGCTGATCCTCGACGAGGTGATGTCGGGCTTCGGCCGAGTCGGCGCCGCCTTCGCCGCCGAGCGCTTCGGCGTCGTCCCCGACCTGATCACCTTCGCCAAAGGCGTGACCTCAGGCTACGTTCCGCTCGGCGGCGTGCTCGTGCGCGAGCGGCTGGCGAAGGCGTTCGACAGCCGGCCGGTGCCGGGTGGCCACACCTACTCCGGGCATCCGCTGGCGATGGCCACCGGCCTGGCCACCGTGCGCGCCTACCTGCGCGACGGTATCTTCGGACGCGCCGCGGCGCTCGAAGCGAAGCTGCGCGCGCGGCTCGAGCCGCTGCGCGAGAAGCACGCGATCGTCGGCGACGTGCGCGGCGTCGGTGCCTTCTTCGCGCTCGAGTTCGTCAGCGACCGCGCCAAACGCACGCCGCTCGTCCCGTGGCAGGGGAAGAACGCCGGGATCATGCCGACACTCTTCGCCGGCCTGAACAAGCGCGGCGTCTATGCCTTCGGCCGCTACAACGTCTTGCACATCGCCCCACCGTTGATCGTCGAGGACGATCAGCTCGACGAGTTCGCCGCCGCGATCGACGGTGCGATCGGCGACCTCGAAAAGGCGCACGCCGCGAAGGAGCGCTAGCGGGGTAGCGCTCGCCGCAGGCGTCGACGGAATCGTCGCGATCTGGTAGACTTGCGTACTCCACCGTACACATGCGGCGGCGTCCGGAGGGACTTGGCCGTGGGCGAATCAGGCACGATCGAACGGCTTCGACTGGAACTGGCGGCGAAGCAAGCAACGGTTGACGCCCTCATGGAGGGCTTCCACATCGTCGGCTTTCCGCGCGTAGCGGGACTCGCGTTCGATGTGCTCTACCGGCCGGCGGCGACCATCGAGCAGCTCGGCGGCGACTGGTACGACATCTTCACCTTACCGGACGGACGGGTTGCCTTCTCGCTCGGGGACGTGTGCGGCCGCGGCCTCGGTGCGGCCGTGAAGATGGGCCAGGCGAGACAGGCCATCAAGGTCGCGGCCTCGCTGCAGATCCACGACCCCATGCCGATCGCGGTGTTGGATCAAACGAACAAGGTCATCTTCCTCAACAACAATCACGTCGAGTTCACCACCGCGATCTACGGCGTGATCGACACGGCCGCGCGCACGGTCACCTACGCCTCCGCCGGGCACCATCCGCCGATCCTGGCCAAAGCGGGCGAGCAGCCGACCATCCTGCCCAACCACGGCTTTCCGCTCGGCGTCGAGCTCAACTTGCCGGACCTCATTCGCGAGCATGCGTTCACCTACGAATCCGGTTCGCTGCTCGTCTTGTACACGGACGGTTTGGTCGAATTCAGTCACGACGTCACCGTCGGCGAGGCCAGGCTGCTGAAGGCGGCGCGCGACGCGGTGAGCGCAAAGGCGCAGCACCCGGCGCAGTTCATCGTCGAGAGCGTCCTGCAAGAAGAACCCCAACATCCCGACGACGTCGCCGTCATGACGATCCTGTTCGAGTAGTGTAGACCGCTATTTGGTGCTGAAGGCCTGATCCCAGACGACGTGGGTCCAGGCGCCGGTCGGCGGGTGGGTGATGACCGGCTTACTCGAACCGGTCAGCAGCACGCGCACCGTGCGATTCGCCGCGGCCTCACTCAGGTACCCCGGCTTCTCCGGCCCCTCGACCAGCTTGGCGATCTCGCCCATCTGACGGGTCTGGTGGGCGAGGTTCAGCGCCCCGGACGTATCGGCCGCCATGACGATGTTGACCGCTTCGGCTTGATGGCTGATCGCGTAGGCCCAACCGCGCAGCGAGGCGCGGACGAAGCGCGCCAGCCGATCCCGCGTGACCGGGTCCTTGATGCGGCCTTCGGTCGAGTAGAGTCCGTCCTCGAGCGTGGCGACGCCCTCGTCCTCGTACTTGAAGACGACCAGCTGGGAGGGCGTCATGCCGGCCTCGATCAGTTGCCAGTATTCGTTGTACGTCATGGTCGAGATGCAGGCAGCTTGTTTCTGCAAGAGCGGATCGACGTTGAAGCCTTGTTTGAGCACCGTGACGCCGTCCGGGCCGCCCGTCGTCTGGTAGCCGAGCTTGCTCATCCACGACAAGAACGGGTACTCGTTGCCGGAGAACCACACGCCGAGCGTCTTCCCCTTGAAGTCGGCGGGCGTGCGAACCCCGCTGTCCCGGCGGCAGGTCATCTCCAAGCCGGAGCGTTGGAAGACTTGCGCGATGTTCACCTCCGGCACGCCCTTTTCGCGCGCCGCCAGCGCGGCGGGCATCCACTCGACCGCGACGTCGGCGCCGCCGCCGGCGAGCACCTGCGAGGGGTCGATGTCGGGGCCGCCCGGCTTGATCGTCACGTCGAGGCCGGCATCCTTGTAAAAGCCCTTTGCCTGCGCGACGTAATAGCCGGCGAACTGGGCCTGCGTCACCCACTTGAGCTGGATGGTCATCTTGTCCGCGGCGCTGGCGCTGCCGCCGAGCAACGCGAACGCGCAGACGATCAGGGTGATGATCTTGCTCATATCAATGCATGTCTTTCTCAGTGCTGAACTGAAATGCCGGGCGCCAGAAGGTGACCGTACGTTCGAGCCGTGCGATACCGAAGAACAGCGCCGATCCGGTGATCGCCGCAAGCAGCACCTCCGCCCAGACGACGTCGAGATCGAGCCGCGAGGCCTCGGTCGAGATGCGGAACCCCATCCCGACGATGGGTGTCCCGAAGAACTCAGCGACGATCGCACCGATGAGCGCGAGCGTCGTATTGAGCTTGAGCGCGTTGAAGATGAACGGAAGCGCGGCCGGGAGCCGCAACTTCTCCAGCGTCTGCCGCCCGCTGGCGGTGTACGAGCGCAAGAGGTCGCGTTCCATCGCCCCGGGTGCCTCGAGGCCCGCGACGGTGTTGACGAGCATGGGGAAGAACGTCATGACCGCGGCGACGGCCGCCTTGGATTGCCAGTCGAATCCGAACCACATCACCATGATCGGGGCGATCCCGACGATCGGCAACGCGCCCGTCAGCGAGGCGACGGGCATGACCCCGCGGCGCAAGAACGGCGAGGCGTCGACCATCAGGGCGACGAGAAAGCCGGCGGCCGAGCCGATCGCGAAGCCGGGCAGCATCGAGCGCAAGACCGTCTGGACGAAGTCGGCTCCCAGCATCGGGATGTTCTGCCCGAACGCCGCCGCGATCGCGCTGGGGGCGGGCAGCAAGATCTTCGGGACGTGGAACGCCATGCACAGCGTCTGCCAGAGCGCGAGCACGATCAGGCCGAACGCAAGGGGGGCCGCGGCGGTGCGCATCGTTAGAGGCGCCCGCCCCGCGCCTGCACCAGCACGGCGCGGGCCAGGTCCGCCGCGGCGACCGCGGCGACCGCGAGCAGCGAGGCCATCGCGAGTGCCGCCCAGAGCTGCAGCGTTTGGCCGTAATACGACGCGCCGAGCAGCCGTGCGCCCAGACCCGCCTGCGCCCCGGTCGGCAGCTCCGCGACGATCGCGCCGACGACCGCCAGCGTCGCCGCGATCTTCATCCCGGGGAACAAGAACGCCATCGACGCGGGCCAGCGCAGCCGCGCGAAGACGTCCCAACTCCCCGCGCAATAGGTGCGCAGCAGGTCGAGCTGGAGCCGCTCCGGCGAGCGCAGGCCGGCGACCATCGAGGTGACGATCGGAAAGAAGCTCAGCCAGGCTGCGATCAGCGCCTTGGGCAGCAGGCCGGTCAGGCCGGCGTTGCCCAAGACGACGACGACCATCGGCGCGACGGCGAGCGCGGGGACGGTCTGGCTCGCGATGATCCACGGCATGATCGAGCGGTCGAAGATGCGCACGCTGACGATGCCGATCGCGAGCGCGATCCCGAGCACGAACGCGATCGCGAAGCCGACGATCGCGCTCGAGGCGGTCACCGCCGCGTGGTAGACGAGGCTGTGCGGTGAGGTGATCGGCTGGAAGATCCCCCCCACCAGCGCCGCTGCGACTTGATGGGGCGCCGGAACGAGCGGTCGTTCCAGGGCCAAGGCGGCGCCGACGAGCGCGGCCGGCGCGGTGCCGGGCGCCGCCGCCTGTGCCGCGGGGAGATCGGCGACGATCGCCGCGCCGTACCACACGACGAGCAACCCGAACACGACGACGATGACCGGCAGCGTCCGCCGGACGGCCTCACCCATGCGAGGTTCCGGAATGGAGCGCGCGACGAACCTGGCTGCCGATCGCGGCGAAGGCCGCGGTCTCCCGAATCTCCAGCGGCCGCGGGGACTCCAAGTCGCAGTCGATCACCTCGACGATGCGACCGGGTTGCGGCGACATGACGACGATACGGGTGGACAGGTAGACGGCCTCGGGGATCGAGTGCGTCACGAACACGATCGTCATGCCGGTGCTGCGCCACAGCTCGTGCAGGTGCAGATTCAGGCCGTCGCGCGTGATCTCGTCGAGCGCCCCGAACGGTTCGTCCATCAGCAAGAGCGACGGCGAGAAACTCAGTGCGCGGGCGATCGACACGCGTTGCTGCATCCCGCCGGAGAGCTGCCAGGGGAAGCGCCGGGCCACCTCGGCCAAGCCGACGAGTTGCAGGTTGCGCTGCGCCAGCTCGCGCCGCTCCGCTCGCGGGACGCCCATGATCTCGAGCGGCAGCATGACGTTGCGCTCGACGTTGCGCCACGGATAGAGCGCCGGCGCTTGAAAGACGTACCCGTAGGCGCGTTGCCGGCGCGCAAGCTCCGGCGTCATCCCGTTCACCAGCAGCGTCCCGCCGGTCGGGCGTTCCAAGTCCGCGATCGCCCGCAGCAGCGTGGTCTTTCCGCAGCCTGACGGACCGATGAGCGAGACGAACTCGCCGCGCAGGATCGTCAGGTCGACGCCCTCGAGCGCCTGCGTGGCCTCGGCGCCCGAGCCGAACGTGAGCGAGAGCCCGTTCGCGACCACGGCGACGGGGGCCATCGCACGCGGATCAGTCATCGAACGAAAGGTATCCGGCTGCACGGTCAGGGCGATGGTGCTTACACCTCGACCAGACCGTCGTACGTCTCGGGACGCCGGTCGCGGTAGAACTGCCAGGTGTTGCGGACTTCTTCGATCAGCCGGCGGTCCATGTCGCCGATCACGACCTCGTCCTTGTCGCGGCTGCCGACGGCGACGAACTGGCCGCGCGGGTCGACCAGATACGACTGGCCGTAGAACTCTCCCATGTTCCAGGGCGTCTCCCAGCCGACGCGGTTGATCGCGCCGACGTAGTAGCCGTTGGCGACCGCGTGCGCCGGCTGCTCGAGCTTCCAGAGATACTCCGAGAGCCCGGCGACCGTCGCCGAGGGGTTGAACACGATCTCGGCGCCGTTGAGGCCGAGCAGCCGCGCGCCCTCGGGAAAGTGGCGGTCGTAGCAGATGTAGACGCCGATGCGAGCGTAGCGCGTTTGGAAGGTCGGGTAGCCGCTGTTGCCGGGCTTGAAGTAGTACTTCTCCCAGAAGCCGCACGGCGACGGACCGGCGGCGACCTGCGGCAGGTGGTGCTTGCGGTAGATGCCCAGCACCGTCCCGTCAGCGTCGATCACGACGGCGGCGTTGTAGTACACGCCGCTGATCGTGCGCTCGTAGAGCGGGACGACCAGCGCGATCTCGAGCTCGCGCGCGAGGTCCTGCATCAGCCGGGTCGTCGGCCCGTCGGGGACGTGCTCGGTGGCCTCGTACCACTTGGGGCTCTGCTCGGTGCAGAAGTAGGGGCCGTAGAAGAGCTCTTGCAGGCAGACGATCTGCGCGCCGCAGGCGGCGGCCTCGCGGATCATCCGCACGTGCTTCGCGATCGCCACCCGCTTGTGGACCTCGACCGGCTCCGCGCCGTCGGTGTCGTGATGCGCCTGGACCAGGCCGATCGTGACGATGTCGCTCACGCGCTTCGATCCTCTCTTAAACGGAGACCGGGCGGAAGGGGGCGGACTTTTGGTGCGCGCCGTAGCCGGGCTCGGCGAGGAAGCGGTCCTGGTCGACGACTTTGCGGCCGCGCAGGAAGACGGTGCGCGGCCGGCCGCGGACCTTCATCCCCTCGAAGATGTTGTTGTCGACGCGCATGTGGTGGGTCTTGGCCGAGATCGTCCGCTCGGCGTTCGGATCCCAGATGACCAGGTCCGCGTCGCTGCCGACCGCGACCGTCCCCTTGCGCGGGAACAGGCCGAACAGCTTGGCGGGGTTGGTCGAGGCCAGCGCGACGAACTGGTTGAGCCCGATGATCCCCTTGTTGACGCCGTGCTCGAACAGGATCGCGACGCGGTCCTCGATCGTCGGCGCGCCGTTGGGGATCTTCGAGAAGTCGTTCTTGCCCAGCTCCTTCTGACCGCAGTTGTTGAACGAGCAGTGGTCGGAGCCGAAGGCGTGCAGCTCGCCGTTCTTGAGCTTCTTGATCAGCACTTGCTGATCGCGCTTCTCGCGCAGCGGCGGCGACATGACGTAGTTGGCGCCGGCGAAGTCCGGGCGGTCGTAGTCGCTGACATCGCAGACGAGATACTGCGGGCAGGTCTCGCCGTAGATCGGCAGCCCGCGCTTGCGCCCGTCGCTGATCGCGTCGGCCGCCATCGCGCTCGAGACGTGGACGACATAGAGCGGCGCGCCGGCGACCTCGGCCAGCCGGATCGCGCGCGAGGTGGCCTCGCCTTCGAGCTCGACCGGACGGGTCAGCGCGTGATACTTCGGCGCGGTCTGACCGGCCGCCAGCGCCTCCTTGACGGTCACCTCGATGACGTCGCCGTTCTCGGCGTGCACCTGCACCAGGCCGCCGAACTTCGCCGCGGCCTTGAGGACCTTGAAGATCGTCTCGTCGTCGACTTGCAAGATGTGCTTGTAGGCCATGAAGACCTTGAACGAGTTGACTCCCTCGCGCTCGATCATCTGCGGGATCTCTTCGATCGTCTCGGGGCGGCCGTCGGCGATGGTCAGGTGGAAGGCGTAGTCGATCGCGGCTTTGCCGTCGGCCTTACCGTGCCACGTCCGCAGCGCGTTGGCCAGCGAGTCGCCTTTGGTGTGCAGGGCGAAGTCGACGATCGTCGTCGTCCCCCCGAGCGCCGCCGCGATGGTGCCGGTCGCGAAGTCGTCGGCGGTGGTCGTCCCCCCGAAGGGCATGTCCAGGTGCGTGTGCGGGTCGATGAAGCCCGGGAAGACGTAGCAGCCGGAGGCGTCGACCGACTCGTGCCCGCTCGCCGGGAGCTGTTGCGCGATGGCGGTGATGCGACCGTTCTCGATCAGGACGTCGGCGGGGAACTTGTCGGTCGCCGTGACGACCGTCCCACCCCTTACGATGGTACCGATAACCGTTCTCTCCATGTGTGAGCGGTGTCGCCGGCGTCGACCCGCACCATATCGATGCAGTTCTCGACCGGACACACCATCTTGCAGAGGTTGCAGCCCACGCAGTGCTCCTCGTCGACGACCGGCGCTAGGCGCGGGTCCTCGGGCCGATCGATGCACTGGTGCGCCGCGTCCTCGCAAGCGATGTAGCACTTGTTGCAGCGGATGCAGGTCTCCGGGTCGATCCGCGCCACGATCTTGTAATCGAGGTTGAGGTCGTTCCAGTCGACGATCCGCGGGACCGTCTTCCCGATCAGCTCGCGGGCCGAACCCAGGCCGCGCGCGTCCAGGTAGTTGCTCAGGCCCTCGATCATATCGGTGACGATGCCGAAGCCGTGGTGCATCACCGAGGTGCAGACCTGCACGTTGGTCGAGCCCATCAACAGGAACTCGACCGCGTCGCGCCAGGTCGAGACGCCGCCGATCCCGGAGATCGGGATGCCGACCGCCGCGTCGCGCGCGCACGAGGCGACCATGTTCAGCGCGATCGGCTTGACCGCCGGCCCGCAGTAGCCGCCGTGCGATGAGAGCCCGTCGACGTGCGGGATCGGCAGCCAGGTGTCGAGGTCGACGCCGATCACGCTATTGATCGTGTTGATCATGCTGATCGCGTCGGCGCCGCCCTTCTTCGCGGCGCGCGCGGCGTAGCGGATGTCGGTGACGTTGGGCGTCAGCTTCACGATCACCGGGACCGACGAGGCCTCCTTGGCCCAGCGGGTCACCATCTCGATCAGTTCGGGATCTTGGCCGACCGCCGCGCCCTGACCGCGCTCCGACATCCCGTGCGGGCAGCCGAAGTTCAGCTCGAACCCGTCGACCGGGACCGTCTGGCAGCGCCGGATCAGCTCGTGCCAGCTCGCCTGCGAGCACTCGGTCATCAACGAGACGACGATCGCGCGGTCGGGATAGGCCGCCTTGCACTCGGCGATCTCGCGCAGGTTGTCCTCGAGCGGACGATCGGTGATCAGCTCGATGTTGTTCATCCCAGCCATGCGGTACGTGCCGATGTCGTAGCCGCCGAAGCGCGAGGTGACGTTGACGATCGGTTCGAGCGCGAGCGTCTTCCAGACGGCGCCACCCCAGCCGGCCGCGAAGGCGCGCATCACCTGGTAGCCGGAGTTCGTCGGCGGCGCGGAGGCGAGCCAGAACGGGTTGGGGCTGCGGATCCCGGCGAGATCGTTGGACAGGTCGGCCATCAGTGGTCCCCTCCGCGCAGCGCCGCGTCGATCGCGTACGCCGCGTCCTTGCCGCGCTGCGCGGCCTCGACGACCATCGCGTCGACGCCACCGGGGCTGAACATGCAGTCGCCGGCGGCCCACACGCGCGGGTTGCTGGTGCGCAGGGTCGGGTCGACGGCCGCGACGCCGTGCTCGTGGATCACGCCGAAGGCGTCGAGCAGCGCGGTGTGGCGGGTCTGCCCGATCGCCAGCACGACCGTGTCGACCGGGACGATCCGTTCGCTGCCGGGCAGCGGGCGCGCCGAATCGTCGGCGGCGGTGTCGACCAGCTCCAGGCCGCACACGCGGCCATGCTCGACGACGATCCGCGTCGGGAGCGTGCGGGTGCGGAACTCGACCCCTTCGAGCTGCGCGAACTCGATCTCGAAGTCGTAGGCGGTCATCCGGCTCGCGCCGCGGCGGTAATACATCGTCACCGACGGGACGCCCAGGCGTTTGGAGCAGGTCGCCGCGTCGATCGCGGTGTTGCCGCCGCCGATGATCGCGACCGCGTCGCCGAGCCGGCCGACGTCGCCGCCCATCTTCGCCAGGCGAATGAAATCGAGCGCGTCCCAGACGCCGGCGGCGTCTTCGCCGGGGATCCCCAAGCGCGGGACGTTGCCCATCCCGCAGGCCAGGACGACGGCCTGGTAGTCGGCCAGCAGCGTCTGCGCGGGGAGCGCCTCGCCGACCGCGACCCCGGTGCGGATCTCGACGCCCAGCGCGCGGACCTGCTCCACCTCCCACAGCGCGATCTCGGCCGGCAGCCGGAACGGGACGATGCCGTAGGTGTCGAGTCCCCCGGCGACCTCGTCGCGCTCGAAGATCGTCACCGCGTGGCCGAGGCGCGCCAGCTCGCGGGCCGCGGCCAGGCCGGCCGGGCCGCCGCCGACGACCGCGACCCGCTTCCCGCTCGGCGGCCCCGGGGTGAAGAGGACGACGTTCTCCTCGATCGCCCAGTCGGTCGCGTAGCGCTGCAGGTCGCCGATCCGAATCGGCGTCTCGTCGGCGTTGTAGACGCAGGCTCCCTCGCAGAGCTGGCTGGTCGGGCAGACCCGGGCGCAGCTGGCGCCGACCGGATTGGCGTCCATGATCGCCCGCGCGCTGCCGAGCAGATCGCCGGAGGCGATCCGGCCGATGAAGCGCGGGACGTCGATCCCGGTCGGGCAGGCCCGAATGCACGGCGCGTCATGGCACTGCAAACAGCGGTTCGCCTCGATGCGGACCTCGAGCGGGGAGAGCCGCTTTGCGATCGGCGGCCCCAAGCTCACTGACGGGAAAGCCACGTACCCTCCGGTTCATACGATGCGGAGTTGGCGTTCATTCACGATCCGCGGTAGGCGCTCCCGGTCGGCGCCGCGTAGGCCCGCACATGCGAGCCGTTCGAGTTCACGAGATCTCCCGCGAGGCGGGTCCAGAGCAGTTCCGCGTCGACCAGGTCGACGATCCCAAGCCCGGCCCGGGCGAGGTGCTGGTGGCGATCCGACGCGCGGCATTCAACCGTCGTGACGTGTTCATCAGCCAAGGCCTTTATCCGAATATCCAATTGCCGGCGAGCTTGGGCTCGGACGGGGTCGGCACGGTCGTTGCCTACGGGAGCGACGCGAGCGGCCCACCGACCGGCGCGCGGGTCGTGATCGACCCGACGCTCGGCTGGGGCGACGACGAACGGGTCTGGCGGCGCACGGCGCAAGTGCTCGGGATGCCGCACGCAGGCACGATGGCCGAGTACATCACCGTGCCGGCCGTCAACATCCATCCCGCCCCGCCGTCGCTCAGCGACGACGAGGCCGCGGCGATTCCGCTGGCCGGCGTCACCGCCTATCGCGCGCTGGTCGTGCGCGGCGGCTGCACGAAGGACGACGTGGTGCTGATCCCGGGGATCGGCGGCGGGGTGCAGAGCTTCGTGCTGCTGTTCGCCAAGCGGCTGGGCGCGAAGACGATCGTCACCTCGTCGAGCGACGCGAAGCTCGCTCGCGCCAAGGCGCTGGGCGCAGACGTCGCGATCAACTACGCGACCGCGGAGCGCTGGGACAAGGAGGTCGCCGCGGTCGACGGCGGGCCGTCGCTGATCGTCGACTCGGTCGGCGGCGAGACGCTCGCGCGGGCCCTCAACGTCGCGCGCTACGGCGCCCGCGCGGTCATCTACGGCGGCACGACCGGCGATGCGAAGATCCGCCCGTTCTCCGTCTTCTGGAAGCAGCTCGACATCCGTGGCTCGTCGATGGGCTCGCCGGCCGACTTCCGCGCGATGCTGGCGCAGTTCGACGGCTCGCTCAAGCCGATCGTGGACACGACCTACGCGCTGGACGACGTCGTCGCCGCAGCGCGCAAGGTCGATGCCGGCGGGCAGTTCGGGAAGGTCGTGCTCGCGATCGGGTGAGTTAGGACCCGCCGTCCGTGTCGGGGTCGGGCGGCAGATCGCCGGGGTGGCCGCCGGGACCGCCCGGGCCGCCGAAGCCGCCGGGTCCGCCGAAACCGCCGCGGTGCCGCAGCTCGGGGTGGTCGAGCTGCGCCAGGTCGCGGACCGCGGCGCCGAGCGCGCCGGCGATCCGGTGCTGGCGGCTCGCCTGCTGCCGGTCGCCGGCGAAGGCGGCCTTTTCGGCGGCCTGGTCGGCGGCGAAGGCCGCGTCGGCCAGCTCGTGCGCCTCAGGCGTGTTCTCGATCTTCAGCAGGGCGCCGACCTCGGCCAGGCTGACCCCATGCTCGTGCGGTCCGCCGCGGTGGCGTCCGCCGGGGCCACCCGGGCCGGGTCCGCCGGGCCCGCCGCCGCCGCCCCAGCCGCCGGGGCGGGGTCCCATCCCGTCGCCCGGGCCCGGGCCGCCCATCGCCGTCTGCGGATGTGCGGCCGGCGCCGGCGGCGGCGGAAGGTCGTGCGGGGTCGGGGCCGAGCGCTCGGCCAGCGCGACGTGGGCGAGGTCGGACGCCAGCCGGGCCTCGGCGCCGGCGCCGGCTTGGTCGTTGCTCGCCAAGCGCGCCAACGCCGAGCGGTAGTGGCTGCGGGCGGCGTCGAGGTAGTGCCCGGAGGCGCCGAACGCCTCAGCGACGCCGAGCGTGCGGTACGCCATCATCAGTGGGAAGTGCGCGTCGGGGACGCGCGGCGCGCGCTCGCCGTGCGGCCCGGGCGGCGTGGCGGTGGTGGTTTGGGCGACGACCGTCGCGGACGTCGCGGCGAGCGCGAGCGCGACGAGTGGCGCGAGGGTGTGCAAACGCATGACGTCATCTATTGGAAGACCGGTCCCTGAACCGGGCCTGGGAAGGCGACCGCTTAGGCGATCAGCAGATAGCGTTCGAGCGGTTGCGGGGTGCCGTAACCCAGCTCGGCGCGGATGACGTCGGCGCCCAGATTGCCGTCGAGCTTGGAGAGATCGGGGTCGAGCAGCGCCTGCTCCGCGGGCGTCGGCGCGCGCTCGAGCCGTTCGGCCGCGACGGCGCCTTCGCGTTCGAGCGCGATCAGGTAGGCCGCGATCTGCCGCCCGGCGGCCGGCCAGAGGCGGCGGTCGACGTCGGCGTAGATGCGCGCGACCAGCGCCGGGATCGTCGCTGGGCCGTCGGCAAGCGCAGCGAGGATCTGCCGTTCGCGCGCCTCGCGGTGCGCGATGTACTCGTCGAGCTTCGCGCGGACGGCGCGCACCTCGGGTCCGTGCCCGCCGTAGAGCGCGCGCGCGTCGCCATAGCGCTGGCGCAACATCCGCAAGGTCCGTTGGTACTCGCGCATGTCGCCGCCGGGCGGCGCGACGACGACGGTGCCGGTTCCGATCACGACGTCGCCGGTGAAGAGCGCGCCTTCGTCCTCGAGGTGGAACACCAGGTGGTCGCGCGCGTGCCCCGGCGCGTCGACGACGCGCAGCGCGGCGTCCTCGAAGGCGAGCAGCTCGCCGTCGGCGAGCGCGCGGTCGTGCGGAAACCGCGCCGCGGCATGCGCCCAGACCGGCGCGCCGGTCGCGGCCGCCAGCGGCGCGGCGCCGGGCGCATGATCGGGATGTCCGTGGGTGACCAGGATCGCCGCATACGTCGCGTCGCGCTCGCGCGCCGCGGCCACGAACGCGTCGCGCTGCGCCTCGTCGACCGGGCCGGGATCGATCGCGACGAGCGTGCGCGGCCCGACCTGCACGACGTAGCCGTTCGTCCCGTCCAGCGTCATCGGCGACGGGTTGTTCGCGCGCAAGCGCCCGACGCGCGGGCTCAGGCTTACCATGCGTTCTCCAGCTCGCGCGGGATCGTGAAGACGCGATCGCCGTCGACGTCGGGCATGACCGCCGCGACCGGCTTGCTCGCCGCGAAGGCGAGCAGTGCCTCGACGCTCGCGTACGGCGCGATCCGTTCGAGGTGCTTGATGGTCGGGAAGATCAGCTCGATCTCGCCGCGCTGGTAGGCGCGCAGCGCATCGAGCGGGCGATACCACGCGCCGTCGTGCACTTCGCTGGCGTCGGCTTCGGCGACCTGATCGGCGGGCGCGCGCGCGACGAAGAACCGCGCGTCGAAACGGCGCGGTGCCAGTTCGTCCTTGGGGGTGATCCAGCGCGAGAAGTAACGCAGCCGGTCGGCGTCGATGCTGACCGCGAGCCGGGTCAGGACGCCGGCGAAGTCGAGCTCGCCGGCCAGCAGCGCGCGCCGGGCCGCGACCAGCGCCTCGGGCGCGACGGCGCGGTCGGCGAAGAGCAGCCCGACTTCCTCGAACGTCTCGCGCGCGGCCGTGATGACGTAGGCCGGGTCGACCGCGCCGGCGGAGCCGCGCAGCCGGTCGGCGACCAGCGCGCGGTCCTCGGGATCGACCGCCCCGCCGGGGAAGACGTAGCGGTCGGGGAGGAAGGTCGCTCCGGCGTGGCGCCGGACCATGAAGACGGCCGGTCCATCGGGACCCTCCCGTGCCACGATGACGGTCGCCGCGTCCCGAATCCCGTCGTCCCTGCTCGCCACCGCTGGGACGTTCTCGGTCGGGGTGGCGCGTCACCCGCGAGCAGGCCGTCGGCCCGGCACTCCCGGAGTAGCCGTCATGCGTTGTGCGATCGGCGCCGACGACCGCGGCCCGCTGACCGACGCCCTGCTCGCCGAGCTGGAACGCCGGGGCGCCGCCGTGGTGACCTACGGTGCGCTGCGCGACGGCTCGACGCACTGGGCGTCGATCGGCCGAGCGGTCGGCGCGGCCGTCGCCGCCGGCGAGGCCGACGTCGGGATCGTCTGCTGTTGGACCGGGACCGGGATCGCGATGGCGGCCAACAAGGTCGCCGGCGCGCGCGCCGCGCTGTGTGCCGATGCGCCGACGGCGGAGGGTGCGCGGCGTTGGAACGACGCGAACGTGCTCGCGCTGAGTTTGCGCGCGACCAGCCCGGCGGTCGGGCTCGAGATCCTCGACGCGTTCTTGCGCACCGCAACGAGTGAGGAAGCGGACGATCGTCGTGAGATCGCGGCGCTCGAATCGGGATAACGAGAGGGCCACGCCCAGACGGCGTGGCCCTTCGTGTTCGGGGGTTTGTCGCAGCGCGATCCCGCTACGACGGCGTCTTCTTCGGTGGATCCTCGGTCATCGTAACGATGACGACCTCCTGCCTTTGGACGTGGTCTGCGCTCGCATCTTCGGTGTCGCTTTGCTTCGTCACCGCGCCGGCGCGCAGTCGGCCGGTCGGTGCTCACTACCCGGGTGGATCTTGCGACGTCAAGTCGCCCTCCCGTGCTCGTCGTGCGAACAGTGCCTCGAGGTCCGAGCATCGTACACCCCGCCGCCGATGCGGTCAACCCCCGTTTTCACGTCCCCGCGAAGCGCTCGCAGCAGCGGTGGACGAGCGTGGATAGCGGGGAGAGCGCGAAGGCGAACGCGCGGCGCCCGCAAAGAGAGCCTGCGGTGGAATCCCGATCAACCCGTGTGTGGCTCCGCCTGGAGGCGATTGCCATCCTCGTGGGGTCGTTCGCGCTTGCGGCTGCCGTCGTCGCGCACCGACCGTGGGTCGAACACGCGTTGGGCGCGATCGGGCCGTTTGCGATGCCGCTCGCAATCGTCGTGTTCGCGCTCGTCGCGTCGGCGCCGTTCTCCGTCACCGACGCGCTCGCGGTGATGAACGGCGTCCTGTTCGGACCGGTTTGGGGCTCGGTCGTCAACGCGATCGGCTTGGTCCTCGCCGCGGTGATCGGTTACCTGGTCGCGATCCGCACCTCGGCCGCCTTCGACGTCAAGAGCCGTGTCGAGCGGCTGCCGGCCTGGGCGCGGCACTTCCAGATCGGCTCGCCGATGTTCCTGATCTGCGTGCGCATCATCCCCGGCCTGGGCGGAACGCTCGCGACGCAGACCGCCGCCGCCCTGCGCGTCCCGATCTTTCGCCAAGTCTACACGATGTGCGCGATCGCCATCCCGGTCTGCACGATCCTCGCGGTCGGCGGCAACTGGCTCTCGGATGCGATCGACGCGCACGTCGTCGAACCGGTTCAAGCCTCGATGGAGAAGCATCACATTCATTTCCCACATCACCGCCGCCACCCGCACCCGGTTACTTTCGGGAGCCCCGCGCCGTGAACGTCGACGTCGTCGACACCCCCGAAGCGCTGGCGCGGACGTGCCGGCGTATCGCCGAGGCCGAGCGCGTCGGACTCGATACCGAGTTTCACACCGAGAAAACGTACACGCCGCATCTGATGGTCGTGCAGCTGCTCTTCGACGACGGCGTCGCCATCGTCGATCCGCTCGCGCTGCGCGACCTGCGCCCGCTGATCGACGCGCTCGCCGGCGCGCGCGTCGTCGGGCACGCGCTCTCGTCGGACCTGCGCATCCTCGCCGACGCGTACGAGACGCTGCCGCGAGCCGCCTACGACACGCAGGTCGCGGCGGCGTTCGCCGGATACGGCCTGTCGATCTCGCTGTTGGACCTGGTGCGCGACCTGTGCGGCGTGACGCTGCGCAAGTCGCAGACGGTGAGCGACTGGAGCACGCGCCCCTTCACCCCCAAGCAAGTCGAGTACTTGGTCGACGACGTGCGCCACCTGTTCGATCTCGAAGACCTGCTGCGCGAGCGCCTGCGCAAGCGCGGGCGCGAGGCGTGGGCCGACGAGGAGATGCCGGCGCTGGTCGAGCCGGCAGCGTACCGCAGCGATCCGCGCCGACTCTACCTGCGCGTCTCGGGCAACGCGCGGCTGAACCGGCGCGAGCTGGGGGTCCTCAGCGAGCTGGCGCAGCTGCGCGACCGCTACGCGCGCGAGCGCAACATCCCGCTCAAGTACGTGCTGCCCGACGACGTGATGATTGGCCTCGTGCAGTTACGCCCGCACGCCGTCGAGGAGCTCTCGCAGCTGCGCCGCATCGACAACGGGATGCGGCGCAACCTGGGCGAGCGGATCGTCGAGGCCGTGCGCAACGGCGAGGCGATCCCCGAGGACCAATTACCGCCGCGGGCACCCAAGCCGCTGGGGCCGCAGCGCGAGGCGCTCGTCGCGACGATGGCGGTGCTGGTCGGCGCGCTCGCCGCCGACCACGAGCTGCCGACGACGCTGCTGCTGCCGCGCGCCGCGCTCGAACGGATCGCGCGCGAGGCGCCGCAGACGCCGGAGGCGCTCGGTGACGCGGTCGACCTGACCGCCTGGCGCCGCGAGCTGGTCGTCGCGCCGCTCTGGGAGTTGCTCGCCGGCGAGTCGGTGCTGCGCGTGCGCGGCTACCGCGAGGGCGATCCGCGCACGGCCTTCGAGGCGATCGAGCCGGCCGCGCGTTAAGCCGGGGTCAGACGGCGTCGGCGAGGCTCGAGAGTTCGGTCAGGATCTTGCTCTTGCCGCAGGTGCTGCAGCCGATCGTCACCGTATCGCCGGCCGAGCTGCGCGCGAAGCGGACCCAGTACTGCCCGTAGATCTCGGCGTTGGGCAAGGGGTGGATCGTGCGATGGTCGAGCATCCAGTCCTTGGCGACCACGTACTCGCCGTCGTCCATCATCAGCGCCTGCGGCAGCTCGATGGCGGCGATCCGCCGCTCGGCCTCGTCGCGGACCCGTCGGACGTCGTCGAGGATCGACGCGACCTCGTCCAGGGTCGCAAACTCTTCGAGGTTGAGGTCGACCGGCTGATGGTTTGCGGCGGCGTTCATCGCTTCGAGCGCCTCGGGATCGATCACGCCGTGGGTGGTGAGCTCGGGCTCGAGCGCCTCGGGCTCCGACGCCGCCGGCTCGACGCCTGGGTGCTCGGCGCGGGCATCGGCCGGGTCGGCCCCGTCCGACTCGGGGTGCGGCGCGTTGGCGAGGCGTTCGATCAGCGCTTGGCGCCGCTTCTCCAGCTGTGCGGCTAAGAGCGCCTCGCGGTCCTTGGGGATCCACCAGGCGTGCGGCGCGGTCGGAGAGGCAGCGGTAGCGCCGGACGCCACCGGGACCTCCAGCCCGAAGAAGCGGCGCAGTCCCCGCAGGATGCTCGCGAACATGATAGACCTTGTATCGGCGAGCAGGCGGGCGTCCTGAGGAAATCCTCAGGAAGCCGGCAACTCTGTGACGCCAAGGTCGGCAGCCGGCCGGGGGCTGGGCGCGCCGGCGCGAACGCTCCGGCGCATGAAACGTCGTGCCTTTTCCGCCCTGACGGTTGCCGCCATGGTCGCCGCGACCGTCGTCGCGCCGGCGTCGCGCCTGTCGGCCGACGACCGGCCGCATCTGCGCGTCGGCAGCATCTCCGGACCGCTCGCCAACCCGATCGTGTGGAACATCATGAAGGCACGTGGTCTCGACGTGAAGCACGGCTTCGACATCGACATCACGCTCTATCCGTCGATCACCGCGTTCTACGGCGGCTTCACCACCGGCGAGGTCGACGCGATCATGGGCGGACCGAGCAATCTCGCCAAGCTGCGCAACGAAGGCGTCGGATTGAAGATCGTCGCGACGACCCTGCGCCTCTCCGATCTCGGCGTGTATACCAAGGACCCCGCGATCAAGACGATCCTGGATCTGCGCGGCAAGCAGCTCGCCGTCGACCAGGGCTCCTCGCAATACCAGGTCCTCGCGATGTGCGCGCGGGCCAAGGGCTTGAACCTGAAGACCGACGTGACCCTGGTCGACGCGAACTTCGGGCTGGCGCGCTCGTTGCTCGAGGCCGGCCGAGTCGACGCGGCGTTGGTGATCCAGCCGGCCGCGACGCTGATGCTGGTGCAGGACCCGACAGTCCATCAGATCTTCAACGGCAACGACGGCTGGCTGGCCTTGACGCAGCACGACGGTTGGGAGAACGTGGCGGCGATGCGCGAGGACGCGCTAGCGAAGCTGCCGCCCGACCTGCCGCAGCGGCTCGTCGCGGCGCTGGCGGATACGGTCGCCTTCATGCACAGCGACACCGATGCCGCCGACCAGATCGTCGCCGATACGACGAAGTTGCCACCCGGCATCTTCAAGAAGGCGATCGCGGGCAAACAGCTCGACTTCGAAGTGCACGAAGCCTGGGGGCCGCAGCGCGCCGCGATCGCGGACATGTTCGCGCGCGCCGTCGCGGCCGGCTTCGCCGACAAAGCCCCGGGCGACGCGATCTTCTATGCTCCCCGAACGTAAGGCCTCGGCCTACGCCTTCCCGCGACTGCCGCGCGAGGCGGTCGTCTCGCTGGTCGTGCTGGCGCTGCTCTGGGAGGCAGTGTCGTACTTCGCGCCCCACTTGGGGATCGCCCCGATCGCGGTCCCGGGCTTCGGCAAGATCGCCCGGAGCTTGGCCTCGGTCACGCCGGTCGACGTCGCCGTGACGCTGGTCCGCGTTATCGTCTCGCTGGTGATCTCGTTCATCTGCGGGCTGCTGCTGGCGATCTGGTTCTACCGCTCCGAGTCCGTCGAGCGCTACGTCGGGCCACTCGTGCGGCTGCTGATGGCCGTCCCGGTGATCTCGTGGATCCTCTTCGCGGTGCTGTGGTTCAAGTCGACCGAGTTCCGCATCTGTTTCGTGCTGGTGGTGACCTGTGGCCCGATCTTCATGGTCGACGCCCTCGACGCGTTGCGCGGCGTCTCGCGCGAGCTGCGCCAGATGGTCCGCTCGTTCCGCCCGACGCCGCTGCAGCTGTTCACCAAGCTGCTGCTGCCGGCGACGACGCCGGCGCTGCTGACCAGCTGGAAGATCAACCTGAGCCTGGCGATCCGGGTGGTGACGATCGCCGAGCTGGTCGGCGCGACGACCGGGATCGGGCACCAGCTGGCGATCGCCGAGGAGCTGTTCTCGGTCGCCGACGTCTTCGCGTGGACGATTGTGTTGGTCGGCGCCTTGTTCGTGCTGGAATGGGTGCTGACGCGCATCGAGGCGCGCGCGCTGCGCTGGCGCGTCTCGTGAGCGTCGCGCCGCCGATCGACGTCTCGCACCTGAGCAAGACGTACCGCACGACTTCGGGTCACGAGGTGCTCGCGATCGCCGACCTCGACCTGCGCATCGACTCGCGCGAGGTCGTCGCCATCGTCGGGCAGACGGGCTGTGGCAAGTCGACCTTCTTCGATCTGATGATCGGGCTCGAACGGCCGACCGCCGGCAGCATCACGATCGGCGGAAAGACACCCTACGACGATTTCGAGCACTTCCGCGGGCAGATCGCGACCGTCTTCCAGCAGGACCGACTGCTCCCGTGGCGCAGCGCGATCGACAACGTCTGCCTGCCGCTCGAGCTGCTGGGCCTCTCCGAGAAAGAGCGGCACGACCGGGCCCTCACGTGGCTGGTGCGGTTTGGGCTCGAAGCGGCGGCGAACCGCTATCCGCACGAGCTCTCGGGTGGGATGCGGCAGCGCGTCGCCATCGCGCGCTCGTTCGTCGTGCAGCCCAGCATCCTGTTGGCCGACGAGGCGTTCGGACATCTGGACGAGGTGACGGCGACCGAGCTGCGCGAGACGTTCGTCGCGCTCGCGCGCGAGCTGGAGAGCACCGCGATCCTCATCACCCATCAGTTAGAGGAAGCGATCGCGGTCGGCGACCGCATCCTGGTGTTCGGCCAGTCGGCCCGGCTGCTGCACGACGTGCGAGCCGAACATTGGCCCGCCCCCGACCACGCGCTGCTGCGCGAAGCGATCCAGGTGACGCTGCAGACCAACGTCGCGGACGCGCGCTTGGCGCGCTCCGCGTGATGCGTTAGGAGGACGCGCGATGCCGAAGGTCATCCGCATCGAGCGCTTCGGCGCGCCGGAGGTGATGGAGCTGCGCGACGAGCCCGCACCGGCGCCGGGTCCGGGCGAAGTGCTGGTTCGGCACACGGCGATCGGTTTGAACTACCTGGACGTCTACCACCGCGAAGGCCACTATCCGCTGGCGCTGCCGACCGGCCTGGGCGTCGCGGGAGCGGGGATCGTCGAAGCGCTCGGCGAGGTGGTCACCGCCGTGCGCCCCGGCGATCGGGTCGCGTACGCCGGGATCGGGCCGGGGAGTTACGCCGAACTACGCACCGTCCCCGAAGAGCGGCTCGTGCCGCTGCCCGCCGGGTGCGACGACGCGCTCGTCGCGGCAACGCTGCAGCAAGGGATCACGGCCTACTTCTTATTGCACGAGGTCTACCCGGTCAAAGGCGGCGACACGATCCTCTTCCATGCCGCGGCCGGCGGCGTCGGGACGATCGCCTGCCAGTGGGCGCAGCACCTGGGTGCGACCGTCATCGGGACGGCCGGCGGCGCGGACAAGGTCGCGCACGCTGAGCAGCTCGGCTGCGCGGCGGTGATCGACTATCGCCACGAAGACGTCGCGGAGCGCGTCCGCGCGCTCACCGGCGGCGCCGGCGTCGCGGCCGTCTTCGACTCCGTCGGCCGCGACACGTTCGAGGGATCGCTGGCCTCGTTGCGCACGTACGGGACGCTGGTCAGCTTCGGCAGCTCGTCGGGCGATCCGCCGCCGCTCGACGTCAACCGGCTCGGCGCGATGGGTTCGCTCTACCTCACCCGCCCGCGCTTCGTCCACTATGCGCGCCGGCGCGAGGATCTCTGGCGGATGGCGGCGGCGTACTTCGCCTTCCTCGACGACCCCCGAACCCGCGTCACGATCGGTCAGCGCTTCGCGCTCGCCGAGGCGGCGGACGCGCACCGGGCGATGCAACGGCGCGAAACGATCGGCTCCAGCGTTCTCGTGCCGTAAGGGAGGCGCGCGCTTTCAACCGCCGGCGAGCGCGTTGAAGAAGCGGTCGATCTCCTCGGGGTCGTAAGTTCGGTCGGCGGCCAGCTCGCGCAGGGCCCACGCGCGCACCGCGTCGAGGTCGACCTCGCGCGGCTTGGCCCGGGCGACGGCCAGCGCGACCCGAAACGCGCTCTCGTCCTTCCAGGCCCAGTAATGAAGGAACCGGTCGCGCACGACGTCGGTCGGCGTCAGCACGTGCAGGAGCTCGTGCGCGCGCCGGTCGGTCCGCCAGCTCCCGACCTCCTCGCGGCCGATCGCCAGCGGACCGACCGGAAACTCCAAGGCGTACGGCAAGACGGGATGTTCGTAGAAGCCCTCGGTGACGCGTTCGTAGCCGAGCGTCGCCAACGCGCGATCGACGGTATGCCGGGCCTGCCCGACGTGGAGCATGAAGTCGACGTCGAGCGACTGATAGTCGTCGGGGACGTAGTAGGCCGCCGCGCTCCCGCCGCACAGCACCGCCGTCTCGCCGGCCTGCGCCAGCACCGTGCAGGCGGCGAACTCGACGTCGATCAGCGAGGCGCCGGCGGCGAGCATCTACAGCGGCTTGCCGATGCGGCGCGGGCGCTCGCGATAGCGCGAGGCGCGCTCGCGGATCTCGGGATACGCCGCCGCCAGCCGCTCGAGCAGCGCCCGCAGCTCGACCGCGCCGTACCAACGGCGGTTCAGCACCACGACGCGCGAGTTGCCCACCAAGCGCGAGACGACGACCCCGGCGTGCTCCAGCGCGATGACGGCCCGGTGGACCGCGGTCGGGCTGGCGTCGACCTGGCGGGCCAACTCGCGAACGTGTAAGCCGTTCTGCGAGAGGGCCAGGCGCGTCAGCATCCGGTCGCGCAGGGCGGAGCCGAACAAGGCCGGGCGGAGGTCGTCGCGCACGCCCAGATTGTTCCGGTTTCCGAAACGATTGTCAACATAGGCGGTACGATTTCCAGGAGCACCCGCCTCGCGCCGCGCCGAACCCGAGTTGCGTGGACACGCAGTCGCATCCGAACAGCTTCGCCGCCCGCGACACCCTGCGGGTCGGCAGCCGCGAATACACCTACTTCCGCCTGGCCGCACTGGCCGAGCGCGGTCACGACCTGACGACCCTCCCGTATTCGCTCAAGATCCTGCTGGAGAACCTGCTGCGGTTCGAGGACGGGCGGTCGGTCACGGCCGCCGACGTCGCGGCGCTCGCCGGCTGGAAGCCCGGCCAGCCGTCGACCAAGGAGATCGCCTACCGCCCCGCTCGCGTGCTGCTCCAGGACTTCACCGGCGTTCCGTGCGTCGTCGATCTGGCGGCGATGCGCGACGCGATCGCGCAGATGGGCGGCGATCCCAAGCGGATCAACCCGTTGCAGCCGGTCGAGCTGGTCGTCGACCACTCGGTCCAGGTCGACGCGTGGGCGAGCCCCGAGGCGTTCGAGCGCAACGCGCAGTTGGAGTTCGAGCGCAACGGCGAACGCTACGCCTTCCTCAAATGGGGGCAGGCCTCGCTCGACGGTTTCCGGGCCGTCCCGCCCGACACCGGGATCGTCCATCAGGTCAACATCGAGTATCTCTCGCGGGTGATCTTCGGCGCCGGCGGCGGCGGGACGCCGCATCCCGGCGGGACGCCGCTGGCGTATCCGGACACGGTCGTCGGCACCGATTCGCACACGACCATGGCCAACGGCCTGGGCGTGCTGGCCTGGGGTGTCGGCGGGATCGAGGCCGAGGCCGCGATGCTCGGCCAGCCCGTCACGATGCTGATCCCCGAGGTGATCGGCTTCAAGGTCACCGGGAAGCTGAAGGAAGGCGTCACCGCGACCGACCTCGCGCTGCAAGTCACGCAGATGCTGCGCAAGAAGGGCGTCGTCGGCAAGTTCGTCGAGTTCTACGGCGCGGGCTTGTCGTCGCTGGCAGTCGCCGACCGCACCGTCATCGGCAACATGTCGCCCGAGTACGGCTCGACGGTCGCGATCTTCCCGCTCGACGCGCTGTCGCTGGACTACCTGCGGCTGACCGGGCGTTCGGCCGAGCAGATCGCGCTGGTCGAGGCGTACGCGAAGGCGCAAGGGATGTTCCGTACCGACGACGCGCCGGAGCCGCGCTTCACCGATACGCTCGCGCTCGACCTGAACGACGTCGAGCCGAACCTGGCCGGCCCGCGCCGTCCGCAGGACCGCGTCGCGCTGCGCTCGGTCAAGGCCGAGTTTCAACACGCGCTCGAGGAGTGGCAGACGGCGCGCGGCAACGGCACGCTCTCGGTCGAGCGGTTCGAAGGCGAGGGCGGCGGCGGGACGGCCGTCGCGGCGCAGCCGCGCACGGTCCTCTCCGACGGTGCGGTCGTGATCGCGGCGATCACCTCGTGCACGAACACCTCGAATCCCGCCCTGATGATCGGCGCCGGCCTGGTCGCGAAGAAGGCGGTCGAGAAGGGGCTGCGCCCCAAGCCGTGGGTGAAGACCTCGCTCGCGCCGGGCTCGAAAGTCGTCACCGACTATCTGGCCAAGGCCGGTTTGCAGACGTACCTCGACCAGCTCGGGTTCGATCTGGTCGGCTACGGCTGCACGACCTGCATCGGCAACAGCGGCCCGCTCTCGGAGCAGGTCGCGACCGCGATCGCCGAGCACGACATGATCGTCGCCGCGGTGCTCAGCGGCAATCGCAACTTCGAAGGGCGCATCCACCCGCAGGTGCGCGCCAACTACTTGGCCTCGCCGCCGCTGGTCGTCGCCTACGCGCTGGCCGGCCGGATGGACGTCGACCTGACCACCGAGCCGATCGGTCGCACCCCGACCGGCGAAGACGTCTTCCTGCGCGACCTGTGGCCGACCAGCGCCGAGATCGACGCGCTGTTGGCGACCTCGCTGACCGACGCGATGTTCCGCACCCGCTACGGCGACGTCTTCAACGGCGACGCGCGCTGGATGGGGATGCAGGTCCCCGC
>JBEKLD010000009.1:0-44958 GCA_050010375.1 Vulcanimicrobiaceae bacterium
CGCCAAACAGGGTGGTGCCGTCGGCGCCCAGCGTCGCCTCGTCGAGCCGAATCACCATCGTCCGACCGTGAAGCTCCATAGCTCCCCCTTTTCCCTTACAACGGCGGAATACGGCCGAACGTTTAGCCGGGGGGCAGGTCAGCCGCCGAACTCCTCGACGAAGAAGATCTCGTCGTCGGCCGCCACGACCGCCGCCACGCCCAGCACGTGGGGCCGCGGATCGACGATGTTGGCGTAATGGCCCGGGCTGTGCAGCAGGGCCAGGTTGGCGTGGGGCTCGTCCGTGTCGAGCGCAATGTTCTCGGCGGCGTAGCGGTCGACGATCCCCGCGCTGCGCAGCCGGTCGACGAAGGTCACGCCGTCCGGATCGGTGTGGCCGAAGTAGCGCCGCTCGGCCATCTCCCGCGCCAGCGCGAGCGCGAAGCGGGAGAGCCGCTCGTCAAGAATCAGTGTGGGCAGTCCGCGCGCCGCCCGGGCGGCGTTGACGTCGGCGGCGAGCGCTTGCGCCGCGGCGGGCGCGCTGCGGGGTGGCTGCGGGCGATCGAACTGGACGGCGGTCCAGCCGCCTTCGGCCGCCGGCGCGGCCGGCGGGGTCAATGCGAGAAGGGCCGCGGCAAGAAGCGCGACGCGGAGCATATATCGCGGTCATCGGAGCCCCGCGCTCAGACTTTAGGGTTGACCAGGTTCATCGCGGCGACGATCCCGTCGCTCAGCCAGGTCTCGATCCCGAGGACCGCTCGCTCCACGATCGCCGGCAGCGCCGCCAGCTCCTCGGGCGTGAACTCGCCCAGCACCCGATCGACCGCATCGTGCTCGCGGTCGCGCCCGATGCCGATTCGCAGGCGCGGGAAGTTGGGGCCGAACTGCTCGATCAGCGAGTTGAGCCCGTTATGGCCGCCGCTCGAGCCGCTGGCCCGCAGGCGCAATTTCTCCCACGGCAGATCGAGCTCGTCGACGACCACCAGCATCCGCGGCGGCGGCACCTTGTAGAAGGTCGCGACCCCGAGCACCGGTGGCCCGCTCAGGTTCATGAACGACTGCGGCTCGACCAAGATCGTGCGCTGCGCACGAGCGAGCACGAGCCGCGCCTGGTTTTTCTTGTGCCAGTCGCTCGGCCCGAGTCCCCACTTCGCGGCCAGCGCGTCGACGACGATGAAGCCGAGGTTGTGGCGCGTGCGTGCGTACGCCGCGCCCGGGTTGCCGAGCCCGACGACGAGTGAGAGCTCGTCGATCGTCGGTCAGCTCGCCGGTGGCTCGGCCGGCGCGACCGCCGCGACCGGCGCCACGACGTCGGATTCCTCGGCGACCTCGGCCCGGGTGATCTCCACCGCGACGACCAGCGTCTCGGGGGCCGTGATCAGCGTGAAACCCTTGGGCAGCGCGACCTGGCCGGCCGTGACGTGCTCGTGGATGTCGAGCGCGCTGACGTCGATCTCGAGCCGGTCGGGGATCGACTCCGCCGGGCCCTTGAGCTCGAGCGTGCGCAAGCTGATGTCGAGCACACCGCCGTGTTCCTTCACGCCGTACGGGACTCCGACCGTGACGATCGGGACGGCGGCGGTGATCGCCTCGTTGCGTTTGACCCGTTGGAAGTCGACGCTCAGCGGTTTGCGCGAGATCGGATCGGTCTCGATCCGGCGCAGCAGCACCGAGTCCGAGGTGCTGCCGATCTGCGCGGAGACGACGCGGCTGCGGTTTCCCGAGACGAGCAGGTTCGTCAACTGCTTGGCGTCGATCACGATCGGCGTCGACTGGCCGTGGCCGTAGACGACGCCGGGGATCTTTCCGGCGGCGCGCAGCGCGTGCGAGGCGGTCGTGCCGACGGCGGTCCGTGGCTCGAGGGTGAGCTGGGCGAGGGTTCGTTGCTTGGGCATGGGTTCTCGTTCTCAGTTTCAGACGGCGGCGGCCGCGACGGGTGGAAGCTCGGTCTCGGCGGCGGGTGGAGGGCGATCGGACGGCCCTGGGTCGGAGTCGTCGCTATTGAACAGCTCGGAGACCGAACGGTTCGACGTGATCCGTTTGATCGCGTCGGCGAGGATCTGCGCGATCGAGAGGTGCTCGATCTTTGGCGAGTCGATCGTCCGCGGGATCGTGTCGGTGACGATGACGCGGTTGATCTCGGATTTCTCGAACTGCGCGATCGCGTCGCCGGCGAAGATTCCGTGCGTCGCGAGCGTGTAGACGTCGGTCGCACCGTACCGGCGCAGCGCCTCGGCCGCTTTGACCAAGGTCCCGCCGGTGGAGATCATGTCGTCGACCACGACGGCGATCTTTCCCTGCACGTCGCCGACGATATGGGTGACCTCGGAGACGTCGGGTTCCGGCCGGCGCTTGATGATGACGGCCAGTGAGGCCTTCAGCCGCTTGGCGAAGGTCTCGGCGCGCGGGACGCCGCCGGCGTCCGGCGAGACGACGACGATCTTGTCGCCCTCGAGCTTCTCTTGTTTGAGGTAGTTACACAAGGTCGGCGCGGCCATCAGGTTGTCGACCGGGATGTCGAAGAAGCCCTGGATCTGGGCCGCGTGCAGGTCGAGGGTGACGATCCGGTCGGCGCCCGCGGTCTGCAGCATGTTGGCGACCAGCTTGGCCGAGATCGGCTCGCGGCCTTTGGTCTTCTTGTCTTGCTTGGCGTAGCCGTAATAGGGGATCACGGCGGTGACCCGGTTGGCCGAGGCGCGCTTGAGCGCGTCGACGATCAGGAGCAGCTCCATGACCGAGTCGTTGACGGTCGCGCCCTGGGGGGACCGGCAGGTCGATTGGACGACGAAGACCTCGGCGCCGCGGACGTTCTCGCGGATCTCGATCCGGCACTCGTCGTTCTTGAAGCGGTCGACGAGCGCGTTGCCGACGCGGGTCTGCATCCGGCGGGCGATCTCTTCGGCCAGCTTCCGATTCGAGGTCCCGCTGAAGACCAAGGGCGGCTGGATCACGTGGGCTCCTTCTGCCTCCGGAAGCGCCGCGGCGCACAGGGGAAGCCGGACTGTTTCCGGCAAGCGGGGCCTGGGGTCCTGGTCGCTTTGCTCTCTGGCGGGCCATTTGTCGGCATGAAGCGTCGTCTGACGGGGAAAGAGCGCACACTATGGTCTCCCTGGTCCGCGACGGCACCTTACAGGTGGGCGTCGGCTGCGAGTTCGTCTGCGAGACGGCCGCGCCGGTGCCGGCCATCTGCCTCGTGCGCCCGCTCCAGCGCGACGGGGCGCGGGTGCTGCAGGAGCGCTGGAGCGTCGAACCGGACGCCGCGGCGCACGATTACGCCGATCTGTACGGTAACGTCTGCCGCCGGCTCACGCTCGCAGCCGGGCGGACGACGATCCGGTACGCGGCCAGCGTCGTAACGACCGCGGCCGCAGACCCGCTGGATACCGACGCGATCGAGCATCCGGTCGACGCGCTCCCCGACGACGTGCTGGCCTATACGCTGCCCAGCCGCTACTGTCTCTCCGACGTGCTGGCCGACCGGGCGTGCGAGCTGTTCGGTGGGATCACGCCGGGCTGGGGCCGCGTGCAGGCGATCGTCGATTTCGTCCACGGCCATCTGCGCTTCACCTACGGCGCCAGCACGGCGACGACGACCGCCGTCGACGTCTACCAGTCGCAGGCCGGCGTCTGCCGCGACTACGCGCACCTCGCGATCACGTTCTGCCGGGCGCTCAACATCCCGGCCCGCTACGTCTTCGGCTACCTACCCGACATCGACGTCGCGCCGCCCTACCCACCGATGGATTTCTGCGCCTGGATGGAGGTCTATCTGGGCGGCCGCTGGTCGACCTTCGATCCGCGCAACAACGAGCGCCGCAAGGGGCGGATCGTGGTCGCCCGGGGGCGCGACGCGCTGGATGTCGCAATGTTGACGACGTTCGGCCGCACGGAACTGATTGAGATGACGGTCCGTGCCGATGAGGAAAGAAATGGAAGCTGACGCGCCGGGCGTCCGCGAGCCGAGCACGATCGACTGGTCGCGCGTGCTCGCGGCGACCTACCGGATCGAGCAGCGCTTCCGGTACGAGTATCCGGGGCCCATCCGCGACCTGCGCCAGCGCCTGGTCCTCGCACCGCCCCGCGCCCACGGTCCACAGCGCCGGCTCACCCACCGCCTGCGCGCCAGCGTCCCGGCCCGGCGCCACGCCCAGACCGACGCCTTCGGCAACGTGGTCGCCCAGTTCGAGGTCCCGCTCGTCGAGCGGGCGATCGACTTCGCCTTCCAGGCCGTGGTCCGGTGCGAGGAGGGCGGCCCGCCGCACACCGTCGATCCGGCCCTCCTGCGTGACCCGCGCCTGGCGGTCCCGCGCCGGCTGACCCGGCCCGACGAGGCGCTGCTCGACGTCGCCGCCGACCTGCGGCTCCTCTATCCCTATCCGGCCGAGCTGGCCGAGGCGATCAGCCGGTTCGTCCACCGGCGGCTGATCTATACGAAGGGCGTGACCGACGTCTTCACCACCGCCGCGACGGCCTTCGCCATGGGTCGTGGGGTCTGCCAGGACTACGCCCACGTGGTCCTGGCGCTGGCCCGGGCCTGCGGCCTGACCGCCCGCTACGTCTCGGGGCACCTGCTCGGCGAGGGAGCGACCCACGCCTGGGTCGAGGTGCTGCTTCCCCAGCGCGACGGGAGCGTCGCCGTGCGCGCCTTCGACCCGACCCACGATACGCCGGTACGCGTGCGCCACGTCGTCGTCGCGGTCGGCCGCGACTACGACGACGTCGCGCCGGTCTCGGGGACCTTCGATGCGCCCTACGCCGGGACGCTGCGGGCCCGTCACCGGGTCGAGGTCATCGGCCTCGTCGAGGCCGCCTAGCACCGCACCCGCGAAGCCCGGCGGCGGGTTCTGGAAGAGACATGTCCGCGTTCGAACTCGTCACGCAGTACCCGTTGGCCGGCGATCAGCCCAAGGCGACCGAGCTGCTGGCGGAGGGCGTCCTGCGCGGCGACAAGGGCCAGACGCTGCTCGGCGTGACCGGCTCCGGCAAGACGCTGGCGATGGCCCGGGTCGTCGAGCGCGTCCAGAAGCCGACCCTGGTCCTCTGCCACAACAAGACGCTCGCCGCCCAGTTGTGCGCCGAGTTCCGCGATTTCTTCCCCCACAACGCAGTCGAGTATTTCGTCTCGTACTTCGATTACTACCAGCCCGAGGCGTACATCGCCCACACCGACACCTACATCGCCAAGGACAGCTCGATCAACGACGAGATCGAGCGCCTGCGGCACTCGGCGACGCAGTCGCTCTTGACCCGGCCCGACACGCTGATCGTCGCTTCGGTCTCGTGCATCTACGGACTCGGCTCGCCATCGGACTACATGGAGATGGCCGCCGACATCAAGGTCGGCGACGTGATCGACCGCGACGAGTTCCTGCGCAAGCTGATCGGGATGCAGTACCGGCGCAACGACTTGACCCTCGTGCGCGGGACGTTCCGGGTGCGTGGCGACACGCTCGAGTTCGTCGGGGTCGACGAGGAGCTGGTCCACCGGATCGAGTTCTTCGGCGACCAGATCGAGGCGATCAACGTCGTCAACCAGCTCACCGGCGAGTACGTGACCTCGAAGGACGAGCTGAAGATCTTCCCGGCCAAGCACTACATCACGCCGGAGGAGAAGCTGCAGCGCGCCCTGGTCGAGATCGAGGACGAGCTCGAGCAGCGCCTGCGGCTGTTCCGCTCGGAAGGGAAACTGCTCGAAGCGCAACGGCTCGAGCAGCGCACGCGCTACGACCTCGACATGTTGCGCGAGGTCGGCTACTGCAACGGCGTCGAGAACTACTCGGCGCCGCTCTCGGGGCGGCAGCCGGGTTCGACGCCTTGGTGCCTGCTCGACTTCTTCCCGCAGGACTGGTTGTTGCTGATCGACGAGTCGCACGTCACGCTGCCGCAGGTCCACGGGATGCACGGCGGCGACCGCTCGCGCAAGCTCTCGCTGGTCGAGCACGGCTTCCGCCTCCCCTCGGCGCTCGACAACCGCCCGCTGACGTTCGACGAGTTCACCGCCCACGTCAACCAGGTGATCTACGTCTCGGCGACGCCCTCGACGTACGAGCTCGGGCGGTCGAGCCAGGTCGTCGAGATGATCATCCGGCCGACCGGGCTCGTCGACCCCGAGGTCGAGGTGCGCCCGACTCGGCACCAGGTCGACGACCTGATGGAGGAGATCCGGCGCCGCGCGGAACGCGACGAGCGCGTCTTGGTCACCACGCTGACCAAGAAGATGGCCGAGGACCTGACCGAGTACCTGATCGAGAACGGGATTCGCGTGCGCTACCTGCACAGCGAGATCGAGACGCTCGAGCGGATCGCGATCCTGCGCGATCTGCGCAAGGGTCTCTTCGACGTGCTGGTCGGGATCAATCTGCTGCGCGAGGGGCTCGATCTGCCGGAAGTCTCGCTGGTCGGTATCCTCGACGCCGATAAGGAAGGCTACCTGCGCTCGGGGACGTCGCTGATCCAGACGATCGGGCGCGCCGCGCGCAACGTCGAGGGCAAGGTCATCATGTACGCCGACGTCGTCACCGAGTCGATGGCCAAGGCGCTGGGTGAGACGCGCCGGCGGCGCGAGATGCAGCTGGCGTTCAACGCCGAGCACGGCATCGAGCCCAAGACGATCCGCAAGGAAGTACGCGATATCCTCGAGCTGGTCGGTGGCGCCGAAGGTGGCCACGACGCGGCGGACGCGGTGCGGGCCGAGAAGCTGCCGCGCGAAGTCGCCGAGGCGATGGCGAAGGAGATCGAGCGCACGATGCGCGAGGCCGCCGCGAACCTCGAGTTCGAGAAGGCTGCCGCGTTGCGCGACGAGCTGGTCGCGCTGCGCCGCCAAATCGGCGGCAACGAGTCCGTGCTCTTCCAAGGCAAGGCGCCGAAGATTTTCCAGCACGCGCTCAAGGAGCTGATCGGGACCTAGCCCGCGTCCCGCGTGGCGGCGAGAGTTCAGAAATTTTTCACGAGCGCACCGTAGGGTCGCGCTAGTTCTTCGTCGCCAACCTCAAGATAAAATTAAGGAGTAGACGTTGCGCCTGCACAGCGCCGTGCTTTCGCTGTTGATAACAGCGGCACTGTCGCCGGGTGTGTTCTTAGTTGCTGCCTCGCCGGCCGCGGCACAGACCTGGACTGGATCGATCAGCGGGACGGTCATCAGCGATCAGGGACCGATCCGCGACGCGACGATCCGCGTCACGGGGCCCGCGCTCCGCTCGGTTAGCTCGGGAGCGAACGGGGCGTTCGCGGTGCCCGGTTTGCCGGACGGAACGTATTACCTCACGATCGCACATCCCGGCTTTGCGGCGGTGACGGACACCAAGGTCGTCATCAGCGGCGGTCTTCCGCAGACGCTCTCGGTGACGCTGGTCGCCCAGACGCTCAGCT
The DNA here is from genome assembly GCA_050010375.1 of Vulcanimicrobiaceae bacterium. Taxonomy (GTDB): domain Bacteria; phylum Vulcanimicrobiota; class Vulcanimicrobiia; order Vulcanimicrobiales; family Vulcanimicrobiaceae; genus Vulcanimicrobium. The sequence continues at coordinate 7,348 of JBEKLD010000009.1, forward strand.
CGCTGCGCACGATCGGGAGCACCGCGACCACCGGCGGCCGCAGCTCGACCGCACTGAACACGACGGCGGCCGCGCAGGTCACGGTGACCTCGCAGCAGTTTCTCGACCGCGGCGAGACGCAAGTCGTGGATATCTTAGAGGAGCAGCCCGGCGTCGAGATCACGCGGGTGGACTCCGGTGCGCTGGGCTCCAACGTCGACATCGCGCTGCGCGGGGCGAACCCGTACGAGACCCAGGTCCTCATCGACGGTCATCCCGTCAACGGCGGACGGTTCGGCGAGTATCTGGTCCAATTCCTCAACCCGATCATCCTGGGCAGCGTCGAGATCGACAAGGGTCCGGGCGCGTTCGGCAACCTCATCGAGGACGCGGTCGGCGGCCGGGTCAACTTCCGCACCCCCTCGATCACGAGCACGGCGACTGGGAGCTTCCTGGTCGGCTACGACACCTTCAACGGGAGCATGTACGGCGCGCGCTTCTCCGATACGATCGGGAAGTTCGGCTTCTTGGTGGCCTACGCGTTCGACGGCACGCCGGGATACTTCGCGAATCAGCCGATCTACGTCGTCGACCCGCAGAATCAGTTCGTGCAAGGGAAGCCGCCGCCGCTGGCCGTGATCGATCAGGCCGTCCAGTCGAGCGAGACGTACCAGAACCGCTCCCAGCTCTTCAAGCTGGCCTATAACTTCTCGACCACGACGAGTTTGCAGGCGGGGTTTTACGGCTCGCAGAGCTACGTCGACTACAGCGGCACGCTGGGGACCGTCGAGCCGTACACGATCGTCGCCCAATGTCCGGTGCCCGGTGCGGCGACGGGGACGCTGGGGGCGATTCCGTGCGAGGGCGGCGGTCTCTACACCAACCCGAAAAACGGGAACCTGATCGGCAGTACGATCCTGGCTGCCGACTCCCCCGACGGCGACAACGTCTTCCAGGGGAACACCGACACGGATAGCGAGCCGATCTTCACGGCTGACGTGCGGACGGCGTTCGGCGGCGGAACGTTCCTGGGGCGGTTCTACGCCGGCTCCATCACGCGCGTGATCACCGACCCGGGCGAGGTCGATCAGATCACCGCCTGTACGAATCCGAGCTGTTCGACGTTCACCACCGACGGCAAAGATTTTACCGAAGACGAGAGCGACGAGCTGCACGGGTACGACTTCGAGTACGACCTGCCGGTCGGCCTGAGCACGCTGACGGCGTCCTACGACACGCACAACGATCGCACCGGGTTCTTCGAGACCGGCGAGCCGGCCGATCTGATCGGCCTGTTGCTGAAGTCGCAGACCTTCACCCTGCGCGGCATCTTCCCGCTCACCCCGCGACTGCAGCTGGGGGTGGCGAACTACTTCAGCGACACCACGTTCGTCGGGAAGCACTACGATCCGGCGGCGTACCTCGTCTGGGAGCCCAACCGCAGGCAGTCGATCCGCGTCTCGGGCGGGACGGCCTTCGTCACGCCGCCGTCCAGTTTCGTGACCAAGGTCGCCGGCGCGAGCGGCAGCGATACGGGCGCCGCGCTCATCGCCCCCGGCGAGCTCGGCGTGACCGACAACCTCAAGCCGGAGTTCTCGACCAGCTACGACCTCGGGACCGATTACCGAACCGGCCTCGATTCGAAAGTGACCCTCGACCTTTACAACACGATCGTCGACAACCGCTTCTCGACCGACACGATCAGGTTCATCAACGGGGCGACGGCGACGTTCGACGGTCAGCCCATCGACGAGATCGAGGAGCTCTTCAACCAATCCGACTCGCACGAAGAAGGGATCGAGATCGGCTTCCTCAAGACGCCGCGCGTCGGCTTCGGGGGATCGGTCGCCTGGGACTTCCTGCGTGCGTACGACTTCGGGACGACCCCGATCGTGCTGCCGAGCTACGCGACGCTCTCGGCGGCTCAGACGGGCGCCGTCACCGGGGCGGCCGATGAGGCGAACGGATTCCAGATTCCCGGCTATCCGTACTCGCACGGGCACGCCGAGCTCAACTACCGGTTCGCCTCAGGCGCCCGCCTGGCGCTCGGCATGACGTACTACGGCGACTACAACTCGTTCGGGGAGACGGCGTTCGAGCTCTTCGACGCGCACGTCGGCCTGCCGCTCGCGCACGGGTTCTCGCTGCTGCTGAGCGGGACCAATCTGTTCAATCACGACGACGGACGCGCACTCGGCGAGTTCGAGAACGGCGAGTACATCCCGCCGGCTGCCAAAGGCGAGACCGAGTCCCCGGTCGGCCTCTTCTTCGCCCCGCCGCGTCGGCTGACGCTCCAGCTCACCCATCCGCTCTGAGGAAGAACGCTGTGTTCAAATATCTAGGAGTGCTCTGCGCGCTGATCGCGCTGTCCCTCGCGGCGTGCAGTGGTGGCACCACGTCCTCGAGCGGCGGCAATCCGCTCGCCGGCGTCGTCATCACCGTCCCAACGCCGTCGCCGGTCCCGACCGCCACGCCGGTTCCGACGCCGACGCCGGAAGCGGCGGTGAACGTCCTCGCCGACCCCGGCTTCGAGACCGAAGGCGCGGCCGGTGCATTCAACCCCGCCAACGGCTGGTCGCCGTGCAGCATCCCGCAGCCGGCGATCGGATCGACGGCGACGACGCCGCCGACACCGATCCCCGCCGTGACGCCGCCGACGGCGATCGGCGCGATCCTCACCTCGGCGACCGCCTTTATCGCGCCGGGCAGTCCGACGTCGTTCAACGGGAACGACCAGATCAGCACGCCGCCAGGCTCCTCCGACTCCTCGCCCGTCCCGGTCGCGCCGGCCGTGCACGGCGGGAGCTACGCCGCGTTGACCTACGTCGGCGGACAAGAGGGAGAGCTGTTCACCGACGCACCGAGCACCGAGACCGGGTTGAAGGGGTCGAACGGCATCTGTCAGACCTTCGCGGTTCCGACCGGCGCCGCGCTCACGCTGTGGGTGAACGAGGGCGGAACCGAATCCGGCCTCGACGACGGCGCGCAGGAAGCCTACCTCATCCCGCAGCCCAGCGGAACCTTGATTCCGGTCTTCATCGAGCTGAACGATACGAACCACGACGTGTACGGCGCTGCCCCGGGAGCCGGCGCGACCAGCGCCCCCAATCCGGCGACGCAGGGCGGGACCTACGTCGAGCACGGGCCCTACATGCTGACCGCGGCGCCGTACAACCTCACCGTCGGCGAATCGGTGGAGCTGTTCATCGGCACGGAAGACACGGATCCGGAGTTCGAGCCCGTCGGCGGGACCAGGTCCGGCTTCGGCGTCTTCATGTTCGTCGACGACGTCTCGGTCTTCGGCGTTCCGGCGCCCGCAGCGATTCACCGCCGTCCGGCGTCGGTCGTGCGCCCGCACATCAGGTAGGCCCGTGCCGGGTCGCTCGCCAAGGGCGTCACCCGCGGGAGGTGCGCACTTGGCGGGTTCGAGCTACGAGGTCTACGTCACGTTCTCAGGTGAGTCGGCCTCGCCGGTCAAGCACGTGCGGGCTTACGACGCGAGCGGTACGAAAAAAGGCCGCGTCACGCCCGACTACGACGAGCTGCGCGGGATGACGCTCGACACGACCGGCCGGCTCTACCTCGCGGTCGCCAACAAGTCGGTCTCGCAGGTGCTGCTCTTCTCGGCGACCGTCAACGGCGACGGGACGCGCGACCTGGTCGCGACGGTGGTGACGCCGGCGACCTCGCCCGGGATCTCGCACCCCTACGGCTTGACCTTCGACGGGCCGGGCCAGCTGTTCGTCTCGAGCCAGGACACGAATTGCGTCACCGGCTTCACGATCGGCACGCAGAGCCCGCCGCAGGCGCAGCCGCTCGCCGTCGCGACCTATCTCAGCCAAAACTTTCCGAGGAACGGCGCGAACGACGTCTTCTACGCGGGCGAACACGTCGCGTCGGTTGTGCCGATCGTGGTGAATGGCAACGCGCCGCCGGCCGTTCCGGCCGATCGGGGCGGCCTCTCCGCGCAGGGCCTCGCGGCGGCGCTCCCCGTCCCGGGCAGCCCCGCCGCCGCGGCACAGGCCGCGAACACCAAGAAACACTCGGTGCGCGGCGTCCACGCGACGCCCGTCGCGCTTTACGTCGTCGACGAGGCCGCCAACCGCGTCGGCATCTACGACTTGTCGACCGGCGCCTTCCAGGGCGCGATCGCGACGACCGGCGGCACCGGCAAGCAAGACGCGCTCGACGATCCGGTCGGCCTGGCGTACGATCCGGCGAAGGGCCACCTCTTCATCGGCAGCGCGCGCAACGCGTGCATCTTCGCCTATCACGAGGGCTCGAAAACGCTGCACCTGGTCGCGCACGACGACACGCAGCTGGCCAAGGTCTCGGGTCTGGCCTGGACGCCGGCCGGGACGCTCCTCGCCGGCAGCCGCCAGAAGAACGCGATCGTCAGCGTCGACGTCTCGTCCGGCGCGATCTCCTCGTTCATCGACGGCTTGAAGGACGCCCCGGAATGTCTGCTGGTCGTCGCATGATCCGCGGCGGACGTCGGAGCGTGTGGAGCATCCTGCTGGTCGCGGCGTGCGCGCTGGCGGGCTGCGCCCGCGCGAGCGACGGCGGCACGGCCGCGTCGGGAGCACATCCGTGGCTCATCCCCGGGACGCTGCGGATCGCGACCAGCCTGAGCCCCAACACGCTCAACCCGCTGCTCTCCTCGCAGCAGATCGAGGCGCAGGCGCAGGCGCTGGTCTTCGACCCACTGATCAGCACCGACCCTGACGGCCGCGACGTCCCGATCCTGGCCGCGGTCGTGCCGACGCTGGAGAACGGCGGGATCAGCCGTGACGGCCTGACGATCACCTACCACTTGCGCCGCCACGTGCGCTGGCAGGACGGGGTGCCCTTCAGTAGCCGCGACGTGCTGTTCACCTATCACGCGGTGATGAACCCGGCGACCAACGTCGCGACCCGGCACGGGTACGACGACATCGCGCGGGCCGAGGCGCCCGACGCGAACACCGTGGTCTTCCACCTGCGCCGTCCGTTCGCGCCGGCGGTCCACACCTTCTTCGCACCCAGCGACTCACCGTATTTCATCCTGCCCGAGCACCTACTGGCGAAGTATCCCGACCTCAACCGGATCCCGTTCAACCAGGCTCCGGTCGGCACGGGCCCGTTCAAGGTCGTTCGCTGGGCGCGCGGCGACCGCATCGAGTACGCCGCCAACGACGACTACTTTCTGGGCCGGCCGAAGCTGCGGCGCATCGTGCTCGAGCTCGTCCCCGACGAGAACACGATCGCCAGCCAACTGCGCGCCCACGAGGTCGATTGGTTCATGCTCGCCTCGCCGCGCGTCTACCCCGACCTGCAGAAGATCGACGGGGTCGCGGTGCGGCTGGTCCCGATGAACGGCTTCGACGCGATCATGTTCAACGTCACGCGCCCGCCCTTCGAGGACGCCCGCGTACGGCGCGCGATCGGCCTGGCGATCGACAAGGCGCGTTTGGTGCAGGAGGGGACGTACGGCACGACGATCCCGGCGACCGAGGATCTGCCGCCGCAGCTGTGGGCCTTCGATCCGCGCGCCGGGACGAGCCGTCAAGATCTGCCGCAGGCGCGCGCGCTGCTCGAGGCGGCCGGCTGGCAACTCGGAGCGGGCGGCGCGCGATCCCGCGACGGCGCTCCGCTCGCCTTCGACCTCGCCTACCGCACCGACAGCGCGACCGACAAGAGCCGCGGCGTCGAGCTACAGGCGATGCTGAAGCAGGTCGGGATGTCCGTCGGGCTCAAGGGCTACAACTCGTCGCTCTACTACGGGCCCGTCGGGACGGGGATCCTCGCCACGGGCAAGTACAACGCCGCGCTCTTCACCTGGTACGCCGGGATCGATCCCGACGACTCCTCGGAGATGTTGTGCGGACAGCGCCCGCCGCACGGCTACGACTGGTCGCGCTATTGCAGCCCCGCGATGGATGCCGCGCAAGCCCTCGCGCTGACCCACTACGATCGCGCCACCCGCAAGCGCGCCTACGCGACGATCGAAGAGTTGCTGGCCCGCGACTCGCCCTTCACCTTCCTGTGGTGGCCGCGCCAGATCGAAGCGGTCGACACCGGCCTGCAGAACTTCCGCCCCAACGGGATCATCGAGGACTGGAACGCCTGGCAATGGTCGCTCTGAGCGGTGGACGCGGTTGATTTTCGCCGGATCGCGTTGAGCCTCGAGGGCGCCGAGGAGAGTTCGCACATGGGCGCGCCCGACTACCGCGTCGGCGGCCGGATCTTCGCCACCCTCGCTTCGGAGAGGAAGGGGTATGGGAACCTGATGCTCACGCCGGAGCTGCAGGCTGCGCTGACCGAAGAACGGCCCGATCTGTTCCTCCCGGTCGCAGGTGGCTGGGGGCGAAACGGCGCGACCCACGTCCGGCTGGACGTGGCGGACGAAGCGGCGTTGACGGCCGCGCTCCGGACCGCCTGGCAGCTGCGGATCGAGAAGAACCAGGCCAAGCGCCGCCCGCGCTAGCGGAAGAGCACTTTCGCCATCATCCCCTTGTCCTCGTGGTTGAGGATGTGGCAGTGGAAGACGGACACACCGCGGATGACCGGATCGGTGAAGTCGAGCACGACCTCGACCGCACTCTTCTGACGAACGTTGACGGTGTCAAGCCAGACCGGATCCGCGACGACGTGCCCGTTCTCCACGTAGGTGAGGAAGTGTACTTGATGGATGTGGAACGGATGGATCTCGTGGGTGTCGTTGACGACCCGCCAGTGCTGGTAGGTTCCCACCCGGACGGTTACCATCGGCGCGGCGGTCATCGAGAACTTCTTGCCGTTGATGTAGAAGCCGTGCTTGTCCTCGGTGAAGCGGACGACGAACTGCGGCGGGCGCCGTTCGGTGGCGAGCGCTGCCGCTTCGGACCGGTGCACCGGCGGCTGCACGGAGACCGGGACGGTCTCTAGCGGCTCGGGCTTAGCGCTCGCCGGGACGATGTCCGCCAGGACCTGCCCGGCGTCGATGTCGCCGGCTGGACCGGTGTCGACGCAGATCGTCCGTAACGTCGCGTGTGCGCCGGCGGGCGGTCCGGTTACGATCGCCTCCATCCGGCCGGCCGGCGGCACGAGCAGATGTCGCACGGTCTTCGTCGGCCGGCTCGGGGTGCGATAGCCCAACGGCTCGCCGTCGAGCGCGACCAGTTCGAACCGTGCGCCGTCGAGCGCGAGGTCGAGATACGATTCGGGCTCCGTGTTGACCAGGCGCCAGAACTGGCGCTCGCCCGGAGCGATCGCGATCGTCGGCCGCAACGCGCCGTTGAGGGTCGCGAATCCGGCGACTTGCTCGCCCGAGGTGCCGCAGTCGTGGGCCGGGGTGCTCGTGCGGGCGCGCAGCGCCGCGATCTGCTGCGCGCTGTCGCTGCGCGCATCCATCGTACGCACGATCAGGACGCGCTCCCGCAAGCCACGCACCGCCGGCACGTACCGGTCGATGCCCTCGACGACGATCGCACTCGACATGCCGTCGAGATCTTGCTCCGCGCTTTCGCCGTGCGGATGCGTATGGAACCAGAACAATCCCGGAATGTGGTCTGCGGGCACCCACACGTCGTAGTGGAGCGTCTGACCCGGCATGGCGAGCATGGTGAGCACGTCGTCTTGTGGCGCCAGCGGGGAGACCTCCATGCCGTGGAAGTGCAGGTTCGTCATGTCCATGCACGGCCCGAGCGCACACTTCTCCGTCGAATGGACCGCGAGATGGTTCACGTACGTGATCTTCAGCTGACCGCCCGGCTGAACGCGGATGATCGGCAAAACGCGTGAACCGTTGTATTCCATCCCCGCTCGGCCCGCCGCCGTTTCGGCGGCGGTCAGCGTCAACGTCGTGATGCCGTTGACCGGCCGCACCTCGGGCAGACTGGGCAGCGAAACGGAAGCCGCGCCGGGTGACTGCGCTCCGCCCTCGGGAGGCCTGATGCCGACCGCGACGATCGATGCGCAGCCGAACGCGAGAGCGGCCCGGCGGAACGACCTCATCGGTCGCGCCCGCACGCGGTCAGGTACGCCAAGGTCTGACGATCGATCGTCCCGTCGGAGCGCACGCGGTTTTCGAGGTTCTCGACGTGCATGAACGCGACGAGCACGGTCTGCGCCGCCTCGTCGTAGCGCGAAGTGCCGGCGGGAAGCGCGCCGAGGCGCACCAGCTCCGCGACGATCGTGCGCCCGAGCTGCTCGTCGACGGCGAGCACGTCTTCGGGTGCGGGTGGAAAGAAGTACAGCTTGTGGAGCTCGAGGATGCGCGCCAGCTCGTCGATTGGTGTTGGGTGATCGTCGACGCGCAGGTCGACGTAGCGATCGTTGAAGCCCCCGTAGCCGCCGCCGAGCTTGGCGACGAGGAGCGCGGCGCTCTGCTGGCCACGCTTGTCGCCGCCGGCCCGCTGGCCGGCAGCCAGCGCGGCGACGAGCCGATCGGAGAGCGTCCCGCGCGCGCGCTGGAACGTCGTGACGAGCGCGTCGACGACGGCGGCGCCCGCCAGGCAGTTTCCCTGCGCCGCGAAACCCTCGCCGGCGATCCCCGACGCCCACTCGATGCAGCGCGCCCCGGTGAAGGTCACGCTGCGGCCGCGCGCGTCGACGATCCCGACCTGGCGATCGTCGCGCTGCGGGTCGTCGTCGAGGAGCAGGTGGACGACCTCGTGGGGATCCACGCCGGCGCGCAGCGCGTGCAGCCCGCGCGGTCCGAAGGTCGTGTTCGCCCAGGCCTGCGTGGCGACGCCCCCGACGCCGCCCTCGACCCACGGCACCGCCGCCCCGACCGCGAGGAACTTCGACTGTACGGCGACCCCGATCTCGCCGGCCTGCGGGTCGGCGGCGACGATCGAGAAGGTCGTAGGACGCGGCATGGCCGCCCGCTTCCCGCCCCGGCCTCGGCGCCCATGCCGGTCCGCCGGGCGGAGTCGCCGGCCCGGGCGTCGATACTTGACCAGGCAAACGACGTGCGCGCGGCGCCCGCCGGAACGGTCCTCGTTTCGGCGCTTGCGAACGTAGGGAACGAGTATGAGTTGGCGCGTCGGGATCGACATCGGCGGGACGTTCACAGACCTCGTGGCGCTGGCCGACGATGGGCGGCTGCTGCGGCACAAGGTGACCTCGACGCCGCGCGCGCCCGAGGAAGGGCTGCTGGTTGCGCTCGGCGCGCTCTTGGCCGAGGTCGCGCCGCACGAGATCGCGTTGGTAGCGCACGCCTCGACGATCGCGACGAACGCGCTGTTGGGTCAGGTGCACCTCGAATTGCCGCGGGTCGCCTTCATCACGACCGAAGGGTTCCGCGACGTCTTGGAGATCGGTCGTCAGAATCGCAGCCTGCTCTACGACCTCGACGTCACGCGGCCCAAACCGCTGGCGCGGCGCGAGGACCGTCTGGTGGTGCGCGAGCGGTGCACGCACGACGGCACGGTGCTCGTTCCGCTCGACGCCGAGAGCGTCGCACGGGTCGTCACGACGATCGGCGAGCGCGGGATCCGCGCGGTCGCGGTCGGGTTGCTGCACGCCGACGTCGACGGCACGCACGAGCGCGCGGTCGCCGCGGCGCTGGCCGAGGCGCTGCCCGAGGTCGAGGTCTCGCTCTCCTCGGAGATCGACCCGCAGTACCGCGAGTACGAGCGCTTCTCGACGACCGTCGTCAACGCCGCGCTCGCGCCGATCGTGCGCGCCTACCTCGAGCGCGTCGCGGCCGGCGTGCGCGCGGCCGGCGTCCGGGCGCCGATCTTCGTGATGCGCTCCGACGGCGGGATGGCGGCACTCGCAGCCGCCGCGCGCCGGCCGGCGACGCTGATCGAGAGCGGTCCGGCCAGCGGCGTGATCGGCGCGGCCTACCTCGGGCGCGCGCTGGGACTCGAGCACGTCCTCTCGTTCGACATGGGTGGGACGACGGCGAAGGCAGGGACGATCCGCGGCGGCGTCCCCGAGATCAGCGCGTCGTTCGAGGCGGCCGGCTCGACGCACAGCGGCCGCTCGGTGAAGGGCAGCGGGTATCCGGTGCGCTTCCCGTTCGTCGATCTGGCCGAGGTCAGCGCCGGCGGCGGGACGATCGCCTGGCTCGACGCCGCCGCGACGCTGCGCGTCGGCCCGCTCTCGGCCGGCGCCGATCCGGGGCCGGCGTGCTACGGGCGCGGCGAGCAGCCGACGGTGACCGATGCGAACGTCGTGCTGCGCCGGCTCAATCCGAGCGCGCTGCTGGACGGCGCGTTCCCGATCGACGCGGAGCGCTCGCGCGACGCGGTCGCACGCGTCGCCGCGCCGCTCGGCGGCGACGTCGAGCGCACCGCCGCCGGGATCGTCGCGCTGGTCGACGCCGAGATGGCGAAGGTGCTGCGTATCGTCTCGGTCGAGCGCGGTCACGATCCGCGCGACTTCACCCTGCTCGCCTTCGGCGGCGGCGGCCCGCTTCACGCCTGCGCCGTCGCCGGCGAGATCGGCGTCGCGCGGGTCGTCGTCCCGGCCTCGCCCGGCGTCTTCTCGGCCTACGGCCTGTTGGCGGCCGACGTACGGGTCAGCGCGGTCCGTTCGCTCGTCGTGCCGGCCGACGAGTCGGCCTGGAAGCGCGCGCGCGAGCTGTTCGACGCGCTCGCCTACGAGGCCGACACGGCGCTGGGCGAGCAAGGCGTCGCGAAGTCCGAGCGCAGCTTCGTGCGCGAGCTCGAGCTGCGCTATGTCGGTCAGTCGACGGAGCTCGCGGTGACGGCGGCGCGCACGCTCGCCGAGGCGGTCGAGGCGTTCCACCATCGGCACGAGCAACGCTACGGGTTCGCCGCCCGCCGCGATCCGGTCGAGCTGGTCGCGGTGCGCGTCACCGGGATCGGCAAGACCCCCAAGCCGCGCTTGACGGCGGTGGCGGCACCGGCTCGGCGCGCACCCGACTCGCGCGCGCTGCGCGAACGGCGGTCGGTGTTCGACGGCGCCGCCTTCGTCGAGACGCCGGTCTACGGACGCGCGGCGTTGCGGCCCGGCGACGCCTTCGACGGACCCGCCGTGGTCGAACAGTACGACGCGACGACCTACGTCGCGCCCGCCTGGCGCGCGCGCGTCGACGGCTACGACAACCTGGTACTGGAGCGCTGATGTCGATCGCCACCCTCGACCCGATCACCGCCGAGATCGTCGCCTCGGCGCTCATCTACGCCTCGGAGGAGATGGGGATCGCCGTCCGCGACGCCGCGTACTCGCCGAACATCAAGGAGCGACTCGACCACTCGTGCGCGCTGTTCGACGCGCGCGCGCGGCTGGTCGCGCAGGCCGAGCACATCCCGGTGCACCTCGGCTCGTTGCCGTGGGGGCTGCGCCGGACGCTGGCCTGGCTCGACGAACGCGGCCGCGCGCTCGCCCCGGGTCAGATGATCGTCGTCAACGATCCGTACCTCTCGGGGACGCACCTCAACGACGTGACCGTGATCCGCGCGATCTACGCCGGGACGCGACTGGTCGGATACGCCGCCAACAAGGCGCACCACACCGACGTCGGCGGCGCGGTCCCGGGCTCGATGCCGCCCGACGCGCGCGACCTGTTCGCCGAGGGCTGCGTCGTCGCGCCACTGCTGCTGATGGAAGGCGATCGTGTCGTCGACGCGACGGTCGACCTGTTGCGCGCGAACTCGCGCACGCCCGAGGCGCGGGTCGGCGACCTGCGCGCACAGGTCGCCGGCAATGTCGTCGGCGAGCGGCGGTTCCTCGAATTGGTCGAGCGCTACGGCATCGACGTCGTCGAGGCGTCGCTCGAGAAGGCCCTCGCCGATGGCGAACGGCGCACGCGCGCCGCGCTGCGCGCGCTCCCCGACGGCGTCGTCGAGCACGAGGACGTGATGGAGGACGGGGAAGGCCGGCCGTCGATCGTGCTGCGCCTGCGCCTGGAGAAGCGCGGCGACGCGCTGTTCCTGGACTACGCGGGGACCGCGCCGCAGCAGAACCTGCCGTTGAACGCGGTCTACGGCGTGACGCTCTCGGGCGCGTACTACGCGATCCGCGCGGTGACCGATCCGCGCATCCCGATGAACGACGGCTCGTTCCGCCCGATCGAGGTGAGCGTCCCCGAAGGGACGCTGCTCAACCCACGCCGGCCGGCCGCGGTCAGCGGCGGGAACGTCGAGACCTCGATGCGCAACGCCGACCTCGTGCTCGGCGCGCTGGCGAAGCTCGCTCCGGGGCGCGTCCCCGCGCAGAGCGGCGGCTCGATGAACAACGTGATGATCGGCGGGCTCGACGGCGCCGGCCGCTCGTGGGCGTTCTACGAAACCAACGGCTGCGGGATGGGCGCGCGCCCGCACGCCGACGGGATCGACGGGATCCACGTCCACATGACCAACACCCTCAACACGCCGATCGAGGCGATCGAGCGCACGATGCCGATGTTGATCACCGCGTATGAGTTCGCCGAAGGGAGCGCCGGCGACGGCACCTTCCGCGGCGGCTCGGGTCTGGTGCGCGCCTTCGCCTTGCGCGAGGGGACGGCGACGGCCTCGCTGATGGCCGAACGCCACGCGGTCCGTCCCCACGGTGCGGACGGCGGCGGCGACGGGGCGAGCGGCGCGCACGTGTTCGTCGCGCGCGGCGGCGCGACGCGCGATCTACCGGCGAAGACGAGCGTCGCGATGGAGCCGGGCGACGCGATCATCGTGCGCACCGCGGGCGGCGGCGGCTACGGCGAGGCGGCGCAGCGCGATCCGCGGGCGCGCGAGCGCGACGCCGCCAACGGGATCACGATCGCCGAATGAGCGCCGCCGAGGTGCGCGCCGCGCTGCGGGCCGGGACGATCGGCGGGTCGACCGAGCGTCTCGCCCCGGAGCGCGTGCAGGCGAACCTCGCGGTCGTCCCGCGCGCCTATGCCGACGAGCTGGCCGACCTGTGCGCGCGCAACCCCGTCCCTTGCCCGCTGGTCGAGCCGCCGCTCGCGCCCGGCGCGTACGCGCCGCGCAGCGCACCCGACGCCGACCTGCGCACCGATCTCGGCCGCTACCGAGTCTGGCGCGACGGCGCGCTGGTCGACCAGCCGCGTGACGTGCGCGCGCTGTGGTCCGACGACCTGGTCGTCTTTCTCATCGGCTGCTCGTTCACGTTCGACCACGCGCTGGCCGCAGCCGGACTTCCGCCGCGCCACTTCGCGCAACACCGCAACGTCCCAATGTATCGTACGTCCGTCCCGCTCGCCGCCGCGGGCCGCCTCACCGGTACGATGGTCGTCTCGATGCGGCCGTATGGGGCCGAGGAGATCGAGCGCGTGCGCGCGGCGACGCGCCCGTATCGCGTCGCGCACGGCGAGCCCGTCGCCTGGGGCGATCCCGCCCAGCTCGGCATCGCCGACCTCATGCGCCCCGACTACGGCGACCCGCCGCTGCTCGAACCCGGCGACATCCCCGTCTTCTGGGGCTGCGGCGTCACCCCGCAAAGCGTGATCGTCGCCAGCCGCATCCCCTTTGCGATCACCCACGAACCCGGCCACATGTTCGTCACCGACCTGCTCCACGAGGCGCTTCGCCGAGGCTAAAGCCCGCTGTCCTCCAACCGAATTCCGTGCCCGGCACGAAGACGCCGTCAACGGTAACTTCGCCAAGCGCGGCTGCTAGCATCCCGGCCCTCGGCGAACGCTCTTTAGCCTGCATCGTGCGACGGCCAGCGGGGAATCCAGCGCGGCACGGTGGCGCGATAGCGATCGTAGTCCGCTCCATACGAGCGGTGAAGCGTCGGCTCTTCGTAGAGAACGACGAAGAGGTGCGTGGCCAACCAAGCCAGCAGTCCGTAAACGATGAGGCGTCGATCGCCGAGGAGGAAGCCTTGGCCGAGGATGATCGAGACGACCGCCAGGTACATCGGGTTGCGGACGTAGCGATAGAGTCCACGGATCACTAGCGTCCGAGTCGGAAAGATCGGCGCGGGCGTGCCCAACCCGTCGAGCGCGAAGCGAGCGAAGGAGTCGAGCAGCACCGGAAGCCCGAGGACGATCAGCAGTGTCCCCAGCACGCGCGTAGCGGGAACGCCGAACAGCGGTGCTTGCAACTGCCAGTGCGAGATCGACCACGGGATGAGCCCAACGACGACGCCCGGGGCCACCACGAGGAACGCGGCGGAGGCGACGGCGGCCCGCACGCGCTGCGATCCGGTTGGCATACGGTATCGTACGCACCGGTCGCCTCAGAGTTTCACGAGATGCGCGCGCAACGGACGGGGCGCGACGCGGGTTCGAGCGTGCTATGGTGAGCCGCGTGCGAGACGCGAGGATGGGGCCGGGCGAGTGGGCGCTGCTCGGGGTGCTGGCACTGGTATGGGGCTCGGCGTTCTTTTTCTACAAGCTGCTCGACGAGGCGCAGGTGCCGCCGTTCACGATCGTCGCCGGCCGCGTCGGCGTCGCCACGCTCGTGCTGCTGCCCGTTGTGCTCCTCACTGGCCGACGGTTGCCGACGTCGCCGCGCGCCATCGGCGCGTTCGCGCTCCTCGGCTTGCTCAACAACGTCGTGCCGTTTGGGTTGATCATCGTGAGCGAGAAACGCATCGACAGCGGCTTGGCGTCCGTCTTCAACGCGACGACGCCGATCTTCACGGCGCTGATCGCGCAAGCCGTCCTACACGACGAGAAGCTGACGCCGGCGCGCATCGGCGGGATCGTGCTCGGGCTGGCCGGCGTCGTGCTGTTGATGGGGCCGAGCGTGCTGCGCGGTTTCGACCCGACCAGCGTCGCGCAGCTAGCCAGCATCGTGGCGGCGATTTCGTACGCCGTCTCGATCGTCTACGCTCGCCGGATCCGAACGCTGGGGATCGACCCGCTCGTGCTGACGACCGGGCAGCTCATCGCCGCGACCGTGATCGCGCTGCCACTCGCCCTTGGGATTGAGCACCCGCTTCATGTGCTGCCGGGGCTCTCTGCCACCACTTGGTGGGCGTGGCTCGGTCTCGCCATCCCGGGCACGGCGATCGCCTACGTCATCTACTTCCGCATCATGACGACCGCTGGCGCGACGAACGCCGCCTCGGTTACCTTCCTAGCGCCGATCGTCGCGACGCTGCTCGGCACGCTCGTCCTCGGCGAACATCCCGCGCCGACGACGCTCGCCGGCATGCTCGTCATCTTCGCCGGCCTCGCCGTCCTCGACGGCCGCATCTTCCGGCTGCGCGCCGTGCAGGCGCGCCCGTAGCGACCGATTGCGGCGATCCACCGTTACTCGCGCTCGTCATTCGAGCACCGTGCACGGACCATGGCGGTTCCGAGCACTGCACAGATGAGCAGGGCGATGCTTAACAGGATCCCGCCGCTCCACCATGGTGCTGTTGAGAAGGCTACGCTCACGAGCCGCTCTGATACACGTGGGCGACGCGTACGGCTGTGGCTCGCCCAGAGCCGTCCTGGCGAATATTCCTCGGCGCGGGACTTGACGCTGGTCCTAATTCGATAGTAGACTCTTCTCGGCAAGTCTTAATTCATTAAGACTTCGATCGACGCGCTAAGAGGGGAGGACGTGGTGCGGGTCATCGTCTCGGCCGCCAGGGCGTTCGCGCTCGGGGCGGTCGCGGTTCTGTTCCCGCTCGGCGCGGGCGCGGCGCCCGAGCACCTCGTCGTGCCGACGGTCGTCGCGCCGCCGCCGCTCGATCCGACCGCCGATCCCTCGACCTGGGCGGCGGCGCGCAGCGTGACGCTGCCGTGGGACGTTCAGCACCAAAAGCCGTCCAGCGAGCAGAGCGTCGCGCGCATCGCGACCGACGGAGTCTTCCTCTACGTCCGCTTCGACAACGCGCAACGCGAGTCGCTGTGGGCGCAGCAGCACACCAACGACGTCGGTGACGGAACCGATGACGAAGTCTGGATCGACCTGTGGCCCAACGGGCCCAACGGCTTCTACTACCAGTTCGCGGCGACGTCGAACGGGACGCACTTCCAGTACTCGACCGAGAACACGGCGTACGATCCGAGCTGGACTTCGTTCGGCGCGGCGCACGCCGGCGGCTGGACGACGACGATGAAGATCCCGCTGCGCGTCGTGCGCGGCTCGGGTTCGAACGGCGGCTGGCGGGTGCAGTTCGTGCGCATCGTGCGCTCGACCGGCGAGCGGCAGATTTGGAGCTGGGGTCCGGCGCAGACCAACGGCGACGACGTCACCTACGCCGGCCCGACGACCGGGATGCCGCCGGCCGCGGTCAGCAAAGCCAGCCCGCGCGTCGCGCTGTACACGTTGGGCGCGTTGGGCTCACCGGACTCGGGGTTGTCGACCTCGCGCCTAGGCGCCGACTTCTCGGTCCCGGTCACGCCGACGTCGTCGGTCTACGGGACGATCCATCCCGACTTCTCCAACGTCGAGGTCGATCAGCAGACGATCGCCCCGACCGCCTATCAGCGCGTCTACACCGAGGTGCGGCCGTTCTTCACCCAGGGCGCCAACTACTACGACCCGTTCGACTGCGACATCTGCCCGACGACGGAGCAGCTCTACACGCCCTCGATCCCGACCCCGCGCGACGGCTACGCCTTCGAGGGGAAGCAGGGCTTGTTCTCGTTCGCCGGCTTCGATGCCGTCGGCGACGACCGGAACGACGGCGCGGCGATGGTGCAGATGCACACGCCGAATAACCAGTTGAGCTACGCGGTCCAGGAAGTCGACGTCGATCTGCCCGGCATCGTCGACCACACGGTGACCAGCGGCATCCACTTCAACGACTCCCAGCACTGGGACGCGTTCTTCAACTACGGCGAGGACCAGGGTACCGACGTACTCGACCCGGCACGGAACAAGCGCATCGACGGCGGCGCCATCTACTATACGAACACGTTCGCCGGGGGTGCCTCGCTGCGCAGTTTCGGCGAGTACTATCTCCCGCTCGACGGCTACATCACCCATCCCGATGTCGCCGGCTATGCGGTCTTCGAGAACAAAGAGTGGCTCTTTCCGGCGACCTCGTGGCTCGACAGCATCCAGTTCTGGAGCTTCGCCGACCGCTACCACGATCACACCGGCGCGCTCGACCAGACCGACAACAACCTCTCGCTCGACGTCCTCACGCACGGTCTGATCGACGTCCAAGGTGGGATCGGGTCGAGCTACCTGAAGCTGCCCAACGGCGTCTTCACGCCCGTCTCACAGGACGGGATCCAGTTCACCTGGCACAGCGGCTCGGCCAACAACCCGGGCAACAACGGAAACCACGGCTCGTCGGCGACGCCGACGATCGTCTCGTGGAACGGCGGCCGTTTCGGCCCGGGCCGGCTCGAGTCGTGGCTGCGCAGCTCGACGATGCGCGCCGGGACGCGCGGGACGCTCACCCTCGAGGTCGACGACACGGACCAGCTGCTCGACGCCGGCGGGCGCGACATGCAGTGGCTCGAGCGGCTCAGCTACACCTACGCCACCGGGCCGAACTCCTCGATCGCGTTCGGGATCCGGCGTATCGACGGAACGGCGCCGCTGATCGACACGCTGACGCCGCCCGTCTTCATCAACGCGTGGAACGTCTCGTTCGACTACCACAAGCGGGTCGGACCGAACGAGCTGTACTTCGCCTACGGCGACGCCAGCCAGGTCTACACCGTCCACGAGTTCATCCTCAAGCTCATCCACTACTTCGGCGCCGAGAAGGGCACCTAACGGCGGGCGACGCGGCCGCTGGCGATCGAGGCTTTGAGCGCGCTGACCGCCTCTTCGAGGTGGGTGCGCATCGCGGTCTCGGCGGCGGCTGGGTCACGGGCCGCGATCGCTTGGACCAGCGCCTCGTGCTCCTCGATCGAGCGGTCGGCGCGACCCGGCTGCAAGATCGAGCGGTATTGGAACGAGACGCTCTGCGACTTGAGCATCGCTAGGAGCGTCGCCGTGGTGCCGTGGGCGGACATGCGGATGATCGTCGCGTGCAGCTCGCGGTTCGTGTCGGCGTAGGCCAGCAAGTCGCCGCTGCGGCGCAGATTCCCCAGCTCGGTCATGATCGCGCGCAGCGTCGCGACGTCGGCGTCGGTCGCGTTGGCCGCCGCGTGCCGCGCGGCCAGGGCTTCGAGCGCGCAGCGCGCCTCGACGATCTCGACGGCCTCGCTCTCCGAGACCAGGCGGACGCGCGCCCCGCGATTGGGCTCGCGGACGACCAGCCCTTCCTGCTCGAGGCGCGCCAGGACGACGCGTACGCTGCCGCGGCTGGTGCCGAGCAACTCGACCAGGTCCTTCTCGATCAGCCTTTCGTTGGGCTGAAAGCGGCCCGAGGTGATCGCGTCGCGCAGCCGATTGGTCGCGTCGAGATCGGCGCGAGAGGTCGCACCGTCGGTAGCCATCGAGGCATGTATTGACGGGCCCACGATCATTGTCCTACAATTCGGCCGACACAAATGTCTTCCGTTTCCGTGGCGCGGCCGTCGCAAGCGATCCCCGACGTCATGGCGGAGGTCGACGTCGTCGTCTGCGGCGGAGGGAACGCGGCCCTCTGCGCCGCGATCACGGCCCGGCGCGCGGGCGCGAGCGTCTTGCTGCTGGAGCGCGCGCCCGTCCACCTGCGCGGCGGGAACACGCGTCATACGCGCGACATCCGCCTCGCGCACGCCGAGCCGAACGAGGCGGCGACCGGCGCGTATCCTGAGGCGGAGTTCTTCGACGACCTGCTGCGCGTCACGGGCGGGGAGACGAACGAAGCGCTGGCGCGCTTGACGATCGGCGAGTCGACGAACCTGGCCGCCTGGATGAGCGAACAGGGGATCCGCTGGCAACGACCGCTGACCGGAACGCTGCATCTCGGTCGAACCAACGGCTTCTTCCTGGGCGGCGGCAAGCAGCTCGCCAACACCTACTACGACACCGCGCTGCGGCTGGGCGTGCAGATCGAATACGAGGCGACGGTTCGCGCGCTGGTCGGTGCCGGGAGTCGCGTCGAGCAGATCGTCTACCAACGGGCTGAGCGCGAGGAGCGGGTGGCCGCCGGCGCCGTCGTCGTCGCCGCCGGCGGCTTCGAGGCCGACGTCGAATGGCTGCGCGAGTACTGGGGCGACGCTGCCTCGCGCTTCACGATTCGCGGGACGCCGTACAACACGGGGCTCGCGCTCAAAGCGATGTACGAGATCGGCGCGCGCCGGATCGGCGATCCGCGCGGCTTGCACTGCGTGGCGGTCGACGCGCGCGCGCCGCGCTTCGACGGCGGCATCGTGACGCGGATCGACGCGATCCCGTTCGGCATCGTCGTCGACGTCGACGGCCGGCGCTTCTACGACGAGGGCGAAGACTTGTGGCCCAAGCGCTACGCGATCTGGGGCAAGCTGATCGCGCAACGGAAGCAGCAGAGCGCCTACGCGATCTTCGACGCGAAGACCGTTTGGAAGTTCATCCCGTCGGCGTACCGTCCGGAGCGAGCCGATACGCTGGCGGCACTGGCCGTCGAGCTGGGTCTCGACGCGGCCGCGCTGGAGCGCACGGTCACGGAGTTCAACGCCGCCGTGAGACTGCGGCAGTCGGTGCGGCTCGGCGTCCTCGACGGCTGCGCGACGGATGGCATCACGCCGCCGAAATCCAACTGGGCGCAACGGATCGATACCCCGCCCTACTACGGCTACCCGCTGCGCCCCGGCGTGACGTTCACCTATCTGGGCGTCGAGGTCGACGCGCAGGCGCACGTCGTCGCGGCCGACGGCGCACGGTTCGAAAACCTGTTCGCGGCCGGCGAGTGCATGGCGGGCAACATCCTCTCGCGTGGATACCTGGCGGGCTTCGGTCTGACGATCGGCTCCGTCTTCGGGCGGCTCGCGGGCGCCGCGGCGGCGCGCTATGCTCGAGCTTGACCTGACCGCCGAGCTAGATCGCCAGCTCCTCGTCTGCAACGCCTGCCGGTACTGCGAGGGGTTCTGCGCGATGTTCGGCGCGGCGCAGCTCCGCACGGCGATCGGCGACGGCGACGTCGCGTACCTGGCGAACCTGTGCCACGACTGCCGCATGTGCTACGACGCCTGCATGTTCACCCCGCCACACGCCTACGCGATCGACATCCCCGCGGTGATGGCGGCGGCGCGGGTCGAGACGTACGCGCGCTACGCGCGGCCCTCGCTGTTGGGCCGGCTGGTCCGCACGCCGGGCGGCGTCTCGCTCGCGACGGCGCTGGCCGGCATCGCGATCGTCGCGCTGGCCATCGTCGCCTTCGCCGGCGGCGCAGCGCTGTGGACCCCGCAGACGGGTCCCGGCGCGTTCTACCGCTTGCTGCCGTACGCGGCGCTGCTCGTCGCGGCGCTCGCGCTGACCGTCTACGGTGCCGTCTGCGTCGCGCTCGGCGCGCGCGACTACGCGCGCGACATCGGCGGCGGGTTCGTCTCCGGCGCGTCGCTGCGCACCGCGCTGCACCAGGCGCTGGCGCTGACCTACCTCAAGGGCGGCGGTGCGGGCTGCTACGACGAGCAGCGCTCCTCGGGGCGCCGGCGCTTCCTGCACGGCCTGGTCGTCTGGGGTTTTCTGGCCGACCTGGCCGCGACGATCAGCGCCGCGTTCGAGCAAGAATTTCTGCACCTGCTGCCGCCGTATCCGCTGGCGAGCGTCCCGGTCGCACTCGGCGCCGGGGGCGGGATCGCGCTGGCGATCGGCGTCGCCGGCCTCGTCGTCGTCAAGCGGCGCAGCGACGTGCGCCCGATGGACTCGCGCATGGTCGCGCTCGACTACGCGTTCCTCGGCCTGTTGGAGCTGACGGCGCTGACCGGGCTGGCGCTGCTGGCGTTTCGCTCGACCAGTGCCGTCGGCGCGTTGCTGGCCATCCATTTGGGCGTGGTCGCCGGATTGTTCATCACCGCGCCGTACGGAAAATTCGTCCACGGAGTCTACCGCTTCATCGCCCTGACCAAACACGCACACGAGCAAGAGAACATCGCAGCCTAAGGAGGGTCTTCATGGTCAAT
Source organism: Vulcanimicrobiaceae bacterium (assembly GCA_050010375.1). Taxonomy (GTDB): domain Bacteria; phylum Vulcanimicrobiota; class Vulcanimicrobiia; order Vulcanimicrobiales; family Vulcanimicrobiaceae; genus Vulcanimicrobium. The sequence continues at coordinate 28,139 of JBEKLD010000009.1, forward strand.
CGCATTCGTCGGATCATCGCCCCGATCGCGCTGCTCGCCCTGACGATCGTTCAGGTCGCACCGGTGCGGGCGGCCGACACGATCAAGATCGGGTTCTCGGTCAGCGAGACGGGGACGCTGGCGGCGCCCTCGGTCTTCGACCGCCAAGGCTACGAGCTGGCCGCCGACGAGATCAACGCGCGCGGCGGCGTGCTGGGGAAGAAGATCGAGCTGGTCCACTACGACGATCAGAGCACGCCGGCGACCGCGCTAGCCTTGTACCAAAAGCTGATCAGCGACGATAAGGTCGATCTGGTCCTGGGACCGTACAGCTCGCAGATCACCGCAGCGGTGGCGCCGGCCGTCGACCGGGCCAAGATGGCGATGCCGTCGATGGACGCGAACCCACAGTCCTTCGACGGGAGCCACCCGTTCGTGTTCCAAGCGATCGCGCAGACGCCGCAATACATGGCGCCGATGATCGAGTTCGCCGCGCGGCACGGCGTGAAGACCGTCGCGCTGTTGTATCAGAACTCACCGTTCCCCTCGGCGCTGGCGAACGCGATCAAAGACGAGGCTGCCGCCCGCGGGCTGAAGATCGTGTTCGAGGAGGCGTATCCGCCGACCACGACCGACTTCGGCCCGCTGGTGCTCAAAGCGGCCGCCACCAATCCGGACTTGCTGATCGGCGGCACCTTCTTGGCCGACTCGGAAGGGATCGTCCGGGCCGCCAAGGCGCAGAATTTCCACGCCAAGATGTATGCCTTCAGCGTCGGCCCGGTCGAGCCCGAGTTTTCCCAAGCGCTCGGCCCGGCCGCCAACGACGTCTTCGCCAACACGCTCTGGTTTCCGACCCTGAGCACGAAGGGGAACGCGGAGTTCGTCAAGGCCTTCCACGCGAAGTTCAATCGCGACCCCGACTATCACGCGGCGCTCTCGTATACGGCGCTCAAGCTGCTGACCACGGCCGTCAACGCGGTCGGTAGCCTCGATCAAGAGAAGATCCTGCAGTGGGTGCACGGTCACTCGGTCGACACGATCCTCGGCCCGTTCAAGCTCAACCCGCCCGGCCAGCAAACCGGCTTCTCTTCATACGTCATTCAATGGCAGAACGGGAAGCAGCTGCTGGTCTGGCCGGCCGCCAGCGCGAACGGCGCGGCCGTGTTCCCGCATCCTGGCTGGATGTAGCCTCCGGCCGTGGTCGTCACGATCCTGACGCTGGTGCTGACGGGAGTCCTGTGGGGAGGCGTCTACCTCCTGATGGCCTCGGGACTCAACCTGATCTACGGCGTGATGAAGATCGTGAACTTGGCGCACGGTGATTTCATCGTCGTCGGCGGATTGTTGACGCTTACGCTGTTCGAGCTGCACGTCAACCCGCTGGCGGCGTTGCCCGCCGCCGCGCTCTTGATGTTCGTGGTGGGCGTGCTGGTGCAGCGCGGCATCCTCGAGCGGCTCGTGGTGGCGGGTCCGGCCGGCGAGTTGCGGACGCTCTTGGCGACCTTCGGCCTCTCGTACGTCGTGGCGAACATCGGCCTGCTGCTGTGGGGGGCGCAGGTGCAATCGGTGCCGTTCCTCGAGGGTTCGGTCGGCGTGTTCGGGATCCAGCTGCCGGAGAATCTGCTCGTCTGCTCGGCGGTCGCCTTCGCCTTCGCGATCGCCGTGCACGTCTGGCTCACCCACACGATGAGCGGGAAGGCGGTCCGCGCGACCTCGCAGAGCGCGGCCGGGGCGGCGGCCTGCGGCCTGAGCATCCGCCGCATTCGGGTGCTCACCTTTGGGCTGGGCTGCGCGATGGCCGGCGCCGCCGGCTCGTTGACGATCACCCTGATCCCGTTTCAGAACTCGAGCGGCGGGCCGCTGACCGTCCAGGCGTTCACGGTCATCGCGCTGGGCGGGTTGGGGAACTACATCGGCGCGTTCCTGGCCGCCGTGATCCTGGGTGTCGCCGAGGTGACGACCTCGTTCGTGTTCGGTTCGGACGCGGCGGCGGCGGTCGTCTACATCCTGTTCATCCTGATCCTCGTGTTCCGGCCGCAAGGCCTGCTCGGCCGGACGGCGCGCGTATGAGAGCGCTGCGGCCCGAGTGGGTCGTCTTGGCGGCGGGCACGCTGCTCGCGCTGGGGATCGCGCTGCGGGGGAACGCGTATCAGCAGCAGATCGTGTTCTCGACCGCGCTCTTCGTCGTGCTCGCTTACGGCTGGAACGTCATCAGCGGCCTGACCGGCTACCTCTCGTTCGGCCAGATCGCTTTCTTCGGCCTGGGCGCGTACGTTGCGGTCGGCCTGATGCTCTTCTTCCGGCTGACGTGGTACGAGGCTGCGATCATCGCGCCACTGGCTGCGGTCTGCGTGGCGATCCCAATGGGCGCGGTGATGCTCCGGTTGGCGGGAGTGTTCTTCACGCTGGGCATGTTCGGGCTCGGGCGGCTCGGCGAGATCGTGGCCAGCAGCGTCAGCGGCGGCGCGATGGGTACGTCGGTCCCGTCGGTCGCAACGCCACGCGAGTCCGCCACGGTGATGATCGTCCTGGCGCTGGGAGCGATCGTCCTGACCCAGCTGCTGATCAACTCGAAGTTCGGCTTGCAGTGCATGGCGATTCGCGACGACCAGCCGGCGGCGCGGGCGGCCGGGGTGCCGGTCGGGCGCATCAAGGTGCTGGCCTTCGCGCTCAGCGCGGCGCTGGCGGCGCTGTGCGGCGTGATGTACGTGTGGAACGTCGGGTACCTCGATCCGCCGAGCGCTTTCAGCAGCACGACCGAACTGCAAGTCGTGCTGATGGTGCTGGTCGGCGGGATCGGTTCGATGTGGGGGCCGCTCTTCGGCGCGGTCTTGATCTCGCTGATCGGCCAGGTGCTGTGGGCGCGCTTTCCGTTGGAAGAGCAAGTCGTGCTCGGTTCGATCACGGTGCTGATGGCGGTCGCGATGCCGGGTGGCATCTCGGCGATGTTGCAGGCGCGCGGCAAACTCAAGCGGCTGGCCGTCTGGAGCCCGCCGCCGCCGTCGGCGGTGAGCGCCGCCGATGCGCCGGCGCGGCTGCCGGCCGGCGGCGCCGGCGAACCGGTGCTGGTGTGCGAGCGGCTCGCAAAGCACTTTGGCGGGGTCGCGGCCGTCGACGGCGTCGATCTGTGGATCGCGCGCGGCGAAGTCGTCGGCATCATCGGCCCAAACGGCGCGGGGAAAAGCACCCTGTTCGACGTCATCACGGGCTTTGCGGTGCCGACCGGTGGCCGGGTCGTGTTTCGTGGTAGCGGCATCGGCGGTGGCCGACCCGACGCGATCGCGCGGCGCGGGATCGCGCGCACGTTCCAAACGAGCCGGCTGTTCGCCACACTGAGCGTCTGGGAGACCGTCGTGTTGGCGGCCGCGAGCGTGCACCCAACGCGTCGCGCTGCGGTCGCCGAAGCGCGGCGCGTCCTTTCCCAGGTGGGCCTGCTGGAGGTCTGGTCGCGGCTCCCCGAAGCCTTGCCGCCGGGTCAGCTGCGACTGCTCGAGATCGCGCGCGCGCTGGCGCTGGGTCCCGACGTGCTGTTGCTCGACGAAGCGATGGCCGGGATGACGCCGGTCGAGATCGCGCGCGTGCACGCGGTGCTGCGCAACGCCGCCGGCCGCGGCTGCGCGGTCGTCGCGATCGAGCACGTGCTCCCGGCGATCGCTACGATCGCCGAGCGCGTCTACGTGCTCGACTTCGGAAAGGTGATCGCGGAGGGCCCGCCCGCGCGCGTCTTCCGCGATCCGATCGTGCTCGATGCCTACATCGGCGTCAGCAGCGGCGCCCTCGACGAGGTGGCCGGGATTGGCGGCTGATCTGCTGCGGCTGGAATCCGTCTGCGCCGGCTACGGGAAGCTGCCCGTGCTGCACGACATCGACCTCGGCGTCCCCCACGGCGGGGCGGTGACCGCGATCGGTGCCAACGGCGTCGGGAAGACGACGCTGCTGCGCGCCATCATGGGCCAGATCCCGATCACCGGCGGTGACGTCTTCTTCGAAGGTGTATCGATCGCGGCGCTCTCGACCTCGCGTCGGGCTCGGCTCGGGATCGGATACGCGCCGGAAGGACGCGCCTTGTTCCCGATGATGACCGTCGCCGAGAACGTCGAGATGGGCGCCTACTACGCGACCGCCGAGCGGCGTTCGGCGCGAGCCCGCTGGCTCTTCGAGGTCTTTCCGAAGCTTGCGCCGCTACGCAGTCGCCTGTGCTGTCTGCTCTCCGGGGGCGAGCAGCAGATGGTCGCGATCGCGCGCGCCTTGATGAACGAACCGAAGTTACTGCTGCTCGACGAGCCGTCGACCGGCCTCGCGCCGCGCGTCGTCGGCGAGCTCTATGCGGCGCTGGCCCAACTGCACGCCGACGGATTGACCGTCTTCGTCGTAGAACAGAACGCCCGGGCGGCGTTGCGCTTCGCCCACACCGCCTACGTCGTCGAAGACGGACGGATCGCCCGCTCCGGCCTCGCCGCCGAGATGCTCGACGAACGGTTGCTCGCCGAAGCCTACCTCGGAGGAGCCCCTGAATGATTCCCACCCGCCGCAAACCCACCGAGACGGGGGCTGCGTACATCACCGAGTTTCTGATCCGGCAGCGGGTTCCGTACGCGTTCGGACTCTGCGGGCACGGCATCTTGGGGCTGCTCGACGGGCTGGTCGAGCGGACCGACGAGATCGCGACGATCTCGGTCCATCACGAGGCGATCGCCGCCTTCATGGCCGAGGGGTATTTTCGCGTCGCGCAGCGGCCGGTCGCGACGTTCACCTCGTGCGGTCCCGGCTCGGCCAACCTCGTCGTCGCGATCGCCGCCGCGATGGCCGACTCATCGGCGATGGTGAACATCACCGGCAACGTCCCAACCTCGCAGTGGAACCGCGGACCGTTCCAGGAGAGCGGCCGATACTTTCAGGGCGACTTCGTCAACGTGCTGCGGCCCTACGTCAAGCGCAGCTTCCAGCCGACGCGGGCCGAGATGCTCCCGCTCGCGCTGCGCCAGGCATTCGCGCTGGCGACCAACGGCCGGCCGGGACCGGTGCACATCGACGTCCCGCTCAACGTCTTCGTCGAGCCGGTCGACGAGGCTGCCGACGCGCGCGAGAACTGGGCCGAGCAGCACTGGCATCGCCCGGCCGGCGATCCGGCCGCGATCGAGGAAGCGGCGCAGCTGCTCGCGCAGGCGGAGCGGCCGGTGATCGTCGCCGGTCACGGCGTCGAACTCGCCGGCGGCGAAGCGGCGCTGCGCGCGCTGGCGGAGAAGCTGCGCATCCCGGTCGCGACGACGCCGTTCGGCAAGGGGACGTTCGACGCGCGGCATCCGCTGAGTCTCGGCGCCACCGGACGCAACGGATCGCTGCCCGCCAACGGCGCCTGCCGCAACGCCGACGTGATCCTGGCGCTGGGGACGCGCTTCGACGATCGCGCGACCAGCGCGTGGCTGCCCGGCTTCACCTACGCGATCCCGCCGGCGCGCTTGATCCACGTCGACATCGATCCGACCGAGATCGGGAAGAACTTCGAGCCGGCCGTCGCGATCCTGGGCGACGCGAAGCTCGTCCTCGAGCAACTGCTCGCGCGCTGCGCGGCGGGACCGGCGCGCGCACCGTGGCACGCGCGGATCGCCGCCTGGCAGGAACGCTGGGACGCGGCGACGATCCCGCCGGGCAGCTCAGAGGCCGTGCCGATGCGCCCGGAGCGGCTCGTCGCCGACCTGCGCCGCGTCGTTCCGGCGCACGGGATCGTCGTCTCGGACGTCGGCGTCCACCACAACTGGTTGATCTCGGCCTACGACGCGCACGCGCCACGAACGTTGCTCCAGACCTGGGGCTTCGCCTCGATGGGGTTCGGCGTCGGCGCGCCGCTCGGCGCCAAGCTCGCCGCGCCCGAGACGCCGGTCGTCGCCGTCTGCGGCGACGGCGGCTTCGTGATGAACGCGAGCGCGGTGCTGACCGCGGTCGAGTACGACATCCCCGTCGTCTGGGTCGTCTGGAACAACTCCGGCTACTGCGCGATCCGCGACCAGCAGCTCGGGTACTTCGGCGAAGACCGCGAGCTGGCGACGAGCTTCACCGATCGCAGTGGCGCGCTGTACAGCGCCGACTACGCACTGATGGCGCGCTCGATGGGCGCGCTCGGTGCGACGGTCGAGCGGCCGGCGGACTTTGCGCCCCAACTCGAGGCCGCCCTCGCCGCGGGGCGCCCCGCCGTGCTGGACGTGCGCGTCGACCGTGACGCCCGCCCACTTGCCACCGGGAGCTGGGATCTGCCCCCGCGCCCGCATCCGATGCCGAACTTCGGCTGGGGAGACGAATGACGAACGATCCGACCACCGGCGTGCGCGTCGTGCGCATCGAAGAGGTTCCCTGGATCGAGGCGCCCGGCCACTACGGCGCGCTCTCGAAGCTGCTCATCAACCCCGACAACTGCCCGACCAAGTACTACGATTTCCGCATCTCGTCGTACGAACCGAAGGGCTACGTCGAGCTGCACACCCACACCGAGACCGAGCAGATCTACTATTTCCTCTCGGGGAAGGGGCTGATGACGCTCGGCGACGACCGGTTCGTCGTCGAGCCGCACACCGCGCTGTTCATCCCGATCGGGGTGCGGCACTCGCTCGAGAACACCGGGCTCGAGAACCTCGTCTTCATCGTCGTGTCGGTGCCGGCCAACGAGCTGCCGCGCGTCGATAGCCGCCGCAACGGAGCCGCATCATGATCCGTCACGTGTTTTTCGGGAAGGTCAAAGCCGGCGTCCCCGACGCCGAGATCGAGCGTCTAGTCACGTCGTGGAACGCGATGCCGGCGACGATCGACGCGATCCGTTCGATCACCGCCGGACGCAACGCGGGGCCGAACCAACGCTTCACGGTCGCGCTCGTCGCGGAGTTCGATGACTGGGACGCCTGGCGGCGCTATCAGAGCCACCCCGAGCACGAGGCGATCAAGCACGAGATGTCCGACAAGATCCTCGATCCCGACGAGCGCGGGTCGATCCAGCTGGAGCTGTGAGCGGCGACGCCGCCTACGATCTGATCGCGGTCGGCGCCGGCGCCGGCGGCCTGACCGCGGCGCTGGTGGGTGCGCTCGACGGACTGCGCGTCCTCGTCCTCGAGCGGAGTGCGCAAGTCGGTGGAACGACGGCGTGCTCGTCGGGGAGCGTTTGGGTACCGGGCAACGCGCAGCAGGCGGCGCTCGGGATCCACGACGACCGCGAGCGCGCGCTGCGCTATCTCGACGCGCTGGTCGGTGAGCGCGCCGAGCGCGCCTTGCGCGTGCGCTATCTCGACGCCGCGCCGCGCATCCTCGATGCGCTCGCGGGCGCCGGCGTCCCGTTTCGGGTCTACCCGCACGCGCCGGACTACCGGCCCGACGTGCCGGGCGCGCTCGCCGGCGGACGATCGCTCGAGCCGCTTCCGTTCGACGGCCGGCGGCTCGGCGCGCGCTTCGCGCGCCTGCGCGACACGCTGCCGGAGTTCACCGTCTTCGGCGGGATGATGGTGACGCGCGGTGAGGTCGCACAACTGCTGCGCGTCCCGGCCTCGCCGCCGGCGACTCTGCTCGCGCTGCGGCTCGTCGCCCGCTACGCGCTGGACCGGCTCCGCTACCCGCGCGGGACGCGCCTGGTGCTCGGAAACGCCCTGATCGCGCGGCTCTACGCCGCGCTACTGGCGCACGGCGGCGAGGTCTGGTTCGAGGCGACGGTCAGCGCGCTCGAGCATGACGGCGACCGCGTCAGGGGCGTCACGCTGCTGCGCGACGGCGCGGCGCGGTTCGTTGCCGCGCGCTGCGGCGTCGTCCTCGCCGGCGGGGGATTTCCCGCCAATGCCGCGCTGCGCGCGCGGTACTTGCCGGCACCCGTGGCAGACGCGACGCCGGCCTACGAAGGTTGCACCGGGGAGACGCTGGCGTTGGCCCAGGCGGTCGGGGGTGTGCTCGGCGCGCCGGGCGGCGGCAACGCCCTGTGGTTTCCCAGCTCGCTGGCGCGCCGTCGCGACGGGACGACGGCGGTCTTTCCCCACATCGTGCTCGACCGTGGCAAGCCGGGTCTGGTCGCCGTCGACGCGGCCGGGGCGCGCTTCGTCGACGAGGCCGCGCCGTATCACGAATTCGTGCGCGCGATGTACGCCGCGCACTCGCGGATCGCGACGATCCCCGCCTGGCTGATCTGCGACCGGCGGTTCCTGTGGCGCTACGGTCTCGGCCTGGTCCGTCCGCACGAGCTGCGGCCTGGGCGTTGGGTGCGGCGCGGTTACCTCCACCGGGCGAGCACGCTCGACGGCCTCGCCGCCGCGATCGGCGTCGACCCGCTCGGTCTGCGCCGCACCGTCGAGCGGCACAACGCGTTCGCGCGCAGCGGTGTCGACGACGATTTCGGCAAAGGCGCGAACGTCTACGACCGCGCGAGCGGCGATCCGCGCCAGGCGCCGAATCCGTGCCTGGGTCCGATCGAACGACCGCCGTACTACGCGGTCGCGGTCGTGCCGACGCCGCTCGGAACGAGCCTCGGCCTGCGCACCGACGTCGACGCGCGGGTCCTCGACGCCGACGGCCGCGCGATCCCCGGGCTCTACGCGTGCGGGAACGATGCCGACGCGGCGTTCGGCGGCGAGTACCCTGGCGCCGGCGCGCAGCTCGGGCTCGCGCTCACCTTCGGTGCGCTCGCCGCCGAGCACGCGGCACGCGCCGCTGCGACCCCGATGAGGAGCGCGGCGGGCTGACGTCGGAAGTCCCGGGATGCGGCAGACAGTGGTCCCCGGGGTCTGGTCCTGGTCGCGCTGGCAAGCCGACCGCAATCTCGACTTCAACGGATTCTTCGTCGAGAGCAACGAGGGGAATCTCGTCGTCGATCCGATCGAGCCCGACGAGGCGCTGCTGGCCGAGCTGCGCACGCGCGGCGTCGCCGCGGTCGTGGTCACCAACCGCGATCACGAGCGCGGCAGCGCCGCCGTCGCGGCTGCGACCGGCGCGCGCGTCCTCGCCCCCGCGCTCGACGCGCCGGAGCTGTTGCGTCCGCCCGACGCGATGCTCGCGCCCGGCGACGTCGTCCACGGCTGGCGTGTGCTCGGCTTCACCGGCCTCAAGACGCCCGGCGAGATCGCGCTGATCGACCCCGTGCGGGCCGCGGCGATCGTCGGCGACGCGATCTGGGGGACGCCGGCCGGCGCGCTGACGCTGATGCCCGACGCCAAGCTCGCCGATCCGGCCGCGGCCGCGCTCTCGCTGCGCGCGCTGCGTAAGCCGCTGCTCCGCCACCTGCTCGTCGGCGATGGGGACTGCGTCTTCGGCAACGCGCGCGCCGCGCTCGACGCGATGTTCGCGGCGCGCGTGGGCGTCGCGACCTTCCGCGCGAACGTCGACGAGCTGGCGTACGCGCTCGTCGCCGGCGAGCCGCCACCGTTCCTCTCGCTCGGCGCCGAGCTGGGCCGGCTGATCGGCAGCAGCCGGTTGGAATCCGCCGTGTGGAAGCTCCCGCACGGGACGCACACTTGTCCCTACCATTGGCACACGGCCGAGGAGGAGTTGCTGGTCGTGCTGGCCGGGACGCCGACGCTGCGCTCGCCGCAAGGGACGTTCGCGCTGCGGCGCGGTGACGTGGTCGCCTTCCCGACCAACGAGCACGGCGCGCACCGGTTGTGGAACGACGGCGCCGAGGACGCGCTGCTGCTGATCGTCGCCAACAGCGACACCGCCGACGTCTGCTTCTACCCCGACTCCGAGAAAGTGATGGTCGAGGTCACCAACACCCTCGTGCGTAGCCGCCCGCAGCTCGACTATTTCGACGGCGAGCGATGAGCGAGCCGGCCTACGCGGCGACGCGCGACGCGCGCATCGCCTACTACGAGCGCGGCCCGCGCGACGGGCCGCCGGTGCTGCTGGTGCACGGCTTCCCCGACGACGCGCGCACCTGGGACGCGCTCGTGCCCGCGCTGGTCGCGGCGGGTTACCGCACGATCGCGCCGTTCGTGCGCGGCTTCGGACCGACCGCCCTGGTCGACGGCGCGCCGCGCAGCGGCGAGATCGGCGCGCTCGCCTTCGACGTGCTGGCGCTGGCCGACGCGCTGGGCCTGGCGCGCTTCGACTACGTCGGCCACGACTGGGGCGCGCGCGCCGGCTACGCGGTGGCCGCGCTCGCCCCGCAGCGCGTGCGCTCGCTGTGCACGCTGGCGGTCGCGTACGGAACGAACGTCGCCGCGCAGCGGCTCTCGATCGCGCAGGCGCGCGCCTATTGGTACCAGTGGTACTTCGCGACGCCGCGCGGCGAGGCTGAGCTGCAGGCGAACCGGCACGCGTTCTGCCGCGCGCTGTGGGGCTATTGGGCGCCGGGCTGGCGCTTCGGCGAGGCCGAGTACGACGCAACCGCCACCTCGTTCGCGAATCCCGACTTCGTTCCGGTCGTGCTCTCCTCGTATCGCCAACGCTGGGGGTTCGCTCCCGGCGAGGAGCGTTACGCGGCCGAGCGCGCGGCACTCGAGGCGGTGCCGCGCTTGACGGTCCCCACGCTGACCCTGATGGGGCGCGACGACGGCGCGACCTTACCCGCCAGCGCCGATGGGGCGGAGGCCCACTTCGCCGCACCGTACCGCCTGCAGCTGGTGGCGGACTGCGGCCACTTCCTCCAGCGCGAGCAGCCGCAGGTGGTGACCGCGGCGCTGTTGCCGCACCTGCGCGCACACGCGGTCGCCGGCTGATGCGCCTGCAGCTCGTGCCGCGCGAGCGCAGCCAGGCGACCGTCACGCTGAGCACGACCGCGACCTTCCCGGCCGAACCGGTGCGCCTGACGTACGCCACGCGCACCGGTGCGCTGTTGCGGATCGACGGCGTCGTGCGCGGCGCGTTCGACCTGCAGCACGCGACGATCGTGCTGCCACCGATGCTCGGCGAGCACGAGTTGACCCTCGAGGTCGAGCGGCGCGCGATCCCGACCAGCGGTCTCCCCTCCGGCGACGGCCCGCGCTGGCGCTGGATGCTGGCGCGCGCCGCGCAAAGCCCGGCGACGACCCTCGAACTCGAGGTCGGCGCGCCGGCGGTCGACGGGCGCGCCGTCGAGGTCCCGCTGATCGGCCACGCCCACCTCGATGTCGCCTGGCTGTGGACCTACGACGCGACGCGACGCAAGGCACTGCGCACGTTCGCGACGGCGCTGCGGCAGGTCGAGACGATGCCGTACGTCTTCGCGCAGAGTCAGCCGCAGCTCTACGCCTGGGTCGCCGCGGCCGACCGCGCGCTGTTCGAGCGGATCCGCGCGCACGTCGGAACGGGCTGGGACGCCGGCATCGCAGCGATGTGGGTCGAGCCCGACTGTCACGCGCCCAGCGGCGAGTCGCTGCTGCGGCAGTTCGCGCACGGGATCCGCTGGATGCGCGACCAACTCGGGGTCGAGCCGAGCGTCGCCTGGCTCCCCGACACCTTCGGCTTCCCGGGGACGTTCCCGAGCTTGGCCGCGCACGCCGGTGTCCCGTACTTCGCCACGACGAAGCTGCAGTGGAACGAGCGGACGCGCTGGCCGTATCCGCAGTTCCGCTGGGTCGGCGACGACGGTGCGGCGGTGACCGCCGCGGTGATCGACGCCTACGAAGGCGGCCTCGACGACGCGCGCGTCGCGCGCGCGCGCGAGCGCGACGAGCCGCTGCTGGTCGGCTACGGCGACGGCGGCGGCGGCGCGACCGACGAACAGGTCGCCGAGGTCGGTGGCGGCTCGCGCGGCTGGACGCAGTTGGCGGCCTGGTTCGGCACGCTGCGCGCGGAGGCGCTGCCGCCGCATCGCGGCGAGCTGTACTTGGAGACGCACCGCGGAACGTACACGACCCACCACGATGTGAAGGCGCGCAACGCCGCGCTCGAGCGCGGCCTCGGGCACGCCGAGGAGCTGGCCGCGTGGTGCGTCGCCGTGCGCGCGCCCGAGGCGGTGCGCCGGTCGTTGGCCGAGGATCTGCGCAGCGCGTGGCGGATCGTCCTGCGGGCGCAGTTCCACGACGTCTTACCCGGGACGTCGATCGGCGCGGTCTACGCCGACGTCCACCAGGAGTACGACCACGCGCAGGCGATTTTGGCGCGCGTCAGCGCTTCGGCGACCTCGATCCTCCCGCGCAGCGAGCTGCAGCTCGCCACGCCGCCGGCGGTCGCGCCCCGTCGCGACGGCGAAGAGTGGATCGTCGAGAACGCCTTCGTGCGCGCGCGGCTGCGCGCCGACGGGACGGTCGTCGAGCTGGGTGCCATCGACGGTCCGAACCTGGTCGCGGTCGCCAACGGGATCGTCGCCTACGTCGACCGCCCGACCAAATGGGACGCCTGGAACATCGACGCGGGCTACATCCGCAAGCAGGTCCGGGTGCGCCCGACCGGCACCGCCGTCGAAGACGACGCGCTAGTCGTGCGGCTGACGATCGGGCGACGCTCGCGCGCGACGATGCGCGTCGCGCTGCACGAGGACGAGCCGTGGTTGCGGGTCGAGTTGGCCGTCGACTGGCAGGCCGACCACGTGCTGCTGCGGGCCGAGCACCGCGTCGCGCTGGCGGCGAGCGAAGTACGCTTCGGCGAGCCGCACGGCACGCGGGTGCGCACGCCCTATCCGACGACCGAGGCCGAACGCGCGCGCTTCGAGGTCCCCGGCCAGCGCTGGGCCCACGTCGAGGCCGGCGGCCACGGACTGGCGGTGTTCACGCCCGATCTCTACGGCTGGAGCGCGCTCGGCCTGCGCGACGGCGGGATTCGCTTGGGGACCTCGCTGCTGCGCGCGCCGCGCTGGCCCGATCCTCGCGCCGACCGCGGCGAGCAGCAGCTGGCCTACGCGCTGGTGCCGACGGCCGGCGCGACGATCTCGGCGCTCGAGCACGGCTGGCTGGCCTACGCCGACGACGATCGCGTGCGGCTGTTCACCTGCGAAGACAGCGCCGTCCTGATCGTGGCGACCTATCCGTCCGACGACGGCGCGGCGGTCGTCGTGCGGGTGCGCGAGTGCGACGGCGTCGCCCGCCGAGTCGCGCTGCGCTGTGGCGGCCGGATGCGCGAAGCCCAGCCGATCGACGCCGTCGAGCGCCCGGTTCCGGGCGACGCCGCGATCGTGGAGGAAGAGCTGGTCTTCGCGCTCGGTCCGTTCGCGCTGCGCTCGTTCCTGGTACGATTCTAAGGTGATGGTGTTGGCAGCCCCCTCGGGGTATCGCAATCGGAGCAGCGTGATGATGGGCTGCCGCCGCCTGGGGGGCCCGCGCCGAAGGCGTGGGGGGCGCGGAGCGTGGGGCGGAGCGCCGTGAAACTGGACTGCGTCCTGTTCGACCTCGACGATACGTTGCACGACGACACGCTGGCATATCGGACGGCGGCGCGGACGGTCTCCGAGATGATCGGTCGCGAGCGCGGTATCGACGCCCGCGCGCTAGCCGACGCGTACACCGGTGCGACCGTCGGCTTCTGGTCGGCGCTGACCGACGAGCATCTGACGCTCCAGATCGCCGACGAGCGCCAGCGGATGTGGTACGAGGCGCTGCGCGCGGTCGGGCTCGACGACCGGGCGTTGGCCGCCCGGGCCGCGGCGGCCTACGTCGAGGCCCGCGACGACGTCCTGAGCTTGGCGCCCGGGTCACTCGAGTTGTTGGCCACGCTGCGGGCGCGGGGCTGCCGGTTGGGCCTGGTGACGAACGGATTCGCCGAGACGCACCACGACAAGATCGACCGGCTCGGGCTGCGCGAGCGGATGGACGCGTTCTTCCTGGCCGACGAGGTCGGGATGGTGAAGCCCAACCCGGCGCTCTTCCGCCACGCCTGCGAGGTGCTGGGCAGCGTCCCGGAGCGCTCGGCGATGGTCGGCGACCGCTACGACCGCGACATCGTCGGGGCCGCCGAGGCCGGGCTGTTCACCGTCCTGATCGACGTCCACGCGATCCCCCTCCCACTGGGCGCCCGCCCACCGGACGCGACCGTCCCGGCGATCGACGACGTGCTCGGGGTCCTCCCGCTGGCCGGCCGCCACCCGGCTTAAAACCGCTCGCCTGCCCCGGGAACCGGTTGGGGAGGGCGCGAAACCGCCCGCCATGGTCGAGCAACCGGTCGAAAATGTCTTCGTGCGCGCCTGGGGCCTCCTGACGCGCAACTGGGTCATCATCGTCCCCGGGGTCATCGTCGGGCTCATCGTGGGACTCGTGAACGCGCTCGTCTTGGCGCCGGCCTACATCGTCTCCAGCGGTGACGTCACCATCACCCGCACGGTCGGCGTCGGCGGCGGCCTGCTGGCCGGCCTGGTCGCGCTGGTCGGCTACATCGTCACGGTCGCCTACACGACCGGGATGGCCGGGGCGGCCTGGGCGCGCGGCACCGCCACGCTCGGCGACGGAACGGTCGCGTTCCAACGCGACGTGGGCCGGATCGTGCTGGTCGGGATCGGCCTGGTCGTCCTGGCACTCGTCGCCGCCATCATCGCGCTCCCGACCCTCGGGCTCTCGCTGCTGGCGTTCTATCTGTTCACCCTCTACGCGTTTCCGTCGGCGATCGTCGGGGACCGCCAGGCGATGGACGCGCTCACCGAGTCCTTCCGGCTGACCATCGCGCGCTTCGTGCCGACGTTGATCATCGCGATCGTCATCGCGGTCCTCTCGGTCATCGGCCATGTCATCGGGGGCGCCTTCAGCTTCACGCCGCTGATCGGGCCGGTCGTCAGCGCGGTGATCACGCAGGCGGTCGTCGCCTATGCGACGCTGGTGATCGTCGGCGAGTACCTCAACCTGCGCGCCGCCAATCAAATCCCGCCGGCTCCCCCGCCGGCGGCGGCGCCGCCGGCCTAGCCCAGACGGGCGAGCCGCCGGCGCTCGGGCGTCCGGCGGCTGGAACCGTTCCTCCCTCGGCCGGATCATGTGACGGGCGATGCCGGATGCGACCCCGCACGCCCTCGATGCGATCGTCATCAAGGGCGCGCGCGAACATAACCTCAAAAACGTCGACCTGACGCTTCCCCGCAACCGGCTGATCGTGATCACCGGGCTGTCGGGATCCGGCAAGTCCTCGCTCGCCTTCGACACGATCTACGCCGAAGGGCAGCGCCGCTACGTCGAGTCGCTCTCGTCGTACGCGCGGCAGTTCCTGGGGCAGATGGAGAAGCCCGACGTCGACTACATCGAGGGGCTCTCGCCGGCGATCTCGATCGACCAGAAGTCGACCTCGCGCAACCCGCGCTCGACCGTCGGAACGGTCACCGAGATCTACGACTACCTGCGCCTGCTCTACGCGCGAATCGGCAAGCCGCACTGTTACCAGTGCGGGCGTGAGGTCTCGGCGCAGACCGCCGAGCAGATCGTCGACCAGATCCTCGAGTATCCCGAGGGGACGCGCATCCAGTTGCTCGCGCCGATCGTCCGCGGCCGCAAGGGCGAGTACCAGAAGCTGTTCGAGGAGGTCGCCAAGGAGGGCTTCGCGCGGGTCCGGGTCGACGGCGCGATCCGCGAGCTGCGCGAGAAGATCGAGCTGGACAAGAAGCGCAAGCACACGGTCGAGGTCGTCGTCGACCGGCTGGTGGTCAAGCCCGACGTGCGCGGGCGGCTGACCGACTCGATCGAGACGACGCTCAAGCTCTCGACCGGGATCGTGACCGTCCTCTACCAGGCGAAGGTCAACGCCGGGACGGCCCAGGCGACCGAGGACTGGCTCGAAGCGACCTACAGCGAGTCGTTCGCCTGCGCCTACTGCGGCATCTCGTTCCAGGAACTCGAGCCGCGGCTGTTCTCGTTCAACTCGCCCTACGGCGCGTGTCCGGCCTGCAGCGGCTTGGGCGTCAAGATCGAGATCGACCCGTGGAAGGTCATCCCCGACCGGACCAAGTCGATCGCCGACGGCGCGATCGTGCCGTGGTCGAAGAACCTGGGTTCGGGGCGCTATCCGTCGACGAATCCGTACTACCTGCAGCAGGTCGAGCGCCTGTTGCGCTCGCGCCGCTGCAAGGCCAGTACGCCGGTCGAAGAGCTCCCCGAGGACGTGGTCGAGACGATCCTCTACGGCGCCGACAAGAAGCAGAAGTTCGTCTACGAATCGCGCTCGGGCAAGCAGTGGGAGTACGAGTCGCAGTTCGAGGGCGTCGTCAACAACCTGCAGCGGCGCCACAGCGAGACCTCTTCCGACTACGTCAAGGAAGAGATCGAGAAGTACATGAGCGCCTCGACCTGCAAGGTCTGCCAGGGCGCGCGGCTCAAGCCCGAGGCGCTCGCCGTGACCGTCGCCGGTCAGAACATTCACCAGACGACGACGCTCTCGGTCGAGGCGGCGGAGGCGTTCTTCACCACCCTGCGCACGACCGAGCGCGAGCAGCTGATCGCGCACCAGATCCTCAAGGAGATTCGGGCGCGGCTGGGCTTCTTGCAAAACGTGGGCTTGGGCTACCTGAACCTGGCCCGCACCGCGACGACGCTCTCGGGTGGCGAGTCGCAGCGCATTCGCCTCGCGACGCAGATCGGCAGCTCGCTGGTCGGCGTGCTCTACATCCTGGACGAACCGTCGATCGGGCTGCACCAGCGCGACAACGACCGGCTGCTGGCGACGCTCGAGACGCTGCGCGACATCGGCAACACGCTGATCGTCATCGAGCACGACGAGGACACGATGCGCTCGGCCGACGTGGTGGTCGACATCGGGCCGGGCGCCGGCGCCGAAGGCGGCCGCATCCTGAGCGTCGGCTCGATCGAGCAGATCGAAGCGAATCCCGAGTCGCTGACCGGCGCGTACCTCTCGGGCCGCCTGTTTATCGCGATCCCCAAACACCGGCGCAAAGCGCGCAGCCTGCTGACGGTGCTCGGGGCGAAGGCCAACAACCTGCGCGGCGTCGACGTCGAGATCCCACTCGGCACCTTCGTCTGCGTGACCGGCGTCTCGGGCTC
>JBEKLD010000010.1:0-40418 GCA_050010375.1 Vulcanimicrobiaceae bacterium
GGCCGGCAGTAGCGTCCCGATCGATCCACCGCACGTCGCGTTCGTCCCGTTCAGCGGCGCCGCGCCGGCGACGGCGGTGAACTGGAGCGACCCGACCACGCAGTGGACGGATTTCTTCACCGGCTTCCAAACCGCGTCCGGGAGTCGCCTCGGTCGCACGACCGGCATCGCGGTCGGGCCGAACGGCAGCCTGTTCGTCGCCGACGACCAGAACGGCGTCATCTATCGCATTCGGCCGGTCGGCACGGGGTCGCAGGGCGCGCGGCGAAGGCGGTAGCCCGATGCGAGGCCCCCACCCACTGCTGCTGCCGCTCGCCGTCGCGCTGCTCGGCGTGACGGTCCCGCCCGGCTTCGTCGCCGAACCGATCGCGCACGTCGCCGGCGCACGCGAGCTGGCCGTCGCCCCCAACGGCGACCTGTTCGTCGGCACCGAGGGGAACACGGTCGCGATCGTCCCCGACGCGCAAGGTCAGCCCGGGGAACCGCGCGTCTTCGCGACGTTCCCCGACAAGCCGGCCGCCGGCGTCACCTTGGCGGGCGACTGGCTCTACGTCGGCACGCAGTTCGGCGTCTACCGCATCGCCTATCGCGTCGGCGACCACACCCCGCAGAAGATCGCGTCGGTGCGCACCAGCGGCCAGAGCCGCGACCACTCGACGACGTCGGTCGCGTTCACCCACGGCGTCCTCTACGCGAGCGTCGGCTCGTCGTGCAACGCCTGCGACCCCGAGCTCGACGCGACGCGCGCGACGATCCAGCAGATGACCGCCGACGGCAGCGGGATGCGGCCGCGCGCGGTCGACATCCGCAACGCGATCGCGCTCGCCGTGCAGCCCGGCACCGGCGCGCTGTGGGCCGGCGTCGCAGGCCGCGACGAGCTCGAGCACGGCCATCCCTACGAGATCTTCGACGACGTCAGCGCGCATCCGGGCGTGCCCGACTACGGCTGGCTGCGCTGCTACGACGATCTGGTCCCGATCGGCGGCGCGAGCTGCGCCGGCGTGGTCGTGCCGGAGGCGGTGTTCCCGGCCTACGCGACGCCGATCGGCGCGGCGTTCTATCCGACCGGACCGGCCGGCCGCTACACCTTCCCGGCCGAGTACCGCGGCGGCGCGTTCGTCGCGCTGCACGGCTCGTGGCACGAGCCGCCGGTTCCGCCGCGCGTCGCGTTCGTGCCGTTCGCCGGTGACCGCCCCGCGGTGTCGGTGAACTGGCAAGACCCCGCCGCGCAGTGGCGCGATTTTTTGGGTGGCTGTCAGGCCGCCGACGGGACGCGCAGCTGCCGGCCGACGGGCGTCGCCGTCGGCACCGACGGCTCGCTCTTCGTCAGCGAGGACCTGGGCGGCACGATCTGGCGCATCCGCCCAACGGGTCGCTGAGCGACGCTCAGCGCCGCCGCCAGGGGCGCCGGGTGACGGGCAGGACGACCGAGGTCGTGGTGACGCCGTTTTCGCAGCGCACGATCAGCTCGGCCCCGAAGGTCGCGATCAGGAACAACCCACGGCGGCTCTCGGAGAGGTCGTCGGGGAGCGTCGGCTCGTCGACGGTGTAGCCGGGGCCGCGGTCGATGACCTCCAGGATCGCACGGGTGCCATCCCAACGTAGCTGGACGTCGACCGGTCCCGGGGCGTGCCGCGCAACGTTCCCCAGCAGCTCGCCGAAGATCAGTTCGGCGGCGTGGAAGTCCGATCCGGGCTCGGCCTGGGCCGCCAAGTAGGCGCCGAACATCCGGCGGGCGTTGTGGGCCAGCGCCGCGTCGGCGATCCGAAACGAAAAGCCGAGTTGGTCGGCACGCAACGACCACCCGCCGGTCGGCGGCGTCTGCGGATCGTCGTCGTCCCTCATCTGCTCGTGCACGCTCGTGGCTCTATTCCCGCAAATCCCACGACACCCGTCTGGGTGAAGGCGGTTCTCGGTGAAGCCAGTCCGCGCCGCGTCCGGTTAGGTGGACGGATGGTCGCCTGGACAAAGCTCGGCGAGGCGCTGCTGCTCGCGGCGGGGATGGCCTGGCAGGTCGGCTGGAGCCTCGTGCTCGGGTTCGCGATCTCGGCCGCCGTCCAAGCCTTGGTCTCCAAGGAGCGGATGCGGGCCCTGCTCGGCCGGGACGGCGTGCGCGAGATCGCGCTCGCGACTGGGCTGGGCGCGGCTTCCTCGAGCTGCTCGTACGCGGCGGCGGCGATGAGCAAGACCCTCTTCAAGCAGGGCGCGGCCTTGATCCCGAGCTTGGCGTTCTTATTCGCCTCGACCAACCTGGTCGTCGAGCTCGGGATCGTTCTGTGGCTGCTGCTGGGCTGGCAGTTCACCGCCGCCGAATGGATCGGTGGGCTCGTCCTGATCGCAATCATGTCGGTGTTGGTGAAGCTAACGTACCCGCGCCGGCTGGTCGAAGCGGCACGCCGCCACGTCGACGCGGCGGGGGGGCACGACCACGGCTCGATGGAGGGCGAGGGACGCACGCTCATGGCACGGCTGCGCGATCGGTCGACGCGCATCGCGATCGCGCAGAACTTCGCGATGGACTGGTCGATGTTGTGGACGGACTTGATCGGCGGTTTCTTGATCGCCGGTGCGCTGGCCGCCTTCGTCCCCGAGCACGCCTGGCGCCTGTTCTTCTTCAGCGGCGCGAACCCGGTGCTGCGCACCGTCGGCGACGCGCTGCTCGGCCCGCTGGTCGCGGTGGTGAGCTTCGTCTGCTCGATCGGCAACGTCCCGCTGGCGGCCGTGCTGTGGGCCAGCGGGATCTCGTTCGGCGGCGTGCTGGCCTTCCTCTACGCCGACCTGATCGTGCTGCCGCTGCTCGACGTCTACCGCAAGTATTACGGCTGGCGCATGATGCTCTACATCGCCGCCGTCTTCTTCACGACGATGGTCCTCGCCGCGCTGCTCATCGACGGCCTGTTCTCCGCCTTGCATCTGGTGCCGCGGCCGAACCCGCACCTGCGCGCCGACCTCGAGACGTTCGGCATCAACGCGACGTTCTGGCTGAACCTGGCCTTCGGCGTGCTCGCGGTCTGGCTGTTCGCGCTCGCCCGCCGCCATCCGATGGACCACGATCACAAGCACCACGCGGCGCACGCGGGACACGACTAGCGTTCGGCGGCGCCAAGGACGCAGCCCGGTGACGCTTGTGACGATCGCCAGCAGAAAGCCGCGGAACAGCACCTCCTCGCAGCAGCCGGCGGTGAGCGCGACGACGGTCCACCAGTGCCGCTCCTCGGCCGTGTGCGGCAGCAGACCCTCGATGCCGCCGAGCTGCGCGCGGACGCGTTCGAAGAGGTCGGGCCGGCGCGCGAGCGCGCGGCGCTGGACGAGCGCCAGCGCGACGTAACCGATCGCGATCGCCGTGACGGCGGCGAAGCCGAGCGGGTGAGGCGCGCCGAGCAACAACGTCCCCCACGGCCGGTGCTCGTGGCCCCACAGCGCGAGGACGCAGCCGACGAGCACCCACTGGTAGGCGATCATGTACGCGTACGAACGAAGCCGAGGTCGAGCGGCGTCGGCGGCGTCACGGCTCAGCCCTCGGTAAGAGAGCCCTTCGTCGACGGGATCGCCTCGGAACCGGTGCGCACTTTCGCTTGGGCGAACGCGCGGGCGAACGCTTTGAAGGTCGCCTCGACCAGATGGTGATTGTTCGTCCCCGCCCAGCGCAGCAAGTGCAGGTTGAACTTGCCGTGGTCGGAGATGCTGCGGAAGAAGTGCGGGACCAGCTCGGTCGGCAGCGCGCCCAGCGACGGTGCCGACAGCGGGACGTCGTAGTTGAGATACGGCCGGCCGCTCAAGTCGACCGCGCACTGCACCAGCGCGTCGTCGAGCGGAACGGCGATCGAGCCGAAGCGCACGATGCCGCGCCGTTCGCCGAGGGCCTCGTCGATCGCCGCACCGAGCGCGATCCCGACGTCCTCGACCAGGTGATGGTGGTCCATCCCGTCGCCGTGCGCCTCGAGCTCCAGCCCCAAGCCGGCGTGCGTCGCCAGAGCGTTGAGCATGTGGTCGAAGAAGTCGACGTCGGTCGCGATCGCGATCTTGCCGCCGTCGAGTGCGAGGCGGAGGTCGATCCGCGTCTCGCGCGTCTTGCGCGTGCGGTGCGCGCGCCGTTCCTTCAGCGCACGGCTCCGTTGGTCGAGCCGCCGGCCCCGAGGTCGTGCGTGGGGCGCTCGGCCAGCGGCTCGAGCGCGTGCACGGCCGGCCCGACATAGGCGGCCTGCGGCCGGATCAGCCGGTTGTGCGCGTACTGCTCGAGGACGTGGGCCGACCAGCCGGCGACGCGGCTGCAGGCGAAGACGCAGGTGAACTCGTCCTTCGGGAATCCCAAGTCGGCCAAGAGCGGCGCGGTATAGAAATCGACGTTGGCGTAGATCCGCTTGCCGGGTTTCTCTTCGTGCAGCACCTTACTCGCGGCGTGCTCGAGCGCGACCGCAAGCTCGTACCAGTTCGAACCGGTCTGCTCGCTGAGTTCCTTGGCCTTCGCGTCCAGATGTTGGGCGCGCGGATCGCGGACCTTGTACTCGCGATGACCCATCCCCATCACGCGCTTGCCACCCGCCAGCAGCTCGCGCACCTGCGCTTCGGCGCGCTCGGGCGTCCGGATCACCTCGAGCGTGTCCATCACCTGCGAGGGTGCGCCGCCGTGCAGCTCGCCGGTCAGCGTCGCGACGGCGGCGGTGATCGCACAGTAGAGGTCGGCGTTGGTCGAAGCCGTCACCCGAGCCGAGAAGGTCGAGGCGTTGTACGAGTGGTCGGCGAGGAGGACGAAGTAGGTGTCGAGCGCACTCGCCTGGGCGGGCGTCGGGTCCCGGCCGGCACACATCGCATAGAAGTTCGCGGCGTGGCGCAGGTCGGGGCAGGGCTCCACCGGCTCGAGCCCGCGGCGCAGGCGGTCCCAGGCGGCGACGATCGAGGTCGTCTTCGCGACCAGCCCCAACGCCGCGTCGACGTCGGAGACGTGCGCGCCGGAGGGTTGGTGCGGCAGCACGTGCGCCAGCGACGAGATCGCCGTGCGCAGGACGTCCATCGGCCAGGCGTCGCGCGGGATCGCGCGCAGGATCGCCAGCGTCGGCGCCGGCAGCTCGCGCAGGCCGGCGAGCTTGGCCGCGAACCGCTCCAGCTCGCCCTGCGAGGGCAGCACCCCGTAGAACAGCAGGTGCACGACCTCTTCGTACGAGACGCTCGGCGCGAGGTCGTGGATATCGTACCCGCGATAGGTGAGGCGGCCGAGCTCGCCCTCGACGTTGCTGAGGACGGTCTCGCCGACGACGATTCCCTCGAGACCCGGGTTGACCACCGTGGACGCCATGACCATCCCGACTTCTCGGTAGGCGGTGCTTCTCCCCACGGCGGCCGGCCTTGGGAACCGCTGCTACTTTTGTCGAAAGGCGAAGAATGGCGCTCTCGGTCCGCCCCCTCCACCCGCTCTTCGTCGGCGAGCTACGCGACGTCGACCTCCGCCGCGCCGACGAGTCGACGCTCGCCGACCTCCGTGCACTGCTCGACCGCTACGCCGTCCTGGTGGTGCGGGACCAGCCGTTCGAGGACGCCGAGCAGATCGCGTTCGCCCAGCGGCTCGACGGCGCGCTGGTGACGACCATCGCCCGCAGCATGGTCGAGGGGAAGCGGCGCCTCGCGCACGAGGCGATGGCCGACATCTCGAACCTCGACGAGAACGGCGCGCCGTTCGAGCGGAGCGACCGGCGCCGGATGTACTCGCTGGGCAACCGGCTCTGGCACACCGACGCCTCGTTCCAAGACCCCTCGGCGCGCTACTCGATGCTCTCGGCGCGCGGCGTCCCGGGGACGGGCGGCGAGACGGAGTACGCCGACCTGCGCGCCGCCTACGACGCGCTCCCGGCCGAGCTGCAGGCACAGATCGCCGACCTGCGCGCCTACCACTCGATCCTCTACTCGCGCGAGCAGATCGGTTTCACCGACTTCTCGGAGGCCGAACGCGCGCAGTTTCCCGGCGCCGAGCAGCCGCTGGTCCGCGTCCACCCGGGCTCCGGGCGCACCTCACTCTATCTGGCCTCGCACGCGGCCCACGTCGTCGGCTGGCCGGTCCCCGAGGGCCGGCTGCTGCTGCGCGAGCTGATCGCGCTGGCGACCCAGCCGCAGTTCGTCTACCGGCACGCCTGGCGCGCCGCCGACTTCGTCATCTGGGACAATCGCTGCACGATGCACCGGGGCCTGGCCTTCGATGAGACGCTCCGGCGCGATCTGCGCCGCGTGACCACGCTCGATCTGCCGGTCCCCGTCGCGGTCGCCGGTTAGTCAAACGGCCCGAGGCCGCGCCGGGGAGGCGACCGAAAGGCCGCCGATGGTCTCCCGCGCCGACACCGACGCAACCGCACCGCTCCGCGCGCGCGTGACCCTGCTGGGGCGGCTGGTCGGCGACGTGCTGCGCTCCCACGCGCGCCCGGCGACCTTCGCGTTGGTCGAACGGCTGCGCGCGGTGACGCGCGCGCGCCGCAACGCGCCCGACCCGCACCACGACGCCGAGATCGACGCGGTGCTCGACACGCTCGAGGTCGAGGACGCGATCGACGTGATCCGCGCCTTCGGCCTGTACTTCCAGATGGTCAACTTGGCCGAGCAGTTGCACCGCGAGCGCCGCCGGCGCGAGCGCGCGCTCCACGGCGAGCCGCCTTTGACCGGCGCGCTCGAGACGCTCGGACCGCGGGCGCTGGCGCAGCTCGAGCGGGTCGCGGTGACATTGGTCTTCACCGCCCATCCGACCGAAGTGCTGCGCCGCACCACCAGTGAGAAGCTGCTCACCATCGCCCAGCTCCTGCGCAGCGTCGACGAGCGGATCCTGACCGACGAGGAGTCGCGCGCGCTCGAATCCGAGCTGCGCGCGCAGATCGTGCTGCTCTGGCAGAGCAACGAGCTGTACCGCACCGCGCCGACCGTCCACGACGAGGTCCGCAATCTGATCGCGCGCTTCCGCGAGGCGATCTTCGATGAGTCGACGCTGCTGTTCGAACGGCTCGAAGAGCGCAGCGGCGGCCCGGTCCACACGCTCCTCGCCTTCGGCAGTTGGATCGGCGGCGACCGCGACGGCAACCCCAACGTCGCGCCCGACGCGATCGCCGAGGCGCACGAGCAGGCGCGGCGCTTCGTGCTGCGCCGGTATCTGGACGGCGTCGAAGAGCTGCAGGTCCGGCTCTCGCAGGACGTCGCGCGCGGCGGCGCGTCGCCCGAACTGCTGGCTTCGATCGACGAGGAGACGCGCGCGCTGCCCGACGTGCGCTACGCGATCGGGCCGCGCCAGGACGCCGAGCCGTACCGCCGCAAGCTGGCCTTCGTCCACCGCCGCTTGACGCTGGCACTGGCCGACGCCGACGGCGGCTACACCGAGCCGGCGGCGCTGCTGGCCGATCTCGATCTCCTGCTGGCCAGCGTGCGCGAGCACAGCGGCCCCGAAGTCGCGCGGCCGCTGGCGCGGCTGCGGCGGGCGGTGACGCTGTTCGGCTTCCATCTGTGCGCGCTCGAATGGCGCCAGCACCGCGACCGAGTCGTGCGCGCGCTCGACGAGATCGTGGCGACAGTCGAGCCCGACCTGCCGCCGCTCTCCGAGCGCGAGCCGGCGGCGCGCCGCGCCTGGTTCGCGCGCGAGCTGGTCTCGCCGCGCCCGTTGGTGCCGCCGGAGGCGGTCTTCTCCCCCGAGGTGGCCGACACGATCGCCTCGGTGCGCGCCGCCGCCGCGCTGCGCGCGCGGCGCGGACCGTCGGCGGTGGCGAGCTTCATCTTGGCCGGCACCGAGTCGGTCGACGACGTGCTTAGCTTGGACGCGTTGGTGCGCGCCTGCGGTGGCCTGGCGCGCGGCCCGGCGCAGCTCGTCCCGCTGCTCGAGAGCGCGAGCGCGCTCGCGCACGCCGAAGCGCTGTGCGAAGAGCTGCTCGCGCTGCCGGCGTTCCGCGCCCAGGTCGCGGCCTGCGGCGACCGCTGGGAGATCATGCTCGGCTACTCCGACACGACGAAGGTCGCCGGCGTCGTCGCCAGCGCCTGGGCGATCTATCGCGCGCAGCTCGCGATCGCGCAGGTCGCCGCGCGACACGGCGTCGTGCCGCGCTTCTTCCACGGCCGCGGTGGCTCGGTCGGGCGCGGGGCGGCGACCCTGCGCGAGGCGGTCGACGCGCAGCCGCCGGAGGCACGGACCGGCGAGCTGAAGATCACCGAGCAGGGCGAGGTGATCGGCGCGCGCTACGGGCTCCCGTCGCTCGCGCGCCGGAACCTCGAGCTGGCCGTCACCTCGGTCGCCGCGTCGCTGGCCGAGCCGCCCGTGGCGGCACCGGCGGCGTGGTTCACGCTGCTCGACCGCCTGGCCGTCGACGCGCGCGCGACCTATCTCGCGTTGATCGACGATCCCGCCTTCCTGGTCTTCTTCGCTGCCGCGACGCCGGTCGATGAGATCGGCGACCTGCAGATCAGCTCGCGTCCCGGCCGGCGCGGGGTGCGCCGCTCGATCGAGGACATGCGCGCGATCCCCTGGGCGTTCGCCTGGACGCAGGCGCGCGGGCTGCTCCCCGGCTGGTACGGCTTCGGCAGTGCCGTCGCGGCGGCGCAAGCCGACCTGCCGGTGCTGCGCGCGATGGCGCGCGGCTTCCCATTCTTCGCGACGCTCTTGCGCGGGATCGAGCGCGCGCTGGCAGTAGCCGACCTGACGATCTGCGAGCGCTACGCCGACGAGCTGGTCGCCGACCCGGCGTTGCGCAAGCAGTTCGTGCCGCGCATCCGGGCCGAGTACGACGCCTCGGTCGCGGCGATGCTCGCCATCCTCGAGACCGACGTCCTCCTGGCCGACGACGCGACGCTGGCACGCAGCATCGCGCTGCGCAATCCGTACGTCGACCCGATCTCGTTCCTGCAGATCCGCCTGCTGCGGGCCTACCGCGAGCGACCGGACCCCGTGCTGCGCGACGCGATCCGGCTGAGCGTCAATGGGATCGCCGCGGGGCTGCGCGTCACCGGCTGACGTGACGCGGCGCTGCGCGCTCGCGCTGGCCCTGGTGCTGTCGTGCTGCGCGCCGGCACCCGCGCGCGCCGACGCGAGCGCGCCGACGTTCGCCCAGCTCGCCGCCGAGGCGACGACCACGCTGCGCGCGCGCTTCGCCGTCCCGGAGGGAGGCTGGTGGCTGTGCTTGGGCGCGGCCTGTGGGGCGACCGACCAGGACTGGGGTGCCGACAGCCTGACCGGCGTCCTCGCCTTGCGCTGGCGCACCGACCACGACCCCTCGCTGTTGGCCTTCGCGCGCGCGCTCGAGCGCAACGCGCCGCGTTACGCCGCGTGCCGCGGCGCGCGCTGCACCGGCTGGAGCGACGTCCCGGAGTGGGATGCGGTCGCGGCGCTGCAGCTGTACGCGATGACCGGCGACGCAGCGGCGCTCGCCACGGCGCGTGCCGCTTACGCGAGCGTCGCCGGGTCGGACGCCTACGCGCGCGGCGCGTGCCCGGCGCTCGACTACCAGTTGCCGTTCGGCCACGGCGGCGGCCTCAAGACGCTGGAGACCGACGCGAACCGCGTGCTGGCCGGCGTGCTGCTCGCCGAGCGCACCGGCGATCGCGCCTACCTGCTCGACGCGCGGCGCCGCTACGCGACGATCCGCCATTGGTTCTTCGACCGCGCGGTCGGCTTGTACACGGTCTACCTGTTCGACGACGGTCAGCGCTGCCGCGCGCTCCCGCACCGCTTCTTCGCCTCGGTCAACGGCATCATGATCGAGGCCGGGCGCGAGTTGGCGCGCGCGACCAGGGACCCGCGCTACGCGCGCGAGGCGCGCGCGACGGCCCGCGCGATCGACCGGCTGGACGACGCGCGCGGCATCTTCGCCGACGTGCAGGCCGAGAACGACGTCGTCGAACCGCTCGTGCGCGCTCTCGACGGGCTGGCGCGCGAAGGCGATCCGTGGGCGCGCGCGTGGCTGCTGCGCAACGCCGCGGCCGCGGCGCAGGCGCGCACCGCCGACGGTCTCCCCGGCCGCTTCTTCGACGGTCCGCCACCGCCCGCCGCCGTCACCGCGTGGCAGGCGAACGGCGCGCTCGCGCTAGCCGTCGTCGCCGGCGCGTTGGCACCCGGCGCGCGCGTCGCGAGCGACGACGCCTGGGCGCATGCCCAGCTTCGGACCGTCGCGCTGCAGCGGCTCCCCGCGACGCTGCGTTTCACCGGCTCGGCGATCGCGCTGGTCGGCACGCTCGGCGAGCGCTGCTGCGAGGCGGGCCGCGCCGCCGTCGCGATCGACGGCCGTCCGACGACCGACGCGACCGGGATCTGGCAGAACAAGTCGAGCGCCGGCCGCGCACTGCCACGCACGATCCTGTTCGCCTGGCGCTGGCCGCACCGCGGCGCGCACGTCCTGCGCTTCACCGCCGGCCCCCCGAACCCGAAGGAAGGCGGTGGGTTCCTCGACGTGACGGAGGCGCTGGTCGTCCCCTGAGCCAAGGTGCCGCCGACATGGCGACCGCACAGGCCGGGATCTTTGCTATCGGCGAGCCCGCGCATATCTATCTCGAGTGCGGCCGCGCGAGCGGCGTCGAGGCCGCGGCACTCGCGCGGGCCGTCGCCGACCTGCACGAGCCGCGCACGACGGTCGGCGGGGTCAACCTCGTCGCCGGCTTCGCCCCCGCACTGTGGCGCCTCATCGCGCCGGACGACACGCCGGCCGACCTGCGCGGCTTCGAGGGGCCGTTACGCGGCGTGGGCAACTACGCGATGCCCGCGACGCAGGCCGATCTCTGGCTGTGGATCGGCGGTGCCTCGTACGACATCGTCTTCGACGCAGCGCGCGACGCGCTGAACGCGCTGGGCGGTTTGGTCCGGCTCGAGCGCGAGCTGAGCGGCTGGTCGTACCTGCGCAGCCGCGATCTGACCGGCTTCGAGGACGGCACCGAGAACCCGACGCTGCTGCAAGCGCCGCTGGTCGCGCTGGTCCCGGACGGCGCGCCGGGCGCGGGCGGCAGCGTCCTGCTCTTCCAGCAGTGGCGCCACGACGGGACGCTCTTCCTGTCGCTCCCGGTGGCGGAACAAGAGCGGGTGATCGGCCGCACCAAGGCCGACAGCATCGAATTCGCCGCCGACGTGATGCCGGCCGATTCGCACGTCACGCGCACCACGGTCGAGAGCGACCATGGTGAGCTGAAGATCTTCCGCCGCAACACCGCCTACGGGACGGTGCCCGAACACGGAACCGTGTTCGTCGGCTTCTCGTGCGATCAGGGCCGGCTCGACACGATGCTGCGCCAAATGGCCGGCAGCGACGACGGCGTTCGCGACGCGCTGACCCGCTACACGACCCCGCTGACCGGCGCCTACTATTTCGTCCCCTCGCTCGACGCGCTGCGCCGCTTCGCGTCGCCCCCAAAAGACGACTGAGGAGCCGCGCACATGACACGCCTGCGTCTGATCATCCTGGCGTCTGCCCTCGCCGTCGGCGCGCTCGTCCCTGGCTTCGCGCCGGCGCACGACCTGCCGGAGCTCACGCGTGAGTCGAACACGATCACGGTCGCGAAGGGCTCGCAGTTTCGCATCGTCCTGTCCGCGAATCCGACCACCGGCTTCACCTGGGGGCTCAAAGGCTTCAGCCGCGCCGGCGTCGCGCACGTACTCGGTTGCAACTTCGTGCCGCCGTCTTCTCCCATTCCTGGGCGCGGTGGTACGTATATCTGCCTGCTCGCGGCGACCGGAGCCGGAACGACGACGCTGACCCTGAAGTACGCTCGGCCCTGGACGAGCGACGGCGCGACGACGCAGCGATTCGTCATCACCGTCACGCCGTAGCGTGCGGGTCCTCGTCTACGGAGCCGGCGTGCAGGGTTCCGTGTACGGAGCGATCCTGGCCGAACGGGGGCACGAGGTCTCGTTCTTAGCACGCGGCGAGCGGGCGCGGCAGCTCCGGTCCGGCGGCCTGACGATCCACGGCGTCCTCGGTGACCGCGACGTTCGGCTCACCCGGCCCGTCGTGGTCGAAGCGCTCGACCCGCACGACGACTTCGATCTGTGCCTGGTGACCGTGCGCGGTGAGCAGGTCGACGCGATCCTGCCGGCGCTGGCCCGTTCCGCGGTGACGCGGGTGGTCTTCATGCACAATCACGCCAACGGTTCCGAGAGGCTCGCGCGCACCGTCGGCGCGCAGCGGACAGTCATCGCGTTTCCCGGCGCCGGTGGATCGCTCGAACCGGACGGCGTCGTGCAGTACGCGCTCATCGCCGAACAGCCCACCATGGTCGGCCGTTCGCCGAGCAGTCCGGACGCGGCGGCGCCCGTCGTGCAGTCATTTCGCGCGGCTGGGTTGCGTGTCTCGGTGGTCGACGACGCCGACGCCTGGCTGCGCCGCCACGCCGTGCTGGTCGCAGCGGTCAGTGGGGCGCTTTGGCGCTACGATTGCGATCCTGCGCGGCTCGTGGCAGCGCGGGACGGCGTCCCCGACTTCATCCGTGCGGTGCGCGAAGGGTACGCTGCGCTCGACGCGGCTCAGGTTGCGCCGGAGCCGCTCGCCCTCCGGGCGATCTTCCGCTGGGTGCCGCTGCCGCTCGCGACCGCCTACTGGCGAAGGTATCTCAGCGGCACCCATGGGGAGATCGTCTTCGCCGCGCACGTGCGTCACGCAGCCGGCGAGATGGCGGCCATCGCCGACGAAGCGAGCGCGATCATGCGCGAGACGAACGTGCCAACACCGACCTTCGACCGCCTGCGGCGCGCGATCCCAGCCTGAGGCGAAACGGTCCGCGGCTCATTTCAGGTGATCGTCGATCCAGCGGAGCCAGAGGCGGTTGACGTCGCTCGAGCGGATCGGGTCGCTCGGGTTGTGGCCGCTGACGGGGATGCCGACGAAGCGGACCGGGATGTGGTTGTCCTGCAGCGCGTGATACATCTCGTACGACTGGGCGATCGGCACCCGCACGTCGCCGGTGTCGGAGATGATCAAGACCGGGCAACGCGTCTGCGCTGCGTACGTGATCGGGCTCTGCGCGATGTAGTCGCGCAGGTTGTTCCCCACGTACGGCGAGCCTTTGAACTCAAAGCCGATCTGGTAGTTGCCGTCGCCCAAGTTGTACATGTCGACCCAGTTGTTCACCGCGGCGCCGGAGATGGCGGTCTTCCAGACGTGGTAGTGGGTCATCAGCCACGAGGTCATGTAGCCGCCGTAGCTCCAGCCGCTAACCGCGATGCGCGACGTATCGACGATGCCGAGGCTTTCGACCTTGGCCACGCCGGCCATCACGTCGCGTCCGGGCCCGGCGCCCGCGTCCATGTAGATCGCCCGCTCGTACGCGTTGCCGAAGTTGTCGCTGCCGCGATAGTTCGGCTCGAAGACGAGGTAGCCGTGGGCGGCCAGCAGCTGGTCGAGGAAGTTGAACGACGTGACCGATGCGGCTTGGGGGCCGCCGTGCACGACCAGTACGAGCGGATACCGCTTGCCGGGCGTGTATCCGGTCGGATACGTGAGCACGCCGTCCTCGTCGAAGCCGTCGTTCGTCCAGGCGATCGTCTCCGTCTTCGCCAGCTGCAGGGACGCGACCGCACCGTTGAGGTCGCTCAACCGGCGGCGCGTCGTCCCGTCGGCCGCGATGTACCAGAGCTCGGTCGGGCGATCCGCCTGCGAGCCGGGGAAGACGACCGCACCGCTCGGAGCGATCGCGGCGTCGATCCAGAACTGCCAGGACGGATTGGCGTCTCCTGTCCCGAGCGGCTCGACGCTGCCGTCGAGCGCGAGCCGGTAGAGCGCGGTCCGCGTCCCGTCGTGCGCGCCGACCAGCAACGACTTCCCATCGGGATACCACTGGGCGCGATAGATCGCGCGGTCCAATTTCCGGCTCACGTCGATGCCGGGTCCGCCCGCGGCGGTCGTGATGAAGACGTCGTTGAGGTTGTTCGGGTCGCCCCGATACGAGTAGAGGTAGGCGATCTTCGAACCGTCGGGCGAGTACGTCGCGTAGCCCTCGAAACGATCGTTTCCGGTGAGTGGTGAGATCTTTCCGCTGGCGACGTCGTAGCGCTCGATCTGCGAGAGGTAGGCGTCCCCGTCGCGGGTGTTCGGTACGCGCGTGAACAGGATCGACTTGCCGTCGGGTGACCAGGACAAGGGCGAGGCCGGCGGCGAGGGCGGGTAGGCGGTCGCGAGACTCCAGCGTCCCGAGGTCAGCCGGTGCGGATGCTCGCCGTCCGCCCCGACGAGCCACAGGTGCGAGGCCGGCGTGTACGCGGTCGTCAGGTAGTCGTCGTTCGCGAGGTCGAAGGCGTCGTGGTGGGCTTCGATCGCCTTCTTGTTCGGATCGTCGTCCTGCGTCACGTAGGCGATCGCGCCGCCGTCGGGACGCCACGCATATTGCTGCACGCCCTCCGCCGTCGCGGTGATCGCCTTCGCATCGCCGCCGTCGAGCGGCATCACGAATACCTGACCGTGCTTGTTCGCATCGCTCGCGATGAACGCGATGACTCCGCCGCCCGGCGCGAACTGCGGAGAGGCGAGACCGGCACGATCGACGGTCAGCGCGCGCTCCGTGCCGGACGCGACATCGGTCAGCACGATCGTGGCGTCGCGCCGATCCTTCGCGAGGTTCACGTGCCGCCGCACGGAGACGATCTTCGTTCCGTCCGGCGAGAACGCCACGTCGCTGACGGAGACGAGCTTGAATTGGTCGTCGGGTTGTATCGTTCGCAGCGCAGCGGCGGCGGGTAGGGCCGAGACCACGGCAACGGCAACGAGGATCGCGAAGCGCTTCATCGGCGTGCGCTTCGCGTCGGTCGCTTGCGCCCCTGCCGTTGCAAAGCAGGTGCCCGCCGGGGTCACGCGAACGGTTTTGTCTCGCATGGACGGCCGCACGCTGGCCCGGCTCGCCCGCGAAACGTACGCGAAGTGGAGCACCGATGACGGCTGGCTGTACGCCGCGGCGATGGCGGCGTTCGCCGCGCTCGCGTTGGCGCCGCTGCTGCTGATCACGCTGCGGATCGCCGAGGCGTTCGGGAGCGAGCGCGCTGTGCTGCACGGGTTGGCGCTGGTCATCGACCCAATCGTCGGGCACGGCGGGGTGCGCGAGTTGGACCTGGGAATCGGGAACGCGCGCGGCCCCGCTCAGCGGGTGATCCCGACCGTCGTCTCGGCGCTGATCGCGTTGTTCGCCGGAACGCGGCTCTTCTACGCGGTGCAGCGTGCGCTGCACGCGATCTGGGACACCCCACTGCGGCGGCAGCCGCCGCTGCTCGCCACGATCGCGGCCTTCTTGGCCGCCGGAGCGCTCTCGGTGTTCGTGATCGCCGGGCTGACCGCGTTGGTCTTCGGCAGCGCGGCAGCCGCGACCGCCGTCCACGCCGTCGGCGCGCGCGGCGGGCTAGCCGTCTTCGGTGTGCGAGCCGGGATCGTGATCCTCGCCGCGCTGATCCTCTTCCCCGTCGTCGCGTGCCTGTTCCGCTGGCTCCCCGGCACGGCGCTGACCTGGGCCGACGTGAGCATCGGCGCCGCGACGACGACGGTCGGTTTCGCCGTCGCGCAGCTCGCGATCGGCGTCTACCTCCAACGCGTGAACCTGCCGTGGACCTACGGCAGCGCGGCGTCGGTGATCGTGGTGCTGCTCTGGCTCTACTACTCCGCGTACTTGTTCTTGCTGGGCGCGGAGTTCACGTACGTCTACGCTCGCGAGTGCGGCTCGCTGCGCAACCCCGACGTCTACGGCGTCGCCGACTCGAGCTGACGCCCGAGCGCGTACTGGAGCAGCCGGTCGACTAGCGCTTCGTACGAGAGGCCGATCTGCGCCGCCTCGTCGGGGACCAGGCTGGTCGGCGTCATCCCGGGGAGCGCGTTGATCTCCAGGATCGTCGGACGGCCTTCCTTGCTGACGATGAAATCGGTGCGCGAGATGTCGCGCAGGCCGAGCAACCGGTGGACCGAGAGCGCGAGCGTCTGCAGGCGCATGGTCAAGTCGTGGTCGATCGGCGCGGGGACGAGATGGCGCGAGCCGCCGGGCTTGTACTTCGCGTCGTAGCTGTAGAATTCGTCGGTCGAGACGATCTCGACGACCGGCAGCGCCTCTTCGCCGAGCACGGCGCAGAAGAACTCGCGGCCGGCGATGTACTCCTCCGCCAGCACTTCCGAGGTCTGCTCGGCGGCCTCGACCATCGCCTTCGACCACGCCTCGTGCGTGCGCACGATCGAGACGCCGACGCTCGACCCGCTCGCACGCGGCTTGACGACCAGCGGCAGGTTCAGCGAACCGGGCAAGAGCGGCAACGTTCCGCCGGTGAGGTCGAAGACGTCCCAGGCCGGCGTCGGCAGCCCTTCGGCGGCCAGCAGCTTCTTGGTCAGGTGCTTGTCCATCGCCAGCGCGCACGCGGTCAATCCGCTGCCGGTGTACGGGATGCGCAGCCAGTCGAGGATACCTTGGATCTGCCCGTCCTCGCCGCCAGTGCCGTGCAACGCGTTGAAGACGACGTCGGGCGCGATCTCGCGGATCGCGTCGACGAAGCGCGCGTCGAAGTCGAGCGAGCGCGCCTCGTGGCCGAGCGCCGTGAGGGCGCGCATCACGCCGGTCCCGCTCTGGATCGAGACTTCGCGCTCGGCGCTCGGACCGCCCATGACGACGGCGACTCGCAGTGGCATCAGTTGGCTGTGAATTCTCCGACGAGGTGAACTTCGAGTTGGAGCGCGACGCCGAAGCGTTCGTCGACGGCCCGGCGTACCCGGGCCAAGAGCGTCGCGACGTCGCATGCCGACGCGCCGCCCGTGTTGACGATGAAGTTGGCGTGCAGGGGGGAGACTTCGGCCCCGCCTTCGCGCCAGCCCTTGGCCCCGGCGGCCTCGATCAGCCGACCGGCATGGTCATCGGGCGGGTTGCGGAAGCACGAGCCGGAGTTGGGGACCGCGACCGGCTGGGTCGCCTTGCGGCGGACGAGCCGGGCCTGCAACCGCTCGCGGACGGCGGTCGGGTCGCCGCGCTCGAAGCGCAGCCCGACGCGGGCGACGACCGCGTCGCGCGGGATCGAGGTCTCGCGGTAGCGCCAGCCGACCGGGATCGCGTGCGGCTCCGGTTGGACCGGGGTCTGGACGACGACCTCCCGCGCGAACTCGCCGATCTCGCGATCGGTCCCGGCGTTCATCCGCACCGCCCCGCCGGCGCTGGCCGGGATCCCGGCCAGCCCGTCGACGCCGATCCCGCCCAGGCTCGCGACCTGCGCGCAGAGCGCCGGCAGCGACGCGCTCCCGCCGGCGTCGACCAGCACGGCGCCGTCCTCGGCGCGCACCTCCAGCGCGTCGAAGGCGCCCTGCAGGCGCAGCACCAGCCCGCGGATCCCACCGTCGCCGACGAGCAGATTCGAGCCCGCGCCCAGCACGAAGGTCGGCAACCGCCGCCGCCGCGCATGCGCCAGCACGAAGGCCAGCTCGTCGGTCTGTTCGACGTCGACCAGCGCGTCGGCCGGGCCACCGATCTTCCACCAGGTGTACTCGGCCAGCGGCGCGTCGAAGCGCGCGCGCGCACCGAAGCGCGAGCGCAGCGCCGCGCGGTCGCGCTCGTCGAGCGGCGCGACGGTCTTCACCGCGCGAGGGCGGCGCCGACGCGTTCGCCGAGCCGGCGTGCGACCAGGGTGATCGAGCCGGCGCCGAGCATCAGCACGAGCGCGCCATCGGGCGACTCGCGCGGGAGCACCTCGAGCAGCGCTTCGACGTCGTCGACGTAGACGACCGGCGTCTGCGTCGCGGCGAGCAGATCGCCGATCGAGCGCGCCGAGACGCCGTCGATCGGCGCCTCCGAGGCGCCGTAGATCGGCGCCAAGACGACCCGGTCGGCACCGGACAACGCGGCGGCGAAATCGGCCTTGAGGTACATCGTGCGGCTGTAGCGGTGTGGCTGGAACGCGACGACGATCGGCGCGCCATTGGCGAAGCGGCGGGCGGCGGCGATCGTCTCGCGGATCGCGGTCGGGTGGTGCGCGTAGTCGTCGACGATCGTCAGCGCGCCGCGGCCGACGACCTCGAAGCGGCGCCGCACGCCGTGAAAGCCGTCCAGCGCCCGGGCGATCGCGTCGAACGGGATGCCGGCGGCGCGCGCGGCGCCCAGCGCGGCGAGCGCGTTGCGCACGTTGATCTCGCCCGGGACGTGCAGCCGCAGCTCGCCCAGCGGCGTGCCGAGCTCGCAGACGGTGAAGCGCGAGCCCAGCTCGGCGTATTCCAGCTCGTCGACGGTCAGGTCGGCCTCGGCGCGCGTCGCGAAGGTCGAGACCGGCGCGCGCGCCTGCTTGGCGACCAGCACGCTGCCGCGGCCGTCGTTCCCGATGACGGCCCGGCCCTGCGCCGGCACCTTGTTGACGAACAGCACGAACTGCTCGAGCAGCGCCGGCAGCTCGGCGTCGGAGGCGATATGGTCGTTCTCGACGTTGGTGACGATCGCGATCGTCGGGCTCAGGTGCAGGAACGAGCCGTCCGACTCGTCGCTCTCGGTGACGAACCAGGTCCCCGCGCCGGCCCGCGCGTTGGTTCCGGTGTCGATGCGGATCCCACCGACGACGACGGTCGGGTCCAGTCCCGCTTCCTCGAAGATGGCGGCCAGCATCGCCGTCGTCGTCGTCTTGCCGTGCGTCCCGCCGACCGCGACCAGCTTGTATCCTTGCGCCAGCTCGGCCAGCATCGCACCGCGGGTGACGATCGTCAGCCGGCGCTCGAGCGCGGCGACGAACTCCGGGTTGTCGCCGACGATCGCCGAGGAGACGACGACGGTGTCGGCCGAGCCGAGGTTCTCGGCACGATGGCCGATCGCGACGCGGACGCCCTCGACCTCGAGCTCGTCGAGCAACGACGTACGACGAACGTCGGAGCCGCTCACCCGCGCACCGCGAGCGAGCAGCAGGCGCGCGATCGCGCTCATCCCGATCCCGCCGACGCCGACGAGATGATACGCGGCTTCGCTCACTGGTCGGCCTCGTTCGCGACACCTTCGCGTGCCACCCGCGCCGGGATCGCGCGTTCGATCCGCGCGACGATCGCGGCGCCGGCGTCGCGCGGCGCCAGCGAGCGCGCGGCCGTTCGCATCGCGCCGCGGCGGTCGGGCTCGAGCACCTCGCGCAACGTCCACCACAGCCGGTCGCCGTCGAGCTCGGCGTCGGCGATCACGACCGCCGCGCCCTGCGCGGCGAACAGCTCCGCGTTGTGCGCTTGGTGCTGGTCGGCGGCGTGGGGGTAGGGGATCAGCACCGCCGGCGTCCCCGTCACCGCCAGCTCGGCCAGCGTCGAGGCGCCGGCCCGCGCGACGACGACGTCGGCCGCGGCGTAGGCGTCGGCCGGATCCTCGAGATAGGGGACCAGCACGACCCGGTTTCCGGCGGCCGGCTCGCGCTCTTCGGCTTGCATGTACGCATAGTCGCGTTCGCCGCTGACGTGCAGCACCTGCCAACCCACGCCGAGCGTGCGCCGCGTCACCAGCGCGGCTACCGCCTCGTTGATCGAGCGCGCGCCGAGGCTACCACCCATCACGACAATCGTCGTTCCCGCGCCGTCGAGACCCAAGCGGGCGCGCGCGGCGGCGGCGTCGGTGGCCCGGCGCAGTGAGGCGCGGACCGGCGCGCCGGTCTGGACCGCCTTGCGGCCGAACGACACGCCCGAGGCCGCATAGGTCGTCCAGACCTCGTCGACCAGCGGCGTCAGCAGCCGGTTCGTCAGCCCCGGCGTGACGTTGATCTCGAGCAAGGCGATCCCGCAGCGCAGGACGCGCAGCGTGCGCAGGATGCGCGCCGCGACGACGACCGGGAAGCAGACATAACCGCCGGTCGCGATCACCATCAGCGGCCGGAAGCGCGCCAACGCGCCGAGCGCGACGACGATCCCAGCCGTATTCGCCGCCAGCGTGCGCAGCGTGCCGAGCGAGAAGCGCCGTTGCAGCGGTGCGCTCGGGACGAAAGTGATCGGCATCGTCGTCACCAGGCTGGCCTCGATGCGGTCGCGGTTGCCGAAGAAATGTGCCTCGTAGGCGCCCGGCCGGAACTCGGCGCGCAGCGCGTCGTCGATCGCCAACGCCGGGTAGACGTGGCCGCCCGTGCCGCCGCCGGCGAAGGCGACGCGCAGGATCGGATCGGCGCGGCGCACCGCGTCAAGCCCTACGGTGCCGGCCGACATTCGCGATCAAGCCGACGGCGATCAGCGAGACGATCAACGACGTGCCACCGAAGGAGATGAACGGGAGCGGGACGCCGGTGACCGGCCAGGACGACGTCACCACGCCGATGTTGATGAAGGCCTGGATGACGATCAGGAACGTGCAGCCCATCGCCAACAGCATCCCGAACCGGTCGGGCGCGCGCAGTGCGAGCTCGGTCGCCCGGATCGCGAAAGTGACGAACAGCGCCAGCACGACCAGCGCGCCGAGCAGTCCCAGCTCCTCGCCGAGCACGGCGAAGATGAAGTCGGTGTGCGCCTCGGGGAGATAGAAGTACTTCTGGCG
Source organism: Vulcanimicrobiaceae bacterium (assembly GCA_050010375.1). GTDB lineage: Bacteria > Vulcanimicrobiota > Vulcanimicrobiia > Vulcanimicrobiales > Vulcanimicrobiaceae > Vulcanimicrobium. The sequence goes on from JBEKLD010000010.1 coordinate 20,410, forward strand.
CGAGTGTCCCAGACCCAGGCCGAGCACGCCACCGCTGCCCAGCGCGAGCAGCGACTGCACGATGTGGAAGCCGGTGTTCTGCGCGTCCTTCCACGGATCGAGGAAGGCGAAGACGCGGGCGCGCTTGTAGGCCGAGGAGCCGACCGCGAGCGCCGCCGCCGGCAACATCGCCAGCGCCGCCAGCAACAGGTGCTCGAGCCGCGCGCCGGCGGTGAAGAGCATCGCGAAGGCGGTGAAGATCAAGAGCGAGGCCGTGCCCATGTCCGGCTCGGCGAAGATCGGCACCGCCAGCAGCACGACGGCGACGAGCAGCGTCGGCGCGACGCCCTTCGAGAGCGAGCGTACGTGCTCGCCCAGCGACGACAGCTTGGCGGCCAAGAACAGCACGAGTGCAAGCTTGGCGATCTCGGAGGGTTGGAACGAGAACGCGCGCAGGCCGAGCCACCGCCGCGCGCCGCCGGAGATCAAGCCGACGTGCGGGATCAGCGTCACGACCAGCAGGATCGCGGTCGCGACGACCAGCCCCGGCGCGATCGTCTTGAGCTTGCGGTAGTCGACCCGGTACGCGGCGTAGGCGAAGACCAACCCGATAGCGAGGTACGCGAGCTGGTGCTTGAGGTAGTAGGCCGTGTCGTGATAGGTCGTATACGCGATCGCGCTCGAGGCGCTGAACACCATCACCAGGCCCAGCGCGATCAGGAACGCGACCGAGCCCAGCAGCAGCGGGTCGGCCGGCCGCGTCGCGCGGCTCGCCAGCGGCTCGGCCGACGGCGCGACGCGCAGGCTGCGCCTATACGCCGACGCCACTACCGCGCACCGGCGACCGGCCGGTCCAACCCGCGCACCGCCTCGGCGAATACGTCACCGCGATGTTCGGCCGAGCGGAACATGTCGAACGAGGCGCAGCCGGGGGAGAGCAGGACCAGATCGCCCGGCGCGGCCATCGCGCGCGCCAGCGCGACCGCTTCTTCCATCGACGCGGCCCGTTCGACCGGCGCCCGTTTGACGACCTCGGCCAGCGCGTCGGCCGCTTCGCCGATCAGCACGACGCCCTTGGCGCGCGAGCTGACGACCCGCCCGAGCTCGACGAAGTCCGTCCCCTTCGCCTTGCCGCCGGCGATCAGCACGATCGGCCGTTCGAAGGCGCGCATCGCCGCGATGACCGCGCTGGGATTGGTCGCCTTCGAATCGTCGACGAACTGCACGCCGTCGATCTCGGCGACCGGTTCGAGCCGGTGTCCGAGCGGGCGGAACGCGCCGACACCGGCGCGGATCGCCGCGACGTCGACGCCGGCGGCGAGCGCGACCAGGATCGCGCCCATGACGTTCTCGACGTTGTGGCGGCCGAGCAGCGGGATCTCGGCCACCGGCATGACGTCGATCGGACGCGGATCGCCGGTCGGCGGCGCCCAGACGATCGTCTCGCCGCGACGCAGGTAGAGCGCCGTGCCGCGGTGCGGCTCGCCGGCGAACCAGAGTTGACGCGCCTTGATGCGGTTGTTGTCCTCGCCCGGCGCCTGCGAGACGAGCGGGTCGTCGAGATTGCCGACGAACCAGTCGTGCGGGCCTTGGTTGGCGAAGATGCGGAACTTCGCTTCGGCGTACTCGTCCATCGAGTGGTAGCGGTCGAGATGATCCGGCGCGATGTTCGTGATCAGCGAGATGCGTGGCTTGAACGAGCGGATCGTCTCGAGCTGGAACGAGCTGACCTCGGCGACGACCCAATCCTCCGGCGCGGCGAACGCGGTCTCGCGGATCAGCGCGTTGCCGATGTTGCCGCCGACGTGCGCCGTCTTGCCGCCGGCCGTCAGCAGCGCGCCGATCAGCGCGGTCGTCGTCGTCTTCCCTTTCGTCCCGGTCACCGCGACGATCGGGGCTTTGCCGATCCGATAGGCGACTTCGACCTCACTGTAGACCGGGACGCCGGCCGCCTGGACGCGCCGGACCAGCGCGCTGTTGAGCGGGATCCCGGGCGAGAGCACCGCGACGGTCGTGGTGGGCAAGACGTCGCCGAGCGCGTCGGGCGCGACGAACGGAACCTGCGCGGCCGCCAGCTCGAGCAGGGCCTCGCCGAGCCGTTCGGGCGGCGCCTCGTCGGTCGCGACGATCGAGCCGACCCGCCCGCGCAGCACCTCGACGCTCGCGCGTCCGCTCTTGCCCAGGCCGATCACCAACACGCGATCGGTCTGGTCGAATTGGCCACTGGTTCCGGGAGCGTTCATGCGGTGCGCGCGATCAGGGCGAAGCCCAAGAGCGAGAAGACGAGCGAAGCGAGCCAGAACGACGCCGTCACGCGCGTCTCGGGCCAACCGCCGAGTTCGAAGTGATGATGGAGCGGGCTCATGCGAAAGATGCGACGCCGCGTCGTCTTGTACGATGCGACTTGCAGGATGACGCTCAGGGTTTCGGCCGCGAAGACGCCGCCGATGAGCAGCAGCAGCAGGTGCGCCCCGCAGAGGATCGCGCCGCCGGCGAGCGCGCCGCCGAGTGCGAGCGAACCGGTGTCGCCCATGAAGACGCGTGCCGGATGCCGGTTGTAGACGAGGAAACCCAGCACCGCGCCCAACGTCGCCAGCTCGAAGGCGGCGACGTCGCCGAGGTGCAGCCGCCAGGCCAGCACGATCAGCACGGCCAGCGGCGGAACGATCGTGCCGCCGGCCAACCCGTCGAGACCGTCGGTCAGGTTGACCGCGTTCGTCGTGGCCAGCACGACGCAGATCGAGAGCGCGTACCAGAGCCAAGCCGGGATCGGGCCGATCCCCAGCAGCGTGGTCGGGAGCGGCCCCGCGACGGCGAGGAAGACGACGGCGGCGAGCGCGGTCAGCGCGAACTTCGTGCGTGCGCGCAGACCGCGGTTCTTGTGGTGGCGGATGGCGGCCAGGTCGTCGACCGCGCCGATCGCCAGGCACAACACCGTCAACACGACCAGCGCCAGCACGCGGCGGTCGGGGACGAACAGCAGCGCCGCCAGCGGTGCGGCCAGGAACAGCAGGCCGCCCATCGTCGGCGTCCCGGTCTTCACCGCGTGACTGCGCGGCGCGTCCTCGTAGGCGGTCTGCCGGACGGCCAGGCCGCGCAGCCAGCGGATCAGCGGTCCGCCGAGCACGACCGTCAGCAGCAGCGCGAGCGCGAACACCTCGGCCAGACGGATCATGCGATCACCAGCGGGTGCGCGCCGGCGCCGCGCCAGGCGAGCAGGACCAACGGCGTCTGCTCGTCGCCGTTGCCGTGCGGGTTGCCGAGCAGGGCGCGTTCGACACCGGCGCGGTCGAGCCGCGGCGAGGCGCCGAGCGTCTTGGCGCGGCGCAGGTCGTTGGCGTCGACGATCGCGACGTGCAGGTCGAGCGCCGCCGCGATCTCGGCCGCGACGCGGTCCGGCTCGGCCGGACCCAGCACGATCGCGCGCTCGTACGGCGGGAGCGTCCCGGTGTAGCCGTCGATCTCGGCGATCGCCGCGCCGAGGATCTCGTAGAACACGCCGCGCTTGCCGACCAGGCGCCCGAGGCCGTGCGCGATCGCCGCCCACACCACGCGGCGCGCGCCGGCCTGGTCGATCACCAACTGCAACGACTCGGGCTGGCTCACGGTCGCCAGCGCGCCGGCGTGGCGCGAGAGGGTGAGCGCAAGCCACGACGGGCGGATGAACTCGGCCGGGATGAAGCGCGACTGGGCGATCGCGACCGCCGTCTCGGCGATCACGACGACGTCGCCCGGGCGCGCGATCCCGTGCACCGCCTCGGCGACAAGGGCGACCAGATCGTCGCCGGGGACGATCAACCGCGTCCGCACCGGGATCGCGACCAGCCCCTCGGGCACGCCCGGTTCACGGATCGCGACCGGGATCACGCGAACACCTCGGCGCCCAAGCCGTGCGCGATCTCTTCCATCTTGTAGCGGCGCGAGCCCTTGAGCAAAATCGCGTCGCCGGGGCGGACGTTGGCGCGCAACCAGAGCGTCGCCTCGTCGTTGTCGGCGTAGCGGACGACCTGTCCGCCGGCGCCTTCGACGCCGCGCGCGATCGCGTCGCGGAAACCGCCGCCGGCGAGGACGAGATCGAGCCGCGCCGCGACCTCGCCGATCCGCTCGTGCATCGCCGGCGCGTCGTCACCCAGTTCGGCCATCGAGCCGAGCACCGCGATCCGCCGGCGCGCCGGCTCGCGCCCGAACGTCGCCAACGTCGCCAGCGTCCCCGAGAGCGAGGCGTTGTAGGCGTCGAAAACCAGCGTGACGTCCCCGGCGAGCTGCACGATCTCGTAACGCCCGTGCGGGAGCGTGAGGTTCACTACCCCGGCGGCCAGCGCAGCCGGTTCGGCCCCGCACAACTGCGCCGCGGCGAACGCGCCGGCCAGGTTACGCCGGTTGTGATCGCCGGGGAAGCCGACCGCGATCCGGTGCGTCTGCGTCGTCCCGTCCTCGGCGACGCACCAAGCGGCCTCACGCTCGATCACGACCGCCGGCTCGCCGTGCGGCGGCCGCTCCTCGTCGATCCCGTACCAGACGGGCGGCGCGGCCAGCGTCGGCGCGCGTGCGCGCGAGGCCTCGTCGGCCAAGTTGAGCACCGCGCGCCGCGCGCCGGCCGGTAGCGCCCACTTCGTCTCCGCGATCCGTTCGCGCGAGCCCATGAGCTCGAGATGCGCCTCACCGACGTTGGTCAACAGGCCGACGTCGGGGCGGGCCGCCGCGATCAGCACGTCGAGGTCGCGAAACTTGCGCGCCCCCATCTCGACGATCGCGACGCGCTCGTCGCCGTCGTCGAGCCCGCACAAGAAGGCGGCGACGCCGATCTCGTTGTTCTCGTTCTCCGGCGTCGCCGTCGCGTCGATCCCGGCGCCGCGGAGCAGGCCGAGCAGGAACTGCTTGGTCGTCGTCTTGCCGGTGCTGCCGCTGATCCCCACCACGCCGCCGCGCACGCGTCCGCGCGCCAGCTCGCCGAGCGCGAGGTAGGCCTGCAGCGTGTCGGCGACGACCAGCGCCGGCTGCCCCGGCGGCACGACGCTCGCGTCGTCGACGATCGCGCAGGCGGCACCGCTCTCGAAAGCGCGCGCGACGAACGTGTGGCCGTCGAACCGCTCGCCGCGCAGCGCGAGGAACGTCGCGCCCGGCGCGAGCGCGCGCGTATCGGTCTGCACGAGCAACGTCGCCGGCAGCCCCTCGGGTGCGAGCACCCGCGCCCGCGTCGCCACGATAGCGCCGTCGGCCGGCAGTCTCACCGCAGTTCCTTGGCGCGTGCGTCGAAGGCGAGGCGGACTTCGTCGCGGTCGTCGAACGGGCGCGAGAGCGTGCCGACGATCTGGTAGGCCTCGTGGCCCTTGCCGGCGACGACGACGGTGTCGCCGGGGCGCGCATCGGCGATCGCGCGCCGAATCGCGGCGCGGCGGTCGAGCTCGATCTCGGCTTCGATCCCGCGCGCGATCGCGCGGGCGATCGTCATCGGATCCTCGCTGCGCGGGTTGTCGGAGGTGACGATCACCCGATCGGCGAGCCGTGCGGCGATCTCACCCATCTCGGCGCGCTTGCCGGGATCGCGTTCACCGCCGCAACCGAAGACGACGATCAGGTCGCCGCGGGTCGTCTCGCGGGCCGCGTGCAGCACGTTCTCGAGCGCGTCGGGGGTGTGCGCGTAGTCGACGATCGCGTCGATCCCGAAGGCGTCGATCCGCTCCATCCGGCCGGGGACGGCCCGCGTCGCGGCCAAGCCGCGAGCGATCGTGTCGCGATCCAGTCCGAGCACCTCGCCGATGCCGAACGCCGCCAACGCGTTGCGGACGTTGAAGCGCCCGGGGAGCGAGATCGTCACGTGCGTCCCGTCGACGTCGAACGACGAGCCATCGCCTTCGAGCCGCAGGTCCGTCGCGCGCAGCGCCGCCGCCGCGTCGATCGCGTAGGTCAGCACGTCGGGGAACTCCTGAGCGAAGGCGCGTCCGGTCAGATCGTCGACGTTGAGCACCGCCAGCGGTGCGAGGTCGAAGAGGTGCCGCTTGGCGGCGACGTAGCGCTCCAGCGTGCCGTGAAAGTCGAGGTGGTCGCGCGTGACGTTGGTCAGCGCCGCGACGGCGAAGGTGATGTCGTCGACGCGCCCGAGCGCCAGCGCGTGCGAGGAGACCTCCATCGCGACCGCGCGTGCGCCGGCATCGCGTTGCGCCGCGAGCAGCGCGTGCAGGTCGATCGCCAGCGGCGTCGTGTTCGTCAACGGCCAGCTCTGCGAGCCGAACGAGCCGCCCAGCGTCCCGACCAGCGCGCACGGCAGCCCGGCGGCGTCGAGCACGTCGCGCACCAGATGGGTCGTGGTCGTCTTCCCGTTCGTCCCGGTCACGCCGACGACCGTCAGCGCGCGCGAGGGATGGTCGTAGAACGCGTCCGCCAAGCGGGACGCGGCGACCCGCGTGTCGCGGACGATGATGGTCGGGACGTTCGTCTCGACCGCGTGCTCGACCACCGCCGCCACCGCACCGCGACGGACCGCGTCGGCGACGAAGGCGTGCCCGTCGGAACGCTGGCCGCGCATCGCGACGAAGAGCGTCCCCGGCCGGACCGCGCGCGAGTCGCTCGCGATCGCGTCGACCAGCGGCGGGAGCGCTCCGACGACGCGTGCCCCATCCAGGGTAGCGACGAGGCGGGAGGTCTCTCGCATCACCGTCGCTGTTTCGCCGTCGGCGCGTGGCGGACCAAGCGTGTCGGCGTCGCCGCCGGCATGATCCCGGCGTGGAACATCGCGTCGCGGCCCAGCGCGGCGAAGACCGGGGCGGCGACCGTCCCGCCGTAGTAGGCGCCGCGCGGGCGGTCGATCTTCACCAGGATCACGTAGCGTGGCGCCTCGGCCGGGATCATCCCGATGAACGAGCTGACGTAGGCGCCGGGCTCGTACACGCCGTGCTCTTCGATCTGCGCCGTCCCCGTCTTCCCGGCCGTCGTCCAGCCGGGGACGCGGGCGGTCGGGTTGCCGGTCCCGCGCACGACGACCGCGCGCAGGAAGCCGCGCAGCGTCGCCGCGGTGCGCTCCGAGATCGCGCGCCCTTCGATCTCCGGGGCGTAGCTGTAGAGCGTGTCGCCGTTGGTGTTCTCGAGCGCGTGGACGATCCGCGGGCGCAGCAACAGCCCACCGTTCGCGATCGCGCAGTAGGCGCGCACCATCGCCAACGGCTCGACCGAGATCCCCTGGCCGAAGGCGATCGTCGCCAACGACGAGCCGCTCCAGCTGTCGAGCGGCGGGACGATCCCCGGGTTCTCGCCGGCCAGCTCGACCTCGGTCGGCTTGCCGAAGCCGAAGTGCGCGATCTCGTCCGACATCGCGCGCGATCCGATCGCGAGGGCGATCTCGGCCGCGCCGACGTTATGCGAGTACGCGACGACGTCTTCCATCGACTCGTTCGCGCCGGTGCCGGGCATGAAGCCGTCCTCGGCGTTGTGGATCGTGTGACCGCCGACCGTGATCTGGTCGTGGGTGGGGAAGAGGCTCGCGGTCGTGACCTTCCCGCTCTCGAGCGCCGCGGCTGCCGTGATGAGCTTGAAGGTCGAGCCCGGCTCGTAGGCGTCGGCGATCGCGCGGTCGCGCCACGCGTCGGGCGGCGACTGCGCGAAGTGCGCGGGATCGAAATCGGGGACGTTCGCGACCGCGAGTAGCTCGCCGGACCAGGGATCCATCACGATCACCGTCCCGCTGGTCGCGTGCCACTGCTTGACGGCGCCTGCCAACAGTCGCTCGGACTCGTACTGCAGGTACGGGTCGAGCGTCGTCACGACGGTCGTCCCGGGGACCGCGCGCTCGACGATCTGCGTTTGACCGAAGGGGATCGCGAAGCCGGACTCGTCGGACTCGATCCGCTCGCGGCCGGGCGTTCCGCGCAAGAGCCGGTCGAGCGAATACTCCAAACCGTCGAGTCCGTTCTCATCGGTGCCGGTGAAGCCGACGACCGTCGACGCCAGCCGGCCGGCGGCGACGAAGCGAATCCCCGTCTCCTCGCGTTTCGTGCCGATCCCGCCTAAGCCGAGGGCGCGCACCTGCTCGGCCGTCTCGGGCGGCACCTTGCGCACCAGCCACAGAAATTGTCCGTCGCCTTGCAGACCGGCCTCGATCGACGCGACCGGACGGTGCAGCACCGGCGCCAAGGCGAGCGCGGTCTCGTGTTTGTTGGCGACGTTGGCGGGGACGGCGTAGATCGACTCCGAGGGGAGCGAACGGACCAGCACGCCGCCGTCGCGGTCGAGGATCGCGCCACGCCGCGCGAAGGTCTCATGCGTCGCATCGTGCTGGGAGAGCGCCCGGCGCGCCAGCTCCGGCCCGTCGCGCACTTGCACCTGGCCCAGCCGCAAGCCCAGCCCGAGCGCGATCGCCAGGACGAGCGCCAACGACAACTTCGCGCGCACCGGGGGGACGCGCGCGAACGCACGCGCCGCCATCAGTGGCCGCTAATCCACCCGAAGAACGCGAGCCCAGACGGCGAGGGCTGCACCTTCGGCTCGGGGATGCGCACGACCGCGTAGACGTGCGGATCGTGCAGGTGCAACTTGGCGGCGAGCGCGGACAGCCGGTCCGGCGACTCGAGCCGAGCGATTTGATCGTCGAGCCGCTGCGACTGATCGGCGAGCGCGCTGCGGTCGTGCTCCGTGCGCGCGAGCGCGAAGCTGAGCGAGGTGACCTCGGCGCACAGCGTGACGTAGGCGAGCAGCGGGAGCAAGAGCGCGATCGCGAGGCCGACCACCGCGACGGCCGGCGCGTGGAAGCGGCGCCGTGCACGGCGCGTGCGGCGCTGCGTGGCGGTACGGATCCGCTCGACCCGCCGCGGCGGCTCCGCAACGATCCGCTGCGGCGCGATCACGTCGCCACCTCGACCCGCTCGGCGACGCGCAGCTTCGCGCTGCGCGCCCGCGGGTTCGTCGCGACCTCGTCGTCGTCGGCGACGATCGGCTTGCGCACGAGCGAGAGTGCGCGCGGGTCGTCGCGGAAGTTGTGCTTCACGATGCGGTCCTCGAGCGAGTGGAAGCTGATGGCCGCGATGCGCCCGCCGATCGCGGTGAGTTCGAGTGCTGCGTCCAGGCCGGCGTGCAGCGCGCCGAGTTCGTCATTGACGGCGATGCGCAGCGCCTGAAAGGTGCGCGTCGCGGGATGGATGCGGCCGGTGCGCGGCACGACCCGCGCGACCAGCGCGGCCAGCTCCTCGGTGTCGCGGACCGGGCGCCCTTCCTCGCGGCGCGCGACGATCGCCCGCGCGATGCGCCGCGAGGCGCGTTCCTCGCCGTAGGCGTAGATCGCGTTGGCGATGGTGCGCTCGTCGTTCTGCGCCAGCCAATCGGCCGCGGTCGTCCCACTGGTGGGATCCATCCGCATGTCGAGCGGCGCCGTGGTGCGGAACGAGAAGCCGCGCTCGCCCTCATCGAGTTGCATCGAGCTGACCCCCAGATCGAACAGCACGCCGTCGACGCTCGCGATCCCGAGCTCCCCGAGACGCGCCGTCAGCTCGCGAAAGTTCGCCTGCACCAGCGTGAAGCGCGGGTCGTCCAAGGCGTGTTCGGCTGCACTCGGATCGAGATCGAACGCCACCAGCCGCCCCGCCGGGCCCAACGCCTGTAGGATCAGCGCCGCGTGACCGCCCGCCCCGAACGTCGCGTCGACGTAGGTCCCGTCGGGCCGGATCGCCATGGCGTCGAGGGTCGCGCGCGCCAAGACGGGGATGTGCATACATATCAAAAGAGGCCCAGCTCCGAGGCGAAGTCGTGCAGGTCGCCGCGGTCGCGCAGGTGGCGCGCGTGCCGCTCGCGGGCCCAGACCTCGACCCGGGTCAGCGAGCCGATCGAGATCACGTCTTTCTCGATCCCGGCGTAGGCGCGGAGCGCCGCCGGAATCACCAGCCGCCCCTGCGCGTCGCAGCTCAGCTCGTCCGTGTGGGCGAACAGGTGCCGCACGTAGTCGCGATAGCGACCGTCCTTCACCGGGGCGGCCTCGAGCCGGGCACAGACGTCGGCCCAGGCGGCGGCGGGATACAGGGCCAGGCAGGGGTCGGGCTCGGCGATCGTCAGGAAGAACCCAGCGCCGAGCCGCTCGCGGAAGCGCGCCGGTACAACCAAGCGACCTTTGTCGTCAAGGCTATGGTCGACCGAGCCAGTGAATAGCGGACGTCCCCCAGTCGGGATGCCCACTAGGTCCCACTTCCATCCACTGTGTCCCACTATATCCCACCAGATGACCCGCGGCAACCCGGTTGGGCGGTAGGACGCGGCGGTTCGTGCTCGGACCCCGGGCGCGCCCCGCCCGACGGCATCCCGGCAGAGTGGCGGGCGTCGCCCTACGCCTTCGCCTCTGCTTCGCGCGGCGGGCAGGAGATGTCAGCCGAGTTCATCTCCGCCGATGCGAAGAGCGTCGTGTACGTGTGGCGGGCGACCATGAGATTCTCCTGGGCCGCGACGACGCGCACAACGACAGAGGCTCCCTCGGCGGAGATGATCGTCGCACTGGCGGCGTTGCGTGCCGGATCGATCTCGACGCCGAGGTGGAGGAGGCCTTGGGCAATTTCCCAGCGCACCGCCGCGGCACGTTCGCCGATCCCGCCGGTAAACACGAGGGTGTCCAGTCCGTCGAGCACGGCAACGAACGCACCGATATTCTTCTTGGCCTGATAGACGAACAGCTCGACTGCTTCGGCGGCCGCGGCGTCTGTGGCGCGGCGCTCCAACAGCTCTCGCATGTCCGCGCTGGTGCCCGAGACACCGAGCAGACCGCTGCGACGCGTCAGGACCTCGTCCAATTCCTCGACTGAGTAGCGGTGCGTCCGCAAGAGATACAGCAGCGCGCCGGGGTCGAGATCACCCGGCCGAGTGCCCATCATGAGCCCCCCCAGTGGGCTGAATCCCATCGACGTGTCAACCGGTCTGCCGTCCCGCATCGCGGCAACGCTCGCGCCACTGCCGAGGTGCGCGACGATCATCTTTCCCCGCGTGCCCGCCACGCCCAGTCCGCGCACGATGGATTCGTACGAGAGGCCGTGGAATCCATAGCGGCGCACTCCCTCCGACCACAACTCACGCGGTATGGGCAAGCGTTGTGCGACCATCGGCATGCGGCGATGGAACGCCGTGTCGAAGCAGACGACCTGCGGCAACTCGGGCGACACGGCCGCGATCTCGCGGATGGCGGCGAGCGCGTCGGGGGTGTGGAGTGGATCAAACGGCACCTGCGCATCCAGGCTCGTCATCAGCTCGGCGGTAACTCGCGTCGGTGACTCGTGCGCCAGGCCACCGAAGACGAGCCGGTGCCCGACCGCATCGACCTGTACGCCCAGCTGATGCACGCGTGCCAGCAGCGCGGCGACCGGGGATGCATCGCCGAGCAACCTGCACTCCTCCCGGACAGGGGTCTCGCGGCAGTCCCGCATCCGCAGCGTGGCGTCACGTCCGCCGAGCGCTTCGACCCCGCCGCTAAGAGTCTGTCGTTCGTGAGCCACTCCGACGTCATACACGGCAACCTTGAGCGACGACGATCCGCGATCGAAGCTGAGGATTGTCCTCGTCGCGACATCAGCCACTAATGACCGTCTTTGTCGTGCTCATCTACGAGCTGTGACCGTATCACCGCAAGGTGCGCTCGTTGCTCGGCATCGTCGTGCGGATACTTCAGGTTCAGTGCCTCCAGTTCTGCGACGATGATGCTGGCGATCGCGACCCGCGCGAACCACTTATGGTCCGCCGGAATGATGTACCAGGGCGCGTCGGCCGCGCTGGTGTGAGTCAAGAGTTCCTCGTACGCATGCTGATATTGATCCCAGAACGTGCGCTCGTGAACGTCGGCCGCCGAGAGCTTCCAATTCTTGTCTGGCCTATCGATGCGCTCGAGCAGCCGCTTTCGCTGCTCGTCGTTCGACAGATGCAGAAAGAACTTCAATATGCGGGTACCGGTGCGAGACATGTGACGCTCGAAGGTCGTGATGTCCTCGAAGCGATCGCTCCACAGATCCGCGCCGGTCGGCCCCCCGGGCGGAAGGTCCTCATCCGCGAGCGTCGCTGGATGGACGCGAACGACGGCAAGTTCCTCATAATAGGAGCGGTTGAAGATGCCAATCCGACCACGCTGGGGCAACGCCTTGTTGGTCCGCCACAGGTAATCGTGTTCCAGCTCGACCGCGGACGGGACCTTGAAGCTGCTGACGTCCACGCCTTGAGGGTTGACACCCGACATGACGTGCTTGATCGCGCCGTCCTTTCCAGCTGCATCCATTCCCTGAAGAATGATCAGCAACGAGTATTGACCGGAGGCATAAAAGACGGCCTGAAGCTCCGTCAGCCGTTTGATGTCCGCGCGAAGCTTTTGCTTCGCGTTGCGCTTCTTCTTGAAATCGCCCGTCGAGCCCGAATCGACTTCAGCGAGGTGGACCGTGCGGCCCGGTTGGACCAAGAGCTCCGTGTGATCGATCGTCGTCATGTCAGCTATCGGTGAAGAGATTTGCACGTGGGTGCCCCTTCGCGAGCGGCGGGGGCGAGCTGGCCTCGCTGAAATCGGAGGTCCATCGCCAATTCGTTATCTCGGGCATGTCTTCGAGGTGTTCGCGAATGTACGCGTGGTGTTCGTCGAGCTTGCCCTCGAACAGCGCGACGGCTTTGGCGGCTTGCGTTCGCAACCTCGGAACCTGCTCGAGCGCGTCGAGAGCGAGGTGAAAGCGGCTCATCTCGTTCAGCACAACCATATCGAACGGAGTGGTCGTCGTGCCGCGATCCATATACCCGCGAACGTGGAAGCGCGCTTCGTTGGAACGGCCATGGACCATGGTGTGAATCAACCAGCGGTTATTGTGGAACGCGAAGACGACCGGCGCGCCCCTGGTAAAGAGCGTGTCGAAGGACATGTTGTCCATCCCGTGCGGGTGATCGTCCGGACGCATCAGGGCGCTCAGGTCGATCACATTCACGACGCGCACTTTGATGCCGGGAACGTGCTTCTGGAGCAGCCACGACGTCGCGCAAATTTCGATGGTCGGCACATCGCCGGCGCATGCCAGCACGACGTCCGGTTCACCGCCGCCGTCGTTCGTCGCGAACGCCCAGGTGGAGGCGCCGCGCGAGCAGTGTTCGCGGGCCTCCTCCATCGTTAACCACTGCAGCTGAGGCTGCTTGCCGCAGGTCACGATGTTGACGTAGTTGCGGCTGCGCAGACAGTGGTCGAACACGTTCAGCAAACAATTGCTGTCGGGCGGGTAGTACACGCGAATCGTCTCGCTCCTGCGTGCCAGCGCGTTGTCGACGAAGCCGGTAGCCTGGTGGCTGAACCCATTGTGGTCGTTCCGCCAGGCGTGGCTGGTCAGCAATACGTTGAGCGACGCGAGCGGCCTACGCCAGTTAAAATCGCGGCACTGTTCGAGCCACTTGGCGTGCTGCGTCAGCATCGAGTCGACGACCTGTGCGAACGCCTCGTAGGAGGACCACATGCCGTGGCGCCCCGTCAGCAAGTAACCCTCGAGCCAGCCCTGGCACAGATGTTCGCTCAGGACTTCCAGTACGCGCCCGTCGGGGCGGAGGTGGTCGTCGATCGAAACCGTCTGGGCCATGAAGCGGCGGTTCGTCCCCTCGAAAACCGCGTTCAAGCGATTCGAGTTGGTCTCGTCGGGACAGAACATGCGGAAGTTCGTCTTGTTCCGCCGCATGATCTCGCCAAAGAAGGCGCCGAGCTTGCGAGGAGCCTCGGCGGCCACTTGGCCCGGTCCGGGAATCTCGAGGGCGTAGTCGCAGAAGTCGGGTAGATCCAACGCGATCAGGCGACGGCCACCGTTGACGTGCGGGTTGCCCCCCATCCGTCGATCGCCCAGTGGCGCGAGCTCGGCCAATTCTGCTAAGAACGTACCGTTTTCGTCGAAGAGTTCGTGCGGTCCGTAGCTTCTCATCCACGCTTCGAGAATCTCGAGATGCTTTGGGTTCTCTCGAACTCCCGCCAGCGGAACCTGATGAGCACGAAACGTCCCCTCGATCGGGATGCCGTCGACTTCTTTGGGGCACGTCCATCCCTTGGGGGTACGCAGGACGATCATGGGCCAGATCGGCTGCTTCTCGAAGCCGTGCTCGCGCGCGTCGTGCTGAATCGCTCGAATCTCGTCGTAGCATTCGTCCAGCGTCTGTGCCAAGAGCTGATGCACGACCTGCGGATCGTCGCCTTCGACGAAATGCGGACGGTAGCCGCGTCCGACGTACAGAGCCCTCAGATCGTCGTCACTCGTTCGCGCCTGAACGGTCGGCCCGGAGATCTTGTAGCCATTCAGGTGGAGAATCGGGAGCACGGCGCCGTCTTCGACGGGGTTCAAGAAGCTGTTGGACTTCCAGCTCCCTTCGAGCGGACAGGTTTCCGATTCGCCGTCGCCGATGATGCACGCGACGATCAGGTCTGGGTTGTCGAAGGCCGCGCCGAACGCGTGCACCATCGAGTAGCCGAGTTCGCCGCCTTCGTGCATGGAATTCGGGACGTGCGGCCCACAATGACTCGGGACGCCCCCCGGCGTCGAGAACTTCCGGAAGAGCAACCGTAAGCCGTTTTCGTCCGGGGTGATCTCCGGGTGGACTTCCGTATACGTTCCTTCGAGATAGGAGTTTGCGTTGAGTGAGGGGCCACCGTGTCCGGGACCGGAGATGTAGATGATGTTGGCATCGTGCTTTTTGATGAGGCGATTCAGGTGAATGTAGATGAGGTTCTGTCCTGGTGACGTCCCCCAATGCCCCAGCAGCCGTGGTTTGATCTGTTCCGCTTTGAGCGGCTCGCGCAGAAGCGGATTTTCGAAGAGATAGATCTGTCCGATGCAGAGGTAGTTCGCGGCGCGCCAATACCGATGCATTTTGTCGAGCAGGTCCGGTGCGAGTGGTCCTTTCGGAACCGGCACGGCGGTAGGCGATGTGCCATTTGCTGCGACGGCTGTCGACAAGGCAACGTCGAACCCGAAGAGCTTCGACTCTCCAGCGTGGTCTACGCCGTTAGCCGGTGCGCTGCCGTTATGCTCGACCGGCGTTGCTGAATCGGTGGTGCGCATGGCTATGACGGTGCCGTTGCGAGCTCGTGTGGATGGTCGAGCGGCTTCGCGGCTTTCACGGGTGGGCGTGCCGAGTCGAAGAGCCGGTAGGCCAGGAGCTTGACGGGGTCGGTCAGGAGTGCCCAGATCAGCGCGTATCCCCAGACGAAGGCCGCCCAGCCCCAGCCGATCGGCGTCATGATGTGAAGCCCGTACACCGCCATGAGGGTCGCGAACGCTTGCGTTCCCAGGACGGCGAACAACAGCGTACGCGCCGGCCGGATCGACCAGAACGGGCCGCGGGTCCGCGTTATGAAGATCGTCAAGTGCCCCGCTACGGAGAGCATGAGATACATCAGCG
Source organism: Vulcanimicrobiaceae bacterium (assembly GCA_050010375.1). Classification (GTDB taxonomy): domain Bacteria; phylum Vulcanimicrobiota; class Vulcanimicrobiia; order Vulcanimicrobiales; family Vulcanimicrobiaceae; genus Vulcanimicrobium. Next base: position 35,743 of record JBEKLD010000010.1, read on the forward strand.
TCTGAATCTGTGGATGGCCGAGGTGAAAGACCCGGTCACCGAGGTAGAACAACCCGAACGCGGCGACGGGTCCGATGACGCCAAGCACCGTCGCGATTTCCAGCACCAAACGCATGTTCCAGGCCTCGGGCTGCTTCTTGTAGATCACGTTGTCATATGCGATAGCTAGGATCGCGCCGTCGTTGAGCAACGCCAGCATCACGATCATGACCGCGGTGATCGGGTAGAAATTGAAGACGAGAATCGCGATCGTCATAAAGAGCAGCACGCGCAGGGTCTCGGCGATGCGATAGATGGCATAGCTGTTCATGCGCTGGACGATGCGTCGGCTCTCTTTGATCGCGTCGATGATCACGGTGAGGCCGGCGGTCATCAACACGATCGAGGCCGCCGCGCGCGCCGCGTCCGTCGCACCGGACACGGCGATGCCGCAGTCCGCCTTCTTGAGCGCGGGCGCGTCGTTGACACCATCGCCGGTCATGCCGACGATATGGCCACGCTGCTGCAGGACGTCGACGATATGGTACTTGTGTTCGGGGAACACCTGGGCGAAGCCGTCGGCCTTCTCGATGGCTGCCGCCTCTTGGTCGGTCGCGTGGCCCTTGGTGTCACCCAGAGCGGCGGCATCGAGGATGTTCGTGCCGAGGCCCAGCGTGCGAGCCATCTGCTTGGCGATCGCTAGTTGATCGCCGGTGACCATTTTGACGTCGACGCCCATCTCTTCCGCGCTCGCAATTGTCGCTTTGGCCGTCGGACGCGGCGGATCGAACATCGGCAGCACCCCGAGGAACTGCCACTGGTCCTTTTCGTCGGCCTTCGCGACGCCTAACGAACGGAAACCCTGCGCGGCGAACGCATCGACGGCTTTGTCGACAGCCGCCTTTGCGTCGGCTGCGTTGTTCGACATCTTGAGGATGACTTGTGGGGCGCCCTTGGCGACTTCGAACTGCTTTCCGTCCGCGCCCTTGACCGTCGCTTCAGTGCGCTTGTGCACCGGGTCGAACGGCTGGAAGTGGAGGACGTCATAGGCCTTGATGGTCTTGTCGTCTTTCACGCCGGCGATGACGGTCAGATCGATGGTATCCTTGTCCTCGGCACGGGATGCGAGGGCGGCGTAGAGGATGAGCTTGTCGGCAGCGATGTCGCCTAGGCAAAATGGGTCGCCCAGTGTCAGCTTGTTCTCGGTGAGCGTGCCGGTCTTGTCCGAACAGAGGATGTCGACGCCGGCGAGTTCCTCGATCGACGAGAGCCGGGTCACGATCGCTTGCTTCTTCGAGAGAAGTTTGGCGCCCACGGCCATCGTTACCGAGAGGACCGTCGGCATCGCCACGGGGATCGCGGCGACCAACAGCACCAAAGCGAACTCGAAGGTCTCCAGCATCGGGTCGTGTCGAGAGAGCCCGACGGCAACGATCACCATCACGAGGACGGCGGCGAGAACGATCAGGTAATTGCCGATCTTGAGGACGGCCTTCTGGAAGTGGCTGACGGTGTGCGCCTGCTCGACGAGCGCCGCCGTCTTGCCGAAATAGGTCTTCGTTCCGGTGGCGTAGACGACCGCGTCGGTCTCCCCTTGGCGGATGATCGACCCGGAAAAGACCGCCTGGCCGGGCGTGCGCGTAACCGGCAAGGACTCACCGGTCAACGCGGACTGATCGACTTCGATCGGGTCTCCCGCGAGTAAGCGCGCATCCGCCGGGACGATGTCACCTAGCCGCATTCGGATCACGTCACCGGGGACGAGCTCGGCGACCTTTGGGTTGACCCATTTCCCGTCTCGCCTCACGCGAGCGTTGACGGCCAGTTGTGACTTCAGAGCAGCGATTGCGTTGCCGGCCTGATGCTCTTCCCAGAACCCGACGATGGCGTTCGTGCAGAGCAGGAGCAGAATGACGCCGAAATCCAACCAATGGCGAACGACTCCGGACAGGATCACTGCCGCTTCGATCATCCACGGGATCGGGCCCCAGAAATAGCTGAGGAACTTTAAGAACGGATTCTCGGTTTTCTCCGCGATCTCGTTCGGACCGTATTGCGTTAGGCGCTTCGCGGCCTCGGCCGCGGTCAGGCCATCCTTCGTCGATCCTAGCTTGGCGAACAACTCCGGCATGGAAAGAGACTTCAGGTCGTCGCCGCCGCCAACCGCGGGCTTGGTATCGTCGGCGGATTTCGTCGAGACGGCTTTGGACTCATCGACCATTTGCGTTGACCCCGACCATCGGTATTCCGCTCGGAAGGCAGACACGTGCGGCGGCGATGACGTGATCGGCCGCGCCGTAGTACACATCGAGGGCACCGTCCGCGCGCAGATCGGTTGCCGAGGGGAACACAACGTTGGCGACGAGGCCGCTACGCTCGTATACGGTCTCCGGCTCGAGAATCGGCGACGGTGTGCGATAGAGCACCTGCGAGGGCCGCTCTCCATCGAGAATCGCGATGCCCATGCAATACCGGGGATGTCCGTTCGGAGCCGAGACGGCGTGATACGTCAAGACCCACCCGTACCCAAGACGTACCGGCGGCGCACCGGTTCCGACTTTCTTCGCTTCCCACGACTGCTCCGGGGCCATGACTCGCTCGTGTCGCCGAACCAACGTCAAGCTCGTGATGTCCGCGAGCACGGCATCGACCGGGACATAGGAGATCCAGATGTTTTCCTGCGTTTCGTCGCCGCTCGGCGGCTCGGTCATCAACGTCCCGTCATGGTGACGACGGAAATGCAAGCGCGTCGTCGGTCGATGCAAGATCGCAAACGACGGAACGCCCGCCGCGTCGGCGACGACCTCGGGAAAGAAAGCAGCATCTTTGTTACCGCAGGCATTGAGATCGCGGCCGTCGGCCACGACCTCGAACCGCAGAACGCCGAGTCGTCGCCACGTCAAGAGATCCGACGAGACGGCGACGGCGACGCGCGGCTCGTACGGGACGAATGCCGTGTACGTCATGACGTAGCGGTCGAGCAACGGGACGTAGACGACGCGTGCATCTTCGACCCCGCCGCCGCCCGCGCTGACTTCGTAGGATTCGTGCGGTTCGAGCGCGACCCCCAGACGCTCGACGCTCACGGGTGTCTCGCCGTCGAAGCGTACCCGCGCGTGCCCGATTCGTGAGTAGTTCCCTTCAGCGATCAGGCGCGGGAAGAGATGCATCGTTCCATCCGCGGAGCGAACGCCGCCTGGATTGACGACCCCCCACGCCTCGTCCGGCTGGCCCGCCTGCGAGCTCATGATCACGCCGAGGCGTGTTGCCGCAAAATCGAGACCCTTCGCAGATGTCGGTACCGACACCGTATAAGGGTAGCGCAGGTAGGCATTGCGCGGTATCGTGAAATGCGTGGATGCGGAAATGCCGTGGCGACCGCGCCCTCGGTCGCTCGTTACACCCATCCTAACGGTACAGGAGCAGCCAAGGGCTCAACGAGGGCTACCTATGTGCCAAGGATCTCTTCCACGTCGAGAATGTCGGTTGGAAACGCACGTGGCGCGAGGCGGTGGCCCCGCGGGACGGCCGTGTGGGTGCGATAGCGATTGCCGTTAGGATCCGTGTAGACGTCGATGCGGCGGTGGCGGAGGTCGACGATCCAATATTCGGGGATCATGGCTGTCGCGTACGCCTTCTGTTTCTCGCCACGATCGTAGCGCAAGGTCGCGTCCGAAACCTCGATCACCAGCAGCACGTCGGCCGGTGCAGGATGAGCATCGAGATATCGCTCGCGCGGCCCGCGGGCAACGACGATGTCCGGCTCCGGCTCGGAGAAGCGGCCGAGGCGAACGGGGCCTTGGCAGAATGTGATCGCCCGGTCGCCGAGGAGGATCGTGAGCTTCGCGTTGAGAGCCGCGACGGCATAGCTATGCCGAGGGCCGATCGGTGGCATCTCGACGATCCGCCCGTTCAGCAGCTCCACGCGCTCGTCGGGGCGGAAGATGCCGACCTCGCCCATGCGATAGTAGTCGTCGACGGCGATCCGTCGACTCCGAGGGCTTGGTGCTGTTGATGCGAGCATGTCACTCACGCGACGATACCTCGTGGGCCGTTGCCGATTCGTGACCGCGGGATGACCGCCCTTGCCGCCACAGAAGGGGAGGCTGTTCGGCTCGTCGATCTCCCTCGACCATGGGCAATGTGATCGTTCCGGTCTACCTCATCTTGTCGGCGACCGGGCTGGCTTTGACCGTGACCGACGAGGCTGGCATCACGGTCGATCGCCCGCGGGCTGACGTGCGCGATCAATCCCTGGTAGCGCAGTCCCAACGGTGGTCAGCCTATCCCGCTGGTGATGACCTCATGTTCATCACGAATTGGCCGCAGAACGCGGGGCGCGTCCTCGCCATGCGTGCAGACGGTTCGCTTGCGACCGACCAGCTGAACATCTTCGCGCACGAGAGTTCAAACGTGCTGCACAGGTGGAACATCGCACGTATTTCGCCCAAGAACCCTTTCCCAGATTGGGCGTTCCCTGCCGCGCAGATCGATGACCTCATCAAGAAGGAAGTGAACGCGACGACCGGCTTCGTCGCGATCCGCGCGGCGAGCGACTACGACCGTAACCTCAACATCCTCGGCGACGGCCCGTACCAACCCGGCTCCGCGATCGCTGCATGGGATGGCTGGAGCGGTGGTGACCCGAACGAATCTTGGGTCCTGCTCAAACTCTGGACGCAGCAGCTTCCCGACAA
>JBEKLD010000011.1:0-38820 GCA_050010375.1 Vulcanimicrobiaceae bacterium
GGCGGCCGTGCTCCCGTGGGCGCTTGTTCTTGCCGGCTGTAGCGCGTCCGACCCGACGCGAGCGTCGCCCGCTCCGTCGGTTACGACCGTCTTCTCGACCGCGAATCGGACGGTCGAGCAACAGACGATCGGCCGCGCAACGCGATGCATCGTCAACGGCGAACTCGGTCCGCCGAGCTTCCTCGTCTCTGATCTCGGGAAGGCAGGTGTTCCGCGACTGAAGACGGGGCAAGCGGCCATGGCGCGCTCGATCGCGCAATATGTTCGCTCCCGAAGGCTTCGGTTTCTCGTTTTCAAGAACGGGGAGTTCATCGTGTTCGACGCTCTCGACGGGCCTTGCGAACCAGATGCGCCCGGGTACCCGGTCCTCAACGAGGGCTGTAACGCAGCCTACTCGCCGACGGACAATTTCGACCACGCCGGCGCATACGCAAATTGCTACCCGAGCCCGCGTCCCTGGCTCACAGGCGCGTACTAGTCGAGAACAGCGTAGACGCCCGTGCCCGGCGGGTCACGGTAGCAACGTAGGCTGGACCGTCGCCGTGTCGACGACGAGGCGGATCGCGCCGTGGCGATCGGTGCGAAAGACCGTGACGCCGGCGTCCGCCAGGCGGCTGAGCGTCTCGGGCGACGGATGACCGAACGAGTTGTGCCGCCCGACCGAGATGAGCGCGGTACGCGGGCGCACGGCGGTCAGGAACGCGCTGGTCGTCGCCCACCGGGAACCGTGGTGCCCTACCTTCAGCAGATCGGCGCGCAGGTCGACGCCGTGGGCCAGAAGACGCGCCTCGCTCCCCTCGCCCGCGTCGCCGGTGAACAGCGCACGATACGTCCGCCCCTCGGGCAGCCGATACGAGAGCCGCAACACGATGCTGTTTTCGTTGACGTCGTCGCCGGTGTCGACCAGGAACGGCTCCGAGGGCGCCAGCACGTCGAGCACGACGCCGTCATCGCTCGCCCAGCGCATCCCGGCGCGCACCACGCGCACGGGGACGCCGCGCTCGCGGGCCACCGCGAGGCAGTCGACGTACGCGCGCCCACCGTATTGCTGACCGCTATCAGCGATCGCCGCAACGCGGAGCGCGCGCACGATCGGAGCACATCCGCCTACGTGATCGCCGTGTGGGTGCGTGATGACCAACAGGTCGATCGTGCGGATCCCCTCGCGCCGCAGGTAGCCTAGCACGATCCGTTCGCCGATCAGCTCGGCCGGGGACTCGCCGCCTTCGCCAGGGCCGCGCTCCAACCGGCCGCCGCTGTCGATGAGGATCGTGTGGCCGCGCGGCGTGCGCAGGACGATCCCGTCGCCCTGGCCGACGTCGAGCATGGTGATCGTCAGTCGCCCGTCGGGGAGCCGCAGCGTCGTCGCGAGGACCGCGAGACTGGCGCCCACGAGAAGCGCGATCGTGACCCGCGCATTGCGGCGCAGCCAGGCCGCGGCGCAGAAGGCGACGGCGTCGTAGGCGACGATCGCGGCGGCCGGCGGCGGCGCGACCGCGACGCGCGCGCCGGGGAGGGTGGCGACGTGGCGCACGACCTGCAGGATCGCATCGACGTCCCAGCTCGCCGCGTACGCCGCCAGCGCCCCCAACGGCGGGACGGCCGCCAGCGCCAGCGCCGCGATCCCGCAAACCATCGCTACCCCCGTCGCCGGCACCACGACGGCGTTGGCCAAGACCGCCCACGGCGCGACCAGGCCGAAGGTCGCCGCGCTCAGCGGCCACACGCCGATCTGCGTGGCGATCGTCAACGCCAGCGCTTCACGCACGCGTCCCGGCAAGGCGAGCCGCGCCAGCGCATGGTCGAGCGGGCGCGCGAAGAGCACGATCGCCGCGACGCATGAGAACGAGAGGGCGAACGAGACCGTCCGCACCGCCGCCGGCCAGAGCGCCGCGACGACCAGCGCGGCCAGCGCGAGCGCGTTCCACGAGACCAGGCGCGCCCCCCAGGCGCGCGCGAGCAGGGCCAGCGAGACCATCACCGCGGCGCGCTGCGATGGTAGGTGCGCTCCGCTCAGCCAGGCGTAGGCGACCACGCACGGGATCGCGCCGAGCGAGGCCGCGACGCGCGGGACGCCGGCCAGCCGCAGCAGCCCCAGCACGAGCGCCGCGACGACGCCGAGGTGGAGGCCCGCCGTGACGAGGACGTGGACGGTGCCGGTGGCCTGGAAGTCGTCGCGCAGCGCGTGCGGGAGCGTCCCGCGCTCGCCCCACAGCGCGCCGGCGAGCACCGTCGCCTCAGGCTCGGGGATCAGCGCGCGCAGCCGCGCCGAGAGCGCCGCGCGCCAGCGTGCCGCCCAGGTCCGCGCGTCGCGCGGGTCCGGCGGCGCCCGCGCCAGAACGCGGCCCGCGACCAGCTCGCCGGCGAGCCCCTCGCCGACCGCGATCGCCCGGCGCGACGGCTCGCCGGGGTTGCGGGCCTCGTCGAACGGCGCGAGCCGGCCGCGCACGACGAGCCGCTCACCGGGGTCGACCGGCCCGCGCACGCTGGCCCGGACGAGCGGCCCACCGTCGAGCGCGAAGGCGAAGGCGGCGTCCTCTCCGCTGCGGCGCACGTCGCCGACGACCGTCCCGGCCCAGCGCTGCGTGTGCGTCTCGGCGCCGATCGTCGCCGGGTTGCCGCCCCACGCTGCGGCGACCGTGACGAACGCGAGCGCAGACAAAAGAAACGGAGCGCGGACCACGCCCGTCTTTCACGCGAAGCGTTCGCCTTGGCCAGACTCCCTGCTTTCACCGGATGGCGGACCTGGGTCCGCCTCCATTACCCCCTTGTCGAATGCCCGTCGGTCTTGCATGGGGGTACGGTGGGGGCCTCACTCCACTTTTCGAGGAGGGCAGTTTTGACGTTTCTCGCCGACGCCAATCCGTATATTGCGGCGCCGAGCTGGCTCAATGCAGGTGATAATGCCTGGCAACTAACGGCCGCGACGTTCGTCGGGCTGCAAAGCGTCCCGGGCCTCGCGATTCTCTACGGAGGCCTCGTCAAGAAGAAGTGGGCGCTCAACTCGGCGGTCATGGTCTTCTACGCGTTCTCGATCGTCCTGGTGTGCTGGGCCCTCTGGGGCTACAACATGGGCTTCGGTGCGCCGGCGAACCTCGGCCCCGGGATCCTCTCGCAGGTAGTCGGGGTTCCGCATCCGGCGATCAGCGCCGACGGCGAACTCGGCCAGGCGATCATCCCGGCAGCCGCGAGCGGCATGCCGCCGCTGCATTTTGGCGGCTCGGCGATGATCTTCTTCCAGTTCGTCTTCGCCGCGATCACGCCGGTGCTCATCGCGGGCTCGGTGCTCGGCAGGATGAACTTCAAAGCGTGGATGATCTTCGTCCCGTTGTGGAGTTCGATCGTGTATACGGTCGGCGCGTTCATGCTCTGGGGTGGTGGCTGGCTGGCCGCGTTGGGAGCGGCTGACTACTCCGGTGGGTACGTCATCCACTTGGCCGCCGGTATATCCGGCTTCGTCGCTGCGGCGATGGTCGGTCCACGAATGCTCGAAGACCGAAAGAGCTTCGATCCGAACAACTTGATCGTCGCGCTCGCCGGCGCCGGTATCCTTTGGCTCGGCTGGAACGGCTTCAACGGCGGTGACCCGTACTTCGCCAACGCGGATGCCGGGGCGGCCGTCTTGAACACGAACATCGCGACCGCGGTCGCGTTGCTGGTGTGGCTGATCATGGACATGTTCGCAACGGGTCATCCCAACGCCGTCTCGATGATCAACGGGATGATCGTCGGACTGGTCGCGATCACACCCTGTGCCGGTTACGTCGACGGCTTCGGGGCGATCTTCACCGGTCTGCTCGCCTCCATCGTCGTCTGGTTTTCGCTCAACAAGGTCGGAAACTGGTCGCTCCTCAAGAAGGTCGACGACACGCTGGGGGTCTTGCACACGCACGGCGTGGCAGGGCTGATGGGCGGTATCTGCGTCGGGTTGTTCGCCAACCCGAACATGATCGAGTACCTCAACAAAGACGGGAAAGCCGCCGACGCCGTCACGGTGACGGGCCTGTTCTACGGTAACCCCAAACAGTTGTTGATCCAGCTCGAGGCCGCTGCGGTGATCATCGTCTGGAATATCATCGCGACGCTCATCATCCTCAAGGTCGTGTCGTTCATCGTCCCGCTCCGGGCGAGCGATGGCGACGTCCAAGGTGGGGACCTGGCGATCCACGGGATCGACCCGATCCCGTATCCGGCCGCCTCGCCGAGCTAAGGCTCGCGGGCGCCAAGCCGCACGAGCGAGCCGCCGGAGCGATCCGGCGGCTCGCTTTGCTTTTCGCGCGCGAGGCGGGAGCGGGCGCCGGGAGGCCGAACCGGAAGCCCTCGCATGCGCATCGTCGTGACCGGGGGAGCCGGCTTCATCGGCTCACACATCGTGGACGCGTACCACGCCGCCGGCCACGAGGTCGTCGTCGTCGACAGTCTGTGGTCGCACGGCGGCGGGCGGCGCGAGCACATCCCCGAGGGGGTGACGTTCGTGCACATGGACATCCGCGACGCCGGGATCGCCCGCCTCTTCAGCGATCTGCGGCCCGATGTCGTCAGCCACCACGCGGCACAGCACTCGGTCGCCATCGGTTCGCGCGACCCCATCCTCGACGCGAACGTCAACGTCGTCGGGATGCTCAACGTCCTCGAATCCGCGGTCAAGGCCGGGACGAAGAAAGTCATCTTCGCCTCGAGCGCCGCGACCTACGGCGACGTCGAGCGGGTGCCGGTCGACGAGGACACACCGCAACGGCCGATCTCGCCCTACGGGATCACCAAGATGGTCACCGAGTACTACTTGCGGTTCTTCCGCTCCGAACACGGCTTGGACTCGACCATCTTGCGCTACGGCAACGTCTTCGGCCCGCGGCAGGATCCCAACGGTGAAGCCGGCGTGATCACGATCTTCCTCGGGAAGTTCTTGCAGCAGCAGGGCGTGCGGATCGACTGGGACGGCGAGCAGACGCGGGACTATGTCTACGTGAGCGACGTCGTGCGGGCCAACCTGGCCGCGCTCGAAGGCGGCTCGGGCGAGACCTACGTGATCGGAACCGGGAAGCAGACCTCGGTCAACCAGGTCTATCGCGCGCTGGTCGAGGTGACCGGGTTCGAGGCGCCGGTGACGCACGCGCCGCGCCGCCCCGGCGACGCGCGCGAGATCTGGTTCAATCCGAAAAAAGCGAAGCGCGAGCTCGGCTGGCATTCCGAAGTCACGCTCCTAGACGGAATGCGGAAGACCTACGACTACTTCCGCCAACGGCTCGGCCCCTGACGCTCGGAGGTGCCGAGTTTGGCGCTCCGGTCGAGCAACTGTGCGACCGTCGCATCGTCGTGTACGACGATCGTGACGTGGTGACCTCGGCCCGCGCCCTCTGCTCGGAGTAACTCGCCGGCCATACGCCGTGCTTCGGAAACGCTGCGCCCTTGCGTCGTGAACGTACGATCCCCGAACGAGAAACGCGCGAGCCAGAACTCACGAGCTTCGGGGTCGCGGACGATCTCTACCGTCACATCGCTCATCGGCGCACCATACTGTCAAAGCACTCAGGCAGAACCCCCACATCGTTCGCGATCTGCCGACAAACTCCGGGTGAGATGACCGAATGGCGAGGCACGACTGTCCGGCGACCGTCGGGATGGACGAACTTCTCGTGGGCGCCGCCCGTCCCGCGAAGACCGAGTGATCGGAGGAACCGAACGACGTCGCGCCGGTCGTGGGGTCGCACGCCCCGCGCTCACGACGCGTGGTCCGTTCAGCAACCCCGCGGCGCGGAGCGCCGGTCCTAGAGCGGGTGCGTGTCGCCGGGGGCTTGGGGCGGCGTCTTGATCGAGAGGATCTTCAGGTGCGGGTCGGTCGTGCCGCCGTGCGGCGTGCCGGCCGGGATCACCAGGACCAGCCCCGGGTGCAGCGCGACTTGCTGGTCGCCGAGCCATTCCGTGCCGCCGCCGTCGACGACGTATTGGATCTCGTTCGCGCCGGCGTGGTAGTGCTTGAAGACGGTCCCGATCTGGATGGCCATCGTCGCGCCGTCGGTGACGACGAAGGTCCGGCTGCGCAGGTTCGGCGTAGCGGGATTCGGCGTGGGGAGATCGGCCGGGGTCAGCGCGCCGAGGTCGATCGCGGCGGGCGCGAGCGGCTGTGCGTCGGCACGCGCCGGCTGCGGGAGGTGCGCGACGGCCAGCCCGGCGCCAAAAGCGAGGGCGGCAATAGCCGCAGAGCGGAGCTGCTTCATGCGCGCGACTGCGACGTGCGGCGCCGGAGACCTTCAGGCAGCGACGATATTGAGCAGCTTGTCGGGGACGAAGATGCGCTTGCGGACCTGCTTGCCGTCGATCTGCGCGGTCACGCTGGGCTCGCGCAGGGCGAGGTCGAACACCGCCTCCTCGCCGATCCCCGGCGCGACGACCAGGCGCGCGCGTACCTTGCCGTTGACCTGCACGACCAGCGTGATCTCGTCGACGGCGAGCGCAGCCGGATCGGTCTCGATCCAGCGCTCGAGATGGACGCTCTGCGTGTAGCCCATCCGCGACCACAGCTCGTCGGCGAGGTGCGGTGCGAACGGCGCCAGCACGATCGGCAGCGCGTGGACCGTGTAGAGCAGGGCGGGGTCGGTCGCCGCGCCCGGCTCGCGGACGGCGGCGGTCAGCAGGTTGACCAGCTCGTCGAGCTTCGCGGTCGTGACGTTGTAGTGGAAGCGCCGGGTCGCGGTCTCGCCGCGGCCGGAATCGAGCGCGACGTGCAGCGCGCGCACCAGCTCGCGCTGCCACGGGCTGCGCAGCTCGGGGAGCCGGTCGAGCGTGACGGCGCGCGAGGCGGCGGCGAGCGGTTCGGCCGCTCGCCAGACGCGCTGGATGAAGCGCACCCGGCCGACGATCCCCTCGTCGGTCCACTCCAGCGCGTCCTCCGGCGGCGCGGCCTTGAGCAGGAACAAGCGCATCGCGTCGACGCCGTAGGTCTCGACGGTCTCGTCGATGCCGACGACGTTCCCGCGCGACTTCGACATCTTCTCGCCGCCGCGCAACAGCGTCCCCTGGTTGAAGAGGCGCGTGAACGGCTCGTCGTCGCCTTCGGCGTAGCCCGCGTCGACCAAGAACTTGTAGAAGAAGCGCGCGTAGAGCAGGTGCAGCACCGCGTGCTCGGCGCCGCCGATGTACTGATCGACCGGCATCCAGCGCGCGGCGACGGCGCGGTCGAACGGCGCGTGCGCGTTGTGTGGGTCGAGGTAGCGCAAGAAGTACCACGACGAGTCGACGAAGGTGTCCATCGTGTCGGCGTCGCGCGTCGCCGGGCCGCCGCACGTCGGGCAGGTCGTCTGCACGAAGGCGGCGTCGTTTGCCAGCGGCGAGCCCTGCCCGGTGATCTTCACCGCCTTGGGCAACAGGACCGGCAGCTGGTCGTCGGGGACCGCTACCGCGCCGTGCTCGGGGCAGTAGATGATCGGGATCGGCGTCCCCCAGTAGCGCTGGCGCGAGACGAGCCAGTCGCGCAGGCGATAGGCGACCGTCGCGCGACCGCGTCCGAGGGCTTCGAGCCGGGCGGTGATCGCGCGGCGCGCGACCGCCGACTTCATCCCGGTGTACTCTTCCGAGGCGATCAGCTTACCGTCCTCGACGTAGGCCTCGGAGAGCGGTGACTGCAGCGACCCGTCGAGCGTCGTGATCACCTGCATGATCGGCAGCCCGTGCGCCTTGGCGAAGTCGAAGTCGCGCTCGTCGTGGGCCGGCACGCCCATGACCGCGCCGGTGCCGTACTCGGCCAGCACGTAGTTCGTCACCCAGATCGGGACGCGCTCGCGCGAGAGCGGGTTGATCGCGTAGGCGCCGGTCGGGATCCCGGTCTTCTCCATCAACTGGGTGCGCTCGAGTTCGCTCTTGCTGCGCAGGCTGGCGGCGAACTCTTCGATGCGCTTGCGCGCCTTGGGGAACCGCTCGATGATCTTCGCGACGGCCGGGTGCTCCGGCGCGAGCGCCAGGAACGTCACGCCGTAGACTGTGTCGACGCGCGTCGTGTAGACGTCGATCGTCGCCTCGACGTGCTCGACGTCGAACGAGAAGGTCGTCCCCTCGCTGCGCCCGATCCAGTTGCGCTGCATCGTGCGGATGCGCTCCGGCCAACCCACGAGGCGGTCGAGCCCGGCCAGCAGCCGGTCCGCGTAGTCGGTGATCTTGAAGTTCCACTGGGCGAGGTTGCGCCGCTCGACCGCCGCGCCGCAACGCCAGCAGCGGCCGTTCTCGACCTGCTCGTTGGCGAGCACGGTCTGGTCGACCGGGCACCAGTTGACCGGCGCCTCGCGCTTGTAGGCCACGCCCTGCTCGAACATGCGCAGAAAGAACCACTGATTCCAGCGATAGTACTCGGCATCGCAGGTCGCGAATTCGCGCGTCCAGTCGTAGCTCGTTCCCATCAGGCGGATCTGGCGCTGCATGTTCTCGATGTTCTGCCGCGTCCAGGTCTCGGGATCGATGCCGCGTTGGATCGCCGCGTTCTCGGCCGGCAAGCCGAAGGCGTCCCAACCCATCGGGTGGATCACGTCGTAGCCGCGCATCCGCTGCAGCCGTGCGATCGCGTCGCCGAGGCTGTAGTTCTTGGCGTGCCCGACGTGCAGATCGCCCGACGGATACGGCAGCATCTCGAGCACGTAATAGCGCGGCCGGGCGTCGCCCTCGCGCACCACGTAGATGCCCTCACGCTCCCAGCGTTGCTGCCAGGAGCGCTCGACGGCGCGAAAATCGTAGGGTTGTTCGTCAGGCATCGAACGCCAAGAGTACGACGTGCGGCCTGCCCGGGGCCTGGGCCGGGGCCTTGTCTTGGCGTCGCGACTGCTTGGCGTGAAAGGTGGGCGTGCGCATCCTCGTGATCCTCGTCCTGGTCGTCCTCGCCGCGCTGGTCCTCTTCCGGCCGGCGGTTCGCCCGCCGGCCCAGACCGGCTGGGCGGCCAAGGCGGCTCTGCTCACGGCTCAGGCCGACGCGCGCTCGCCCACGGCACGCCACCGGTCCCGCCGGCACACCCACGCCGACGACGGCGTGCCGGCCGCGGCGGGCGCGGCGCTGGCGTACGTCGCCGGGTCGGTCGCGCGCCCCGGCGTCTATCCGGTCGCGCCAGGCGCGCGCGTCCGCGACTTGTTGGCGGCGGCCGGCGGGACGCGCGGCGACGCCGATCTGGTCGCGGTGAACCTGGCCGCGCACGTCGAGGACGGCGACGAGGTCGTCGTCCCGCTGCGCGGCGAGACGGGTCCGGCGCGGCGCACGCGTCGCGAGCACGGGCCGCGGCGGCGCTCCCACACCCGCAGTCACCACGGCCGCCACCTCCGCGCCGAGCCGCCGTCCGTGGCGGTCGACCTCAACGCCGCCGACGCGACCGTGCTCGCCACGATCCCCGGGATCGGCCCGACGTTGGCCGAGCGGATCGTCGCCTTCCGCGCCGCCAACGGCCCCTTCACCTCGCCGGACGAGCTGCTCGACGTCGAGGGCTTCACCGACCGCCGGCTGGACGCCGTCGCGCCGTACGTCACCGTGCGCTAAGGACGCGCCGGCCACGCCGGCAGTCTCCGCTGCGCCGGTGCCGAAGCGCGGCGGATGATCTCTCGCCGCCGCGCACTCACCACCACCGCCGCCGCACTCCTCGCCGCGCCGGCCCTCGCGGCGCGGGCTGCCGACCCGCCGGATGCGTCGGCGGCGCCGCCCGACGCGGCGCTGACGCCGCTGGGGATCGCGCTCGAAGGCTACGCCTATCCGTTCCCGCAGCGCTTCGTGCCGCTGCGGGTGCAGAACGTCGACGTGCGGATGTCTTTTCTCGACGTCACGCCCGCCGCGCCGCCGGTCGGTGTCGCGCTGCTGCTGCACGGGCGCAACTTCCCGGCCGCGTATTGGGAGCCGGTGATCCGGCCGCTGGTCGCGCGCGGCTGGCGCGTCGTCGCGCCGGATCAGCTCGGCTTCAACGCCTCCTCGAAGGCCGAGCTGCGCTACGATTTTCCGCTCTGGGCCGATACGACCGCGCAGCTGCTCGACGCGCTCGCCCTGCCGCGAGTCGATCTCGTGATCGGCCACTCGATCGGCGGGATGATGGCGACGACGCTCGCGCGGCGTCACCCCGAGCGGGTGCGGCGACTGCTGCTCGAGGATCCGCTCGGCCTGGAAGACTACCGCGCGCTGATCCCCGAGGTCAGCGACGCCTTCTTGTACGACCGCGAGTTGCACATGACGGCCGACGCCTACCGCGCGTTCTTGGCGACGAACTACTTCCCGCACTGGAGCGAGCGCTACGAGCACCTGGTCACGCTCCGCCGCCGGCTCGCGCTGAGCGCCGACTATCCGCAGTGGGTTCGGGTCTACATCCAGAGCTACCAGCAGTTGCACCGCACGCCGATCGCCGCCGACCTGCGCGCGCTGACGATCCCGGTGCGGATCGTCGTCGGCGCGCTCGACTTCAACGCGCCCGGCAAGCCGTACGCACCCGAGGCGGTGCGCGCGCAGCTCGGCCACAACGCCGACTTGGCACTCGCACTCGCGCCGGCGCTGCACGCCGGCGGCGTCGACGTCGTGCCGGACGTCGGCCACTGCCCGCACCTCGACGCGCCGGAGCGCTTCAACGCGCTGGTGGCGGCGTTCGCCGGCGTATGACCGAGCCGCCGCGTACGGAGTTCATCGAAGCCAACGGGCAGCGCTTCGAGGTCGAGACCTGCGGCGAAGGCGACCGGCTCGCGCTCTGCCTGCACGGTTTCCCCGAACATGCGATCTCGTGGCGCCACCAGGTCCCGCTGCTGGCCGCGCTCGGCTACCGCGTCTGGGTACCGAACCAGCGCGGCTACGGCCGGTCGAGCCGACCTCGGGCGAACGCCGACTACGCGCTGGAACATCTGCTGGCCGACGTCGCCGGCCTGATCGACGCCTCGGGTGCGCGCACGGTGACGCTGCTCGGGCACGATTGGGGCGCGATGGTCGCCTGGGTGTTCGCGATCCGGCGCGTGCGGCCGCTCGAGCGGCTCGTCATCATGAACGTGCCGCACCCGGCCATCTTCCGCGCGGTGCTGCGCACGAGCGCGCGCCAGCGCCGGCGCTCGTGGTACGTGGGGTTCTTCCATCTGCCGCTCGTCCCCGAGCTGCTGCTCGGGCTACGCGGCGCCGAACCGATCGCGCAGCTGATCCTGCGCAGCGCGCGCGAGCGCAGCCGCTTCCCGCGCGACGTGCTCGACGTCTACCGCGCCAACGCGGCGCAGCCCGGCGCGCTGCGCGCGATGCTGGCCTGGTACCGCGCCAATCTCGGCGGCGGTGGCCTGGCCGCGCAACTGCGCGCCGGCGTGCCGATGATCGACGTCCCGACCTTGCTGATCTGGGGCGACGCCGACGTCGCGCTCGGCGTCGAGACGACGGTCGGCACCGAACGCTACGTGCGCGACCTGACCCTGCGCTATCTGCCCGGCGTCTCGCACTGGGTGCAGCAGGAGGCGCCGGAGGCCGTCAACACGTTGCTCGCCGCGTTCTTGCGCGGCGAGCCCGTGCCGTTCTACCAGCCGCCGCCGGAGTCGCCGCCGCCGAAGCCGCCGCCGCCACCGAAGTCGCCGCCGCCGCCCCAGCCGCCGCCGGAGTCACCCCAGCCGCCGCCGCCGATGTTCGACGTGTCGATCTGACCCGGATCGCTCTGCCAACCGCTCGCATCGGCGACGTTGCCCGGATCGCCCATCCCGGCGTTCATGCTGGAGTCGCCCATGAAGCCGCCGCGATTGCCGAACAGCTCGTTACCGAGGAAGGCACCACCCAGACCGCCGAGCAGTCCGCTCCAGAAGCCGCCGCCGCCGAAGCCGCCGCCGTAGCCCGGGCCGTAGCCGCCGGGGCCGTAACCCGGACCACCGTACCCAGGGCCGGGGCCGCCGGGACCGGGGCCGTACGAGCGCGGTCCGGACATCGCCCGGAAGATCCCGCGGATGACGAAGAAGATGACCGCCAGGATGACGATCCACACGATGAGTCCCATGCCTCCCCCTCGATTGCTGCGCACGACGCTGGGCGTGTAGTAGCTGGAGACCGGCGCGCGCGCGCGTTGCAGCGATGCCGCGTGGCCGCGATAGGTGTTGATGATCAGCGCGACGGCCGCCTCGACGCCTTGGTCGTAGTCGCCTTGCGCGAAGTACTGGGTCATCGCGGTGTAGATCGGCTGGTACGACGGAAAGAAGCGGCTCGAGGCCGTGTCGCCCGCGATCCAGAAATGTCGCTCGTCTTTCGCGATGAAGATCTCGACGCCGTTGACCTGGAGCTGCGCGAAGCTGCGCTCGAGCGCAGCCTCCCCCGCGACGCCGGCGAGCGAGGGCGTCGTCACGACGACGATCTCCTTGCCGGTCTGGGTCTGGAGCGTCTCGACCTGCTGATTGATCTGCGCGATCGCGTTCTGCGAGAGCAGGTGCGCGTCGTCGATGACATAGGTGTCCCGCGCGAGCGCCGGGGCGGCAGTCGCGGCCAGAGTCAGGAGCGAGACGGCGAGCGTCGCCAGGGGTTTCATCAAAGCTGATCCTCGGTTCCAGCTACTCCGCGGCAGGCCGGAAGTTGCTGGCTGGGGGCGGGGCTCAATGTACGGTAACGATGAAAATGGCCCCGACCGAGGTCAGGACGAAGATGATCAGCACCACCCATACGAACGCCCGGATGATCCGGTTGCCGAAACGGTTGCGGCGGTAGGGCTTCGGCCTCACCGAGCCTCCGCCCGGACTTCGGCGACCCGTCCCCACAGCCGCTCCAGGTTGTAGAACTGGCGCTGGTCGGGGGTGAAGACGTGCGCGACGACCGACCCCAGGTCGATCAGGATCCAGCCGCCGTCGGCGTGCCCCTCCAGGCGCGGTCGCAAGCCGGCTTCCTCGGCCCGCTCGACGATGGCGTCGGCGATCGAGCGGGTCTGGATCGCCGAGCGCCCGGTCATCACGACGAACGCGTCGGCGATGATCGTGCGGCCGATCAGATCGAGGACGGCGAGATCCTCGGCCTTCTTGTCCTCGGCGGCTTCGCGCACCAGCGCAACGAGATCGAGATCGGCGTCAGACAGGGGTCTGGTCCTCCAGCGCCGTTTCGACGCCGTAGCGGCGGGCGGCGGCCAGCGTGTGCGGTGAGATGGGTTGGCCGCGCTCGCGCAGATAGGCGATCGACGAGGCCAGCACGGCGCGCAGGGCGCCGTCGAGGTCCTCGAAGGCGAGCGCCGCGAGGGCGGGGCGTTCGGCGAAGTCGCGGCCGGGCTCGAGCCCGTCGGCCAGGTAGAGGACGACGTCCAACGGACTCATGACCGCATCGGCGACCGTGTGTTTGCGGATCGCCGAGAGTATGGCTGGGTCCTCGACGCCGAACCGTTCGCGCGCCAGCTCCGCGCCCAGGCGCGCGTGCAGCACGATCGGCGTCGCGCGCTCGAAGGCGTCGATCCCCAGACCTCGCTCGGCGCACTCGTGCAGCAGGCGCTCCGCCGGATAGAGCCGGGCCAGGTCGTGCAGCAGGCCGGCGATGCGCGCGCGCCGCGGGTCGACGCCGTGCGCGACGGCCAGCTGTTCGGCCAGCCGCGCGACCCGCACGACGTGCGCGTACCGGTGCCGCTGACCGAGCTGCTCGCGCACGGCGCGCGCCGCGCGCGCGAAGGCGACGCCGTCGTCGATCAGTGGCGCACCTCGCGGAAGACCGTCGCGCCGATCGCCCGTCCGCCCAGCGTCGCCGGCGCATAGAGGTCGTCGGCGGCGCTGCGCGTGGCGCCTTCGTCGAAGGCGTCGTCGCCGCTGGGCACCAGCACGCGCACGGTGCGGACGATCCCCAGCCGATCGAGCTCGAGTTGCAGCACGGTCGCGCGGGCGCCGCTGCCCTCGGCGAGCGCGCTGCGGCGCAGCACCGGGGCGACGAAGGGGAAGATCGGAGCCGACGGCTGCGGCGCACGCACGTAGCCCAGGCGCAACAGCGTCGCGCGGTCGCCGACCACGACGTGGGTCAGCGTCTGCGTCGCCGGATCGAAGACGAGCACCGCCTCGGAGTCGGCGTCGCGGCGGAAGACGCGGAAGTTCGCGCCTTCGGTCTCCGCCACCGCGGCCAACGCGTCGCGCGCGCCGAGCGAGGTCGTCGTGCCGAACACGACGGCGTGCGTGCTGCCGTCGTCGAGCGCGAGCACGTACGGCGTGCCGGCGGGGAAGGCCAGATCGAGCGCGTGCACCGCGCCGCCGTCGTCGACGACCGCGTCGATGCGCGCCGCGCCGTCGTCGAAGGCGAAGTGCTGCCCGTCGTCGCGCGAGCGGACGCTGCGCGGCGGACCGTACTCGCGCACCAGCGCGAGGACGGGGAGATGCAGCACCGCGTCGACCGGCGGCGCGGTCACGGCCGTCCCCGGATCTCCTGATCGAGCGCCCCGCGCAACGCGCGCAGCCGCGCCGCGTAGAGCTCGCCCTTGAGGTTCCCGGCCCACATCACCAGCGCGTTCTCACCGTTGTCGCTGTAGTAGCCGCGCCGCGTCGAGACGATGGTGAAGCCGTACTTGCGATAGAGCCGCTGCGCGACCTCATTCGACTGCCGCACCTCGAGGGTGATCCACGAAGCGCCCTGCGCGATCGCTTCGTCGAGCAGGTGCAGCAGCATCTCCTCGCCGAGCTTGAGGCCGCGCCGGTCGGGATCGACGGCGATCGTCGTGATGTGCGAGTCCTCGAGGATGACCCAGATCCCACCGTACGCGACCGTCTTGCCACCCAGCCGGCCGACGAAGTAGTGGGCGAGCTTGTTGTCGTGGACTTCGTTGGCGAAGGCGTTCATCGGCCAGATCGTGCTGAACGAGAGCGCCTCGATCTGCAACACCGCCGGCAGATCGGCGACCGTCATCCGCTCGATGACCATCCGCCGCGGTTCGTCGCCCGAAGCCCCCGGCGGATAGAGTTCAGCCTTCACGGTCGCCCCGGCCGGTTCGCAGCGCGCGTGACGGCGGGTTGTTCGCCGTAGTCGGGGGCGATGGCGTGCGGGGTCGGGCTCGGCGGGCGCGTGCGCGCGAGCTGGGCGATGGCGATGGCGGGGACGTCCGCTCGGGGGGTGAGCACGCGCACCTCCCAGCCGCGTTCGGCGATCTCCGAGACCACGTCCTCCGTGTTCCCGGCCACGGCCAATGCCCCCGGTTTGGCCGGCAGCAGTGTGTCGAGCACCTCAGCGATCGGGCCGCCGGCGGTCGCGCTCGTCCCGCCGGCCCGCAGGCGCGCGCAGACGACGCCGCGCCGGCCATGGACGACGGTCAGCACCGGCTCGGGCGCCCCCTCCGGCTCGAGCGCGTCGTAGGACGAGATGCCGACCAGCGGGACGCCGCTGGCGTAGGCCAGCGACTTGGCATAGGCGATCGCGATCCGCAGCCCGGTGAACGAGCCGGGCCCGACGCCGACGGCGAGCCGGTCGAGGTCGCGCAGCCCGATCCCCGCCCCGCGCAGCAGCTCGGCGAGCCGCGTGAGGCCGTGCTCGAGGGCGTCGGCGCGGCCGGTCGCGACCGCCTGGACCTCGTCGTCGTCCGCCAAGGCGCCGGAGAAGCCGTCCAGCGCGGCGTCGAGCGCCAGGATTCTCATCCGGACCGGCTGACCCAGACCGTGCGCGGCCCGTCGCCGCTGCCCTCGATCGCGACCTCGATCCGCTTGGCCGGCAGCCACGCCTCGGCGCGTTCGGGCCACTCGATCAGGACCAGGGCGTCGGGGGTGAACGCTTCGTCGAGGGCTAGGTCGGGCAGCTCGGCGGGGTCGGTCAGCCGGTAGAGATCGAGATGTTCGACCGGCGGCTGCCCCGGATAGCGCTGGCGGAAGACAAAAGTCGGACTGCTGACACGTTCATCGCTGCCGTGCAGGGCGCGGACGAGCGCGCGCACGAGCGTGGTCTTGCCGGCGCCCAGCGGGCCGCGCATCGCGACGACGTCACCGGGGCGCAACGTCGCGGCGAAAGCAGCCGCGAAGGCGTCGAGCGCAGCGTCTGTGTCGAGGACGTTCTCTCGTTCGGTCAGAATAGGGTTAGGTGCCTCTGCGGATGAGCGACGTCCTCGTCGGGATCGTCGCCGGAGCGTTGTGTTCGGTGATCGCGGCGGCCTTCGAGGCCTCCGTGCTGACACTGCGATTCTTCTCGCTGGGACGGATCGGCGGCGGGCTCGGAAGCAAGCTGCTGATCATCGCCGTCGTCGGCGCGGTCGTCGGCGGGATCGTCGGCTTCTTGGTCGGCGCGCTCTTCAAGCAGCGCGATTCCGTGCCCCGGTGACGGGGAACTCGGCCGGGGCAAACCACCTCGCGGAGCTGGACGCGCACCTCGAAACGCATCTCACGGAGCTGCGCCGACACGCCCAGCGGGTGCGCGACGAACTTGCCCTCGAGGTCGACGCGCTGAGCGCGCGCACCGCCCCGGCGGCCCCGCAACCCAGGTACGCCGGCGGTCCGCTGCGCGACGACGACCACTCTTCCTCGATGTAGAAAGAACCCGTGAACAACGACTCTCGGATGTCCGCCGTCGCCGTCGAAGACGAGATGCGGGAGAGCTACCTCTCGTATGCGATGTCGGTCATCGCCTCGCGCGCGCTGCCCGACGTGCGGGACGGCCTCAAGCCGGTCCAGCGCCGGATTCTCTACGCGATGCGCGAGATGGGGATGGACCACACCAAGCAGCACCGCAAGTGCGCCGGTGTGATCGGTGAGGTCCTCAAGAGCTATCACCCGCACGGCGACTCGTCGGTCTACGACGCGCTGGTGCGCATGGCGCAGGACTTCACGCTGCGCTATCCGCTGATCGACGGCCACGGGAACTTCGGTTCGATCGACCCCGATCCGCCGGCAGCCTACCGCTACACCGAGGCGCGGCTGGCGCGCATCGCGGCCGAGATGCTGGCCGACATCGACAAAGAGACGGTCGATTTCGTCCCCAACTTCGACAATCAGACCGAAGAGCCGGTCGTGTTGCCGGCGCGGTTGCCGCAGCTGCTCGTCAACGGCAGCTCGGGGATCGCGGTCGGGATGGCGACCAACATCCCGCCGCACAACGTCGGCGAGATCTGCGACGCGGTCGCCTATCTCATCGAGCAAGACGGAACCGGGGCGAGCGACGACGAGCTCGACGACGGGCTGCTCGAGCGCGTCCACGGCCCAGACTTCCCGACCGGTGGCATCCTGCTCGGGCGCGAGGCGATCCGGCAGGCCTACAAGACCGGACGCGGTTCCGTCGCGCTGCGCGGCAAGGCCGAGATCGTCGAGGAGAAGGGCCGCTTCCGGATCGTCATCAGCGAGGTGCCGTTCCAAGTCTCCGTCAACCGCATCCTCCAAGCGATCACCGACGCGCACGAAGAGAAGCAGATCACCGGGATCACCGCGCTCCACAACGAGTCGAACCGCAAAGGGATGCGGATCGTCGTCGAGCTGCACCGCAACGCGACGCCGCAAGTCGTCCTCAACCAACTCTACAAGCAGACCCCGCTGCAGGCGAGCTTCGCGTTCAACATGCTCGCGCTCGTGCCGCACCGCGACGCCGGTGGATCGATGCGCCAGACGACCGGGGCGTCGACGCCGCTGGAGCCGCAGGTCATGGGCCTGCGCGCGCTCCTGCAGCACTTCATCGCGCACCGCAAGGACGTCGTCACCCGGCGCGCGACCTTCGACCTGCGCAAGGCGCAGGAGCGCGCGCATTTAGTCGAGGGCTTCCGGGTCGCGCTCGACCACATCGATCGCGTCATCACGATCATCCGCGAGAGCGACACGGTCGAGACCGCGCGCGCGGCGCTGCAAGCCGAGCCGTTCGCGCTGGCCGAGGCCTTCGCGCGGATGAGCGGCAACGCGGCGACCAACGACTTCCACTTCTCCGAGCTGCAAGCCGCGGCGATCGTCGACATGCGCCTGCGGACCCTGGTCGGCCTGGAGCGGCAGAAGCTGGAGGACGAGCACACCCAGCTGCGCGCGACGATCGCCGACCTCGAGGATCTGCTGGCGAAGCCGGCCCGCGTCTTGGCCGTCGTCAAGGACGAGACGCTCGACCTGCGCAAGCGCTTCGCCGACCCGCGCCGCACCCCGGTCGAGGCACTCGAGGGCGAGCTGGCGATCGAGGACATCATCGCCGACACCGACGTCGTCGTCACCGCGACGGTCGGCGGCTACATCAAGCGCGTCTCGGTCGATACCTTCCGCGCGCAGAACCGCGGCGGCCGCGGCGTCATCGGCATCGCCAACCTGAAGAAAGAGGACGTCGTCCGCAACTTCTTCATGGCGACGACGCACCAGTACGTCCTGTTCTTCACCAACAAGGGGCGTGCGTTCCGCTTGCGCGCCTACGAGATCCCCGACTCGACCCGCCAGGCGCGCGGGACGGCGCTGGTCAACTTGCTGACGCTGCCGCCGGGTGAGATCGTAACGGCGGTCTTCCCGGTGCGCGCCTTCGACACCGACGAGTATCTGGTCATGGTGACGCGCAAGGGCGTCATCAAGAAGACGCGCTTGGCCGAGTTCGAGAACGTCCGCCGCAACGGGCTGATCGCCATCGGTCTGGACGAGGGCGACGAGCTGCTGGCGGTCGACCTCTCCGACGGCAACCGCGACATCCTGCTCGCCACCCACGACGGGATGGCGGTCCACTTCAGCGAGACCGACGTGCGCGCGATGGGGCGTCCGGCGCGCGGTGTCAAGGCGATCACGCTGGCCGGAGGCGACGAGGTCGTCGCCATGGACGTCGTCGAGGACGGGCGCAACGAGGTGCTGATCGTCACCTCGCAGGCGTTCGGAAAGCGCACCCCGATCGACGAGTACCGCCACACCTCGCGCGGCGGCAAGGGCGTCAAGGCGTTCGCCAAAGAGAAAGAGATCGGGCACGTCGTCGACCAGATCCTGGTCGCGCCGGAGGACGAGCTGTTGATGATCACCTCGGCCAATCAGGTGATCCGCATCGCGGTCAACCAGATCCGCCGCGCCGGCCGGTCGACCAAGGGCGTGCGCCTGCAACGGCTCGCCGAGGGCGACGAGGTCATCGCGATCACGAACCTCGGCCAGCAGACCAAACGCGTCGCCGACATCACCGGCGAGGCACCGGTTTCCTAGGGGCAGAGCAGCCGAGCGGCAGGGCCGAAACTCGGCGCCTGCGCCCCGGGTCGAAAGAGCTGGAGGTATCAAACCGCTTCAATGTCTGCGCTGCCCGACGTCAATCAAGCCACGTTCCAGAGCCAGGTGCTCGGCGCCACGAATCCCGTGGTGGTCGACTTCTGGGCCCCTTGGTGTGGCCCGTGCAAGATGCTCGCCCCCGTGGTCGAGAAGATCGCCGGCCAGTTCAGCGGCAAGGTCGACTTCGTCAAGCTGAACACCGACGAGAACCCCTCGATCGCCGGTCAGTACGGTATCTCCGGCATCCCCTGCCTGGTGCTGTACAAGGGTGGTCAGGCCGTCGATCGCATCGTGGGTTTCGTCCCCGAGCGCGACATCACCGCGATGCTCAACCGGCATCTCGCCGCCGCCTGAGGACCTCGCCGCCGACGAGCTCGGCGCGCGGATCGCCGCCGAGCTAGCGCGGCACGAAGCCGAGGCGCCCTGGTCGCTGGGCGCGACCTCGCTCGCGCTAGCGCGCGAGCTGAGCCTCGACGAAGCGTTCCTGCTGCACGTGTTGGCAGGCGAAGTCGAGGCGGGCCGGGTGGCGGCACACGCCGGCTACTACTTCACCCCCGCGCACGCACCGCAGCTCTCGGCCGAGCAACAGGGATTCTTCGAGCGGGCCGTCCCGCCCGATCCCGAGCAGCCGCTGATCCCGGTCGCGTTCGAAGAGGTCCGCGCCGCGCTGCGCCGGGCGCGCATCGCCGGGCTGGCCCAGGCCTTCGACGCGCTGCTGACGACCGGCGTGCTGGTCAAGGTCGGCACCGACCTCTACCGCGCCGCCCAGATCGCCGAGATCCGCGCGCGGCTCGAAGCGGCGATCCGGCGCGACGGGCCGATCACGCTGGCCCGCTTTCGCGACGCGATCGGGACGACGCGCAAGTACGCCGTCCCGTTGATGGAGTGGTTCGACGCGACCGGCGTGACGGTGCGCGACGGTGACCTGCGCGCGTTACGCGATTAACGTTTGTAGTACAGGCGCGCGCGATCCATGATCTCGTCGGCGAAGCGCGGTAAGTTGCTGCGCACCCAGAGCGCCGTCGCCTCCGCCTTCGGGAGCGAAGCCCGATGGGCGCGGCCGGCGCTGGTCTCGAAGGCGCCCCGGATCGTGCTCGGGCCGGTGACCTCCTCGATTGCGCGCTGGAGTGCGCCGTCGAACCGCGCCGAGGTCGACGGCAAGACCGTGCTGTGCGCGCACAGGATCCCGTCGACGATCGCCGCCTGAAACTCGGTTCCGAACACGTCGATCGGATAGCCGCAGAGCAGGCTGAACGTCCCCGACGCCAAGCGCGCGTCCCAGATCTCCTCGAGCTCGATCGCCGCCGTCACGTTCCCGGCCAGCCACAAGACGCCGACCATCTCGCCGTACGCGCGCACGGTCCCAGCCGGTGCGGCGGCGAGCAGCTCGGCCATGATCGGGCCGACCGCCGCCTCGAAACGGGCGGCGTCGGGCGAGCCCAGGTGCATGAAGCGGTCCAGCATCTGTTGCGCGTCGAGGACGACCAGCCGCCCGGCCTCGATCGTGCGCACCACGTCGACGCCCAAGCTCTCGAGCTCGGCGGCGAACGCCTCGCGGTGCGCCGGTCCGGCGACGATCAAGCCGCCTTCGTTCCGAGCCAGTCCCTCGGCGAGGTACCGGCCGACGTTGCGGACCAGCAGCTCCTCGTCCGCGTCGTAGAGCTGCACGAAATGACTCGGCGGGATCACGTTGGCGATGGGATCGACCATGACTACACCTCCACTGGTGATCGCTCGGCGATGTCGACGGGGAGCACGGCGCTGACGTGACTTCCAAAGCGCGGGAACGATTCGATGCGCAGGCCGCGGCTGAGCTGCTGCACGAGCCAGAGCCCACGCCCGCCCTCGCTCAGCGGCGCGACCGGCGGGCGCCGCCGTCCGCTCAAGCCCGAGCCGCGGTCGATCACGTGCAGGATCGCCTTGCGGTCGACGAACTCCAGCGCCACGTCGACGTGACCAGGAGCGTGCCGGCGTACGTTGCCGAGCAGTTCGCCGACGATCAGCTCGGCCGCGTCGACGTCGCTGGTCGAGGTCACCCGCCGCTTCAGCTCGGCGACGAAGTTCGCGCGGAAGCGCCGCGCCATCGTCACGTCGTCGACGTCGAACGCCCAGCGCACGGCGTCGGCGAACTTGAGGACCAAGAGGGTGACGTCGTCCGCCGCCGGGCCGTCGACGCAGCAGCTCTCGATGAACGGCGCCGCGCTGACGTGCAGCGCCGCGTCTTCCCGCAGGCTGGCTTCCAACAGCCGGCCGCCCTCGATCGGGTCGCGCGTCGCTTCGATCAGACCGTCGGTGTAGAGCGCGAGCAGGACGGCGTGCTCCAGCGACTCGGTCGCCGTGCTCCCGCCGGCGGGGTCCATCCAGCGCAAGCCGATTGGGAGGCCCCGGCCGCCGGTGAGCTCTTTGAGGGAACCGTCTTCGAACCTGACGATCGGCCAGGGGTGCCCGGCGTTCGAGTAGATCAGGCTCCGGTCGCGCGAGTCGTAGATGCCGACGAACGCCGTCGCGATCCCGTTCGGATACCGGCGCAGGAGCACGTCTTCGGCCGCATCGATGATCGCGCTCGGATTGTGCTGGTACAGCGCGACGGCGTTGAGGGTGTGGCGCAGTTTGCTCATGATCGCCGACGCCTGGAGGCCGTGGCCCGTCACGTCCCCGATGGTGAGCAAGACGCGGTCTTCGTCGAGGCTGAAGGCATCGTACCAATCACCGCCGACTTTGAGCTCGGTCGCGGCGGGTGAGTAGATGGCCGAGACGATCGCCCCTTTGATCGACGGCAGCACGGCCGGCAGCGTCGCCTCTTGCAAGACCTTGGTCAAGCGCCGCTCGCGAGCGAAGTTGCGCGCGTGGTCCAGCGCCAACGTCGAGACGCGGCCGACTTCTTCGAACAGCTCGATGTCGCTCGGGCCGAAGTCGTCCCGGCCCGCATACGCGACGAACGCGCCGGCGAGCACGTCGTTGGCGAAGAACGGGACGACGATCTCCGCGCGCGGCTGCAGGCCTTCGACGATCGGCAGGCTGGAAGAGCGGAAGAGTGCTTGCAGCTCGTCCTGCGAGAGGACGTTCGTCACGACCGATTCGTGCGACCGCAGGTGCTCCAACAGCAACCGCTCCGCTTCGGGCTTGAGTGGCTGCGTCCCGACCAACCCGGCGAGGAGGGTAGCCTGCTCCGGTGCCCGGTGCGCCGCGGCGATCACCTGCAGCCGCTCGCGATCGACCGCGTACACCAGGATCGCGTCGGCGAGCGGTCCGACCAACGACTCCGCGACCCGCTGCAACATCTGGTTGGGCTCGAGCGTGGCGAACAGCTGGTTCTTGGCCTTCTCGAGATAACCGAACCGCTCGGCGATGCGTCGCTCGCGCGCGATCGAGCGCGCGTTCTCCAGCGCCAACGCGAGGTGTCGTACGGCGACCCGCGCGGTCTCGACCGCGGCGTCGTCGAAGGGCTCGTCCCCAGGCGGCGGGGCGAACGAGACGACGCCGATCACGCTGGTGGCGACCAGCAGCGGGACGAGCAGCAGCGCGCGGCCCTCGAACGCGTCGAGCAGGTGCCGCCGGTGCTGCCCCGTCAGCGCGGCTTTCGTCGCGCCGGCGTCGGGTCGGAGCACGAGCGGCTCGCCGGCCCGCGAGACCTGCTGCAGCGGCCCCAGCTTCGAGGCGACCAGGCGCGAGATCGCGCGGTAGACCCGGCCGGCTTCGTCGGGCGGCTGGTGCGCGAAGCCGCCCAGCGTCAGCGCGCCGTCAGTCCCGATCAGGTGGATCGCGCAGGTCGCGCAGAAGCGCTCGACCGCGGTCAGGCTGAAGCCGCCGAGGATCTCCGCTTCCCCCTGCGCGACGGCCAGCTTCGTCGTCAGCGCCGAGAGGAAGCCGAGGTCAGCCTCGCGCCGAGCGGGGACGGCAACGTCGGCCGGCGGGATAGCCGCGCCCTGGTCTTCGTGCGTCAAGGCCCGAGCCATTTCCCGGAAATATTGACGGAACGCCCGCTCTCTAAACCCCGCACCCCGCGCACGGCTCGCCGCGCTGCTAGCGGGCGGCTTCGATCGCGGCGTAGACGCGCCGGCGCCGGGCCCGGGCCGCTTCGCGGGCGCCGTCCATCCAGCTGCGCAGCTCGCCGTCAGCTACGTCGAGCGCCGGGATCGCGTCGGCGGCGTCGAGGTCGGGGACGACGCTGCGCGCGACGGCGGCGAACGTGGCGAGGCCGCCGAGGTCGGCGCTGGCCAGCGGCCCGGTCGCCGCCCAGCGGGGCCCCAGGGCCAGCTCGACCGCCGCGTCGACGTCGCGCGCGTCGGCGACGCCCTTGGCGACCAGCGACGCCGCCTCGCGGAGCAGCGCGAACTGCAGCCGGTTGACCAGAAAACCGGTCGCGGCGGTGCGCAGCCGCAGCACCCGCATCGAGAGCTCGCCGAGCCAGCGTTCGACCGTCGCGAGGGCGGCTGGGTCGACGCCCGTCGGGGGCAGCAGCTCGGCCAGCGGGACGAGCGTCACCGGGTGGACCATGTGGGCGACGATCACGCGGCCGGGGTGCGCCAGCCCGGCACCGAGCGCGTCGGGCGGGAACGACGAGGTCCCCGAGGCGATGGGGACCTGTGGGCCGATGACGCTCTCCAGTTCGCGGTAGAGCGCGCGTTTGGTCTCGAGGTCTTCGGGGACCGTCTCGGCGACGAGCTCCGCTCCGGCGAGCGCGCCGAGGTCGGTCGTGATGGTGACGGTCGCCCCGTGCATCCCGCTCTCGCGCGATGCGGCGTCGAGCGCGGCTTGCGCGCGCGCCGGGTCGCGGGCGAGCAGCGTCGTCTCACACCCGTAGGCGACGCAGCGTAAGGCGAGCTGCGGGCCCATCGTCCCCGCGCCGACGATCGCGACGCGCATCAGACCGCCACCGCCAGCTGCGCGTCTTGCTCGCGGCGCAGCCGCCACAGGAACGAGCTGGGGTCGAACGCGACGTCGTCCTCGCCGACCGGATGATCGGCCGGTACGTCGCGCACGAGACGCAAGCCGTGCGCGAGCCCGAGTGGGACGAGCCGGTTCGCGCGCGCCCGCGCGGCGGGGACGCACGTCCCGTAGACCGCGTAGCCGCCCTCGCCGTCGATCGTCGCGCCGGCCTGCAACGCGCGCCGCGTCGCGCAGACGACCTCGGCACGGTGGCCGGCGTATGGCGCGCCCGTCGGCTCGCCGCGCAGCGCCACCGAAGCGATCGAGACCCCGATCTCGAGACCGATCAGGTGGTACGGACGCCACAGCGCGGCGTAGCGGCCGCTGGGATCGGTCACGATCCCGTACTCGCCGAAGCAGCGCCGCGCGTAGTCGCTGGGCGCCGTGAAGGTGACGTAGACGCCCCAGCGCAGGTGGTCGTCGACGAAGCTCTCGTCCTCGCGCACGCACGAGACGACGTCGACCATCCCGGCGTGCGGCAGGATGCCGCCCTCGGCGCGCGGGCGCAGCAGCGTCGGCAGCTCGTGGGTCGAGGCCGGGACGAACGACAGACCCTCGTCGGCGACGTCGAGGCCAGTGGCGTTCGCGACCGCGACCATCTCGATCGCCGACTTCGTCCCGTCGAGGAACGAGTTGAACATCGTCGGGTTGAAGCCGCCGCTCGCGATCTGCTCGGGGGTGAAGCCGTAGTAGCCGAACGCCGTGTCGGGAGTCGAGCGGCGGTAGAGCGGCGCGAACTTCGTCCCCTTGCCGGCCGCGACGACCTCGAAGCCGCAGGCGCGCGCCCAGTCGACCAACTCGCAGATGATCGCCGGCTGGTCACCGTACGCGAGCGAGTAGACGGCACCGTGCTTGCGCGCGAGCGCATGCAGCGTAGGACCGACGACGACGTCGGCCTCGACCGTCACCATCACGACATGGATGCCGCGCTCGAGCGCGCGGTGGGCGTGGAGCGCGCCCGCCTCCTCGTGGCCGGTTGCCTCGATCAGCACGTCGAGCTCGCACAGGGCGGCCAACTCGCCGCTTTCGACCAGGGCCGTCCGCTCGGCGCGGGCCAGGTCGTTGGCGGCGCCGGCGCTCGTCGCGCCGGCGAACGCCTCGGCCGGCCAGCCGGCCGCGGCGGCCGCGGCGCGTGCGCGGCCGAGGTCGAGATCGGCCAGCACCGCGAGGCGCACGCCGGCCATCGCCCGGAGCTGCGCCAGGATCATCGTGCCGAACTTCCCGGCTCCGATAAGGCCGACGCGGATCGGCCGGCCCGCCGCCTCGCGCGCGGCCAACCCTCGAGCAAGATTCATCGGGCCAGGTTCCGTGCCCGCACGCCGAGCCCCCGCCGCCGAATGAGGTGTACAATCGAAAGCGTCGGAAAGGGAGCCCATGGACACGACGGTGACGCCCGAAAGCCTGGCCGAACAGCAGCACGAGTGGGAGCAGCTCACGCTCTTGCCGTTCGCCGAGCGGCGGCCGGAGGCGCGCGAGGTCTTTCGCACCCTGGGTGGGACCGCACTGCAGCGGATCTACACGCCGGCCGATCTCGCCCAGCACGAGTACCTGCGCGACACGGGCTTCCCCGGCGCCTTCCCGTATACGCGCGGTCCGTACCCGACGATGTACCGCGCGCAACCGTGGACGATGCGGCAGATCGCCGGCTTCGGGACCGCCGACGACACGAACGCGCGCTTTCGCTATCTGATCGCGCAAGGACAGACCGGGATCTCGACCGATTTCGACATGCCGACGCTGATGGGCTACGACTCGGACGACGCGCGCAGCGAAGGCGAGGTCGGGCGCGAGGGCGTCGCGGTCGACAGCGTCGACGACATGCACGATCTCTATGCCGGGATCGACCTCGAGCAGATCTCGGTCTCGATGACGATCAACCCGTCGGCTTGGATCCTGTTCGCGATGTACCTGACCGTCGCCGACGAGCGCGGCTTCGACCGCCGCAAGCTGGCCGGGACGATCCAGAACGACATCATCAAGGAGTACGTCTCCCAGAAGGAATGGGTCTATCCGCCGCGGCCCGCGATGCGCATCGTGCGCGACACGATCACCTACTCGGCGGCGCACCTGCCGCGCTACAACCCGGTCAACGTCAGCGGCTACCACACCCGCGAGGCGGGCAGCACCGCGATCCAGGAGGTCGCCTTCACGCTCGCCGCCGGGATGGCATACGTCGAGGAAGTCACCAAGGTCGGCCTCGACGTCGACGACTTCGCGCCGCGGCTCTCGTTCTATTTCGTCTCGCAGATCGACTTCTTGGAGGAGGTCGCCAAGTTCCGCGCCGCGCGCCGCCTGTGGGCGCGGGTGATGCGCGAGCGTTTCGGCGCCAAGAAGCCCGAATCGATGCGGCTGCGCTTCCACTGCCAGACGGCCGGCGTCTCGTGCACGGCGCGCGAGCCGCTCAACAACATCGCGCGGACCGCGATCGAGGCGCTCGCCGCGGTGCTGGGCGGCGCGCAGTCGCTCCACACCAACGGCTACGACGAGGCCCTCTCGATCCCCAGCGAGGCGGCGATGAAGATCGCGCTGCGCACCCAGCAGATCATCGCCGAGGAGACGGGCGTCGTCGGGACCATCGATCCGCTCGCCGGATCGTACGCCATCGAGTCGCTGACCGACGAGATCGAGCGCGGCTGCCTGGCCTACTTCGCCGAGATCGACCAGCGCGGCGGCGTGATCGCCTGCGTCGAGGACAACTTCTTCCAGCTCGAGCTGGCCGAGGCGGCCTACGACCTGCACCAGCGCAAGGAGCGCGGCGAACGGCAAGTCGTCGGCGTAACGAAGTACCGCGATCCGAGCGCCAACCCCGCGCTCGAGCTGCACCACGCCGACGAGGCGGCGGCGGAGCGCCAACTCGGGCGGCTGCGGCGCACGCGCGAGCGGCGCGACGCGGCGGCGGTGGAGCAGGCGCTCGCGGAGCTAGTGCGGGTCGCGCGCACCGATGAGAATCTCATGCCGGCGACGTTGGCGGCAGTCAAAGCGCGCGCCACCGTCGGCGAGATCGTCGGCGCGCTGCGACCGGTCTTCGGCACCTACGTCGAGACGCCGGTTTTTTGATCGCGCATCGCGTCCAGCGCGACCTGGCGCGCGCGATCTCGGCGGTCGAGAACGGGATCCTCCCGTTCGACGGCGCGTTGGCACGCGTGCGCGCGACGGCCGGGACGAACGGCGCGCTGCCGCACGCCGACGTGATCGGGGTGACCGGACCACCGGGCGCCGGGAAGTCGACGCTGGTCGACCGGCTGATCGAAGGGCTGCGCGCCGCGGGGGAGACGGTCGCGGTGATCGCAGTCGATCCGTCCTCGCCGTTCACCCGCGGCGCGGTGCTGGGCGACCGGGTGCGCATGCAACGCCACGCCGGCGACGCCGGCGTCTTCATCCGCAGCATGGCCTCGCGCCAGTCCGGTGGCGGGCTCGCGCCGGCGACCCGCGACGCGGTCCGGCTCGCCGAGGCGGCCGGCTTCGACGTCGTACTGGTCGAGACGGTCGGCGTGGGCCAGGTCGAGCTCGAGATCGTCGCCGTCGCCGACGTGATCGTCGTCGTCACGGTGCCGGCGCTCGGCGACAGCGTCCAGACGATCAAGGCCGGCCTGACCGAGATCGCCGACGTTTTCGTCGTCAACATGGCCGACCGCCCCGGCGCGAACGCGACGGCGGTCGATCTGCGCCACATGGTGCGCGAGAGCGCGCGCGACATCCCGGTGCTGCAGACGATCGCGCGCGACGGGACCGGCGTCACCGAGCTGCTCGAGGCCCTGACTGCCAAGCGCGCCGCGGGCGAGCCGAACGCGGTGCGCGCCGTGCGATTCGAGATCGTGCGGCGCGCGCGCGACCGGGCCGCCACGGCGGCGCTGGCGGCGCTCGACTCCGCCGACGGCGCAGCGGTGCTCGCCCGGCTGCGCGAGCACGACCTCAGCCGGAGCGACGCGGTCGACGCGTTGCTGGCGATCCTGGAAGGAGCGGTCCATGCCGATTAAGGTGCTCGTCGCCAAGCCCGGTCTCGACGGTCACGACCGCGGCGCGAAGATCGTGGCGCGCGCACTGCGCGACGCCGGGATGGAGGTCGTCTACACCGGCCTGCACCAGACGCCCGAGATGATCGTCAACGCGGCGGTCCAGGAGGACGTCGACGTCGTCGGGGTGAGCATCCTCTCCGGCGCCCACATGACGATCTTCCCGCGCATCATGCAGCTGCTGCGCGAGCGCGAGGTCGACGACATCGTCGTCATCGGCGGCGGCGTGATCCAAGAAGACGATGTCCCCAAGCTGGAGGCGCTGGGCGTGCGCGCGGTCTTCAACGCCGAGGCGTCGACGCAGGACCTGATCGCGGGGATCGAGCGCGTGGTCGCCGAGTTCGGCCGCGACCGCGCCCGCCGCGACGCCGCTCGGGTCCGATGATCGAGACCGGCGTCGCGGTCTGGCCGCCGGTCTACGACCGTGCGTACCGGCCGCCGGACGAAGCGGTGTACTGGGACGCGGCCCGCGAGACGATGTCGGCCGACGAGCGCGCCGCGGTCGTGCTGCGCAAGATCCAGGCGGTGATGGCTTGGGCCTGGGAGCGCGCGCCGTTCTACCGCGAGCGCTGGCGTGCGGCCGGGCTCGAGCCTGGCGACGTGCGCAGCCTGGCCGACTTCGCACGCGTCCCGACGATCGCCAAGGACGACCTGCGCGCCGACCAAGCCGCGCATCCGCCGTACGGCTCGTATCTGTGCGTCGAGCCGCACGAGATCGCGCGCCTGCACGGCACGTCGGGGACCAGCGGCCGGCCGACCGCGTTCGCCTGGAGCCACGACGATTTCGCGCGCATCGCCGAGGCGCACGCGCGCATCATGTGGTCGTTCGGGCTGCGCCCGAGCGACACGGTCTTCATCGGCTCGATCTTCTCGCTCTACGTCGGCTCGTGGGGCGCGCTGGCCGGCGTCGAGCGGCTCGGCGCGGCGTCGTTCCCGTTCGGCGCCGGGGTGCCGGGGATGACGCTGCAAGCGATCTCGTGGCTGCAACAGATGCAGCCGACGGCGTTCTACGGGACGCCCTCGTACGCGTTGCGGATCGCCGAGACGGCGCGCGCCGAAGGGATCGACCCGCGCACGTTCGGCTTGCGGATCATGTTCTTCTCGGGCGAACCCGGCGCGGGAATCCCGGCGACGAAGCAGCTCATCGAGGCGACCTTCGGCGCGATCTGCATCGACAGCGGGAGCATGGGTGAGGTGACGCCGTGGATGAACATCGCCGAGTGCGCGCACCGCACCGGGATGCACCTCTGGCAGGACCTCGTCTACGGCGAGCTGCTCGACCCGCAGACGATGGAGCCCCTGCCTTTCGGCGCGACCGGGACGCCCGTCTACACGCAGCTCGAGCGCCGCACGCAACCGATGATTCGCCTCGTCTCGGGGGACCTGGCCGAGTGGACCGACGCGCCCTGCCCGTGCGGGCGGACCTATCCGCGCTTCCCGCGCGGGATCATCGGGCGCATCGACGACATGCTGATCATTCGCGGCGAGAACGTCTACCCCAGCGCGATCGAGGACGTGCTGCGCGCCTTCCCGGAGCTCGGCACCGAGTTCGAGATCGTGGTCAGCCGTCCGCGCGCGCTCGACGAGCTGACGGTGCGCGTCGAGCTGGCGGCGCCCTGCGACGAGGCTGCGCTGCTCGAGCGGGTCGTGGCGCAGCTCCGGCGCCGGCTCGGCGTGCGGCCGGAGGTTGCCTTCGCGCCGGCCGGCAGCCTGGCGCGCACCGACCTCAAGTCGCGCCGCGTCCGCGACGAGCGCCCGCGCGCCTAGCCGCCTCAGTGGCGCAGGGCGAGGACGCCGACGATCGCCTCGATGGCGATCAGCGCGATGATGATCAATTCGAGCGTCTCGCCGCGCGCGTACTGCGCCTGGTCCTGCAGGACGCGGTAGATCTCGCTGACGCTGCGGAGCTTGGCGTCGATCTGGCGCTGCCAGTCGGCGAGGCCCAGGCGGCCGGCGACCGCGCGGTAGAGCCGCGCGTAATACGCGTCACCGATGATCTTGAGGGCGTTGGCGGTGCGATCGGTCAGCTCGAGCACGTCGACCAACAGGAAGCGCACGCGCGCCGCGCGCTCGGCGGCGCCGCGGCGCAGGAAGCGCCCGATCGGGCGGCCCGGCTCGAGCCGGTAGATCTCGTCCAGCTCGGCGTCCAATCGCGCGTCGTAGGTGCGGAACTCGACCAGCTGCGAGTTGGCGAACTCGAGGATGTCTTCGACCGCCTCGGCGCCGTCGGCGCGGTCGTAGACGAAGGCCGCGTCCCACTGCAGCACTGCCAGATCGTCGGGATAGTAGGAGAACGCCAACCGCAGCGCTTCCTGTTGCTCGGCGGCGACCAGCTCGCGATCCTCGAACAGCAGCAGGCGGGCCAAGGCCGGCGCCAGCTCACCCGTCAGCCGCGCCGCGTCGACGTCGTCGGCGAAGCGCTCGACCTCGAGCACGAAGTAGTCCTCGATCAGCGCCGGATGCGGCTCGTCCAGTGCGCCGGCGATCTCCGAGAGGACGTCGGTGAGCGCGGCGCGCGCCTGCGCCTCGAGCGCGGGGTCGCGCCGCAGCCGCCGGGTGAGCGTGCCGAAGGCCTCCCACGGACCGGAGAACGGCACCGTGATCCGCAGCGAGACCACGCCGAAGTCGAACAGCTTCGCCCGGACGGTCGCGCGCGGCTCTTCGAGGTCCGGTAACCGGACGGTCAGCGGCGCGACAGGATACTGGATGAACTCCGAGGTCGCCTCGCGGCGGAGCTGGAGCGGCGCGCGCGCGACCCCTTCGCCGCGGACCGTCCGCAGGCGCTCGAGATCGATCGTGTCGGCGACGTCGTAGACGAACAGGGCCCGAAAGGCGCCCTGCGCGATCGCCGGCAGCGGCGAGGCGGCGGCCATCGTCGCGTCTTCCCGACCCACCCAAGGGCCGCCCGCCGCCGGCCGGCCCTCGGGATCAGTCGAGCGCCGGTCCGATCAGCAGCAGTCGTCGTTGGTCTCGTAGTACCCGCCGACGTAGAATTGGTAGATGACGAACGTGCCAGTGGTCGCCGGATTCCCGGCGTTCTGCACGTCGTTCGCCGGGAGCGTATAGTTGAGCGTCCACGAGGCGACGTCGAACGGCACCGCGATCGAGGTCGACGCACTCCACCCGGCAGTGTTGAGGTTCTCGGTATACGTTTGACTGTTGGTGCCGACGAACGTGATCGTCACGATCGCATCGCCTTGCAGGGACGAGTTGAAGTAGAACGTCGCACGCGCCGGAACGTACGCGGTGATCGGGAAGGGCGCGGCCGTCGTCGCGGTGGTGGCGACCGTCCCCGTCAGCGAGCCCGAGACCGCCGCCGTGTTGTTCGCCGGGATGCCGTAGGTGACGAGATAGTCGCCGCCGCAGCAGGGGCTCGGGTCTTGGACGATCGACTGCGTCGCGCCCGTGCTCCCGGGCTGCCAGTTGTAGACGCCGATCGAATTTCCCGGATCGTCGAACGCGCCGCCGATGTTGATCGTGCTGGTCGAGTTGGCCGGCGCGCAATTCGACGGCGAACAGACGTCGATTTGCGAGAGCGGGATCGCGAAGGGGTTCCAGGTGTCGAACGACATGGTGATCACGTCGCTGGACCCGGTCGGCGGCGTCAAGTAGACCTGCTGTTCGTTGAAGGTCCCTTCGATCAGACCGTTCGTGGTGCAGTCTTCGATGCAGTCGGTATAGTACTCGGGAACCGTGCCGGCCGCGTTCGCGCCGGGCAGCGGGCTGAAGCCGAAGTAGCCGAAGTCCTCGTAGCGACCCGGCGCCTGATCGAAGTCGGCAGCTTGCGCGTCGACGATCGGGACCGAGACGAGCGTCGAAGTCAGGGTCAGCGTCTGGGAGGTCGCGCCCGGCGCCTCACCGCTGATCGCCACGGTCGTGCCCTCGTAATCGGGCCCTGTCGGTGGGGATTGTGGGCGCCGGACTCCTTGCGCGCGACGCGCCGCCGCGGCGGCGCCGGCGCGGGGACCGGACAGACCTTTGCGCACGACGCTCGTGTCGTAGTTGCCGCCGGCGATGCCGTTGTGCGCGCCGATGATGATGTGGCCGCCGTAGACGTTGCGCAGCGTCACGCTGCCGCTGGCCGCCTCGAAGATCCCCGCGCCCACGATGAGCGGCTGCGCGTTGGTGTTGCCGGCGCTGGGGCCGCTGAATGGAATCTGGCCGGGTTGTAGGCCGCAGGAGTCCTCGTTGCATCCGTAGGTCTCCGGCGCGCCGAGGATCACCGTGCTGCTATAGGCGCCCGTGCCGCCGCTGTTGAGCCCAGCTCCGCTCGAGAACGCGACGTCGAGCCCGTAGAGGCTCGCAAACGTGAGCGCGTTGTAGGCCAGGTCGTTCTCGTCCTTTTGCGTCGAGTCGTAGACGATCGAGAACTCGGTGGCTCCAGAGGCGGTGACCGTGATGTCGCGCTCGAAGGCGGTCGCCAAATCCTCGGTCAGCGTCAGCAGCGCCGTCGCGTCGTAGAGCTGCGTCGTGCTGTCGACGGCGACGTTTTGCGCCGCGATCTTCGTTTGCAGGGTGCTGGCGAGCGTGCTGTTCTGTTCGATGTCGTAGGTCGAGAGGGCGCCGATCGAGAGCAGCGAGGCGGCGACTTGCAGCACCTGGGTGCTGGTCGTGCTCAGGTTCGCGGTGGTCGTGCCGGCCGCGACGTCGACCAGCGTGCCCAGCGACCCGATCGCGGACTGCGACCCGTCCGACGCGACGGCGTAGAACTCGAACACGACCCAGTCGTTGGCGGCCGGGACGACGTTCGAGAACGTCTCGGAGACGGTGATGCTGCCGCTGGAAGAGAGCGGGACGTTCTGCGTGTTGGTGATCGGCACGGCGCTGGCCGAACCCTGATACAGGGTGCCGTTCACCTGGACGCTGACGATCTGCGTCCCCGCCTGCTTCATGCGCGCCACGGTCGTGCGGCGCGAGGCCGCGACCTTGCGGTTGTAGAGCTGCGGGATCGCGCTGGCGGCGAGCGTCGCGTTGGCGACGACCCGCGCGCTGCCTTGCGGAGGGATCGAGATGTTGCCGCCGCCGGACGTGCCGGCCGGCACGAGGGCGCGACCGCCGCCACCACCGCCGCAACCGGCGAGCATTGCGGCCAGCACGGCCGCGCTGAGGATGCGCTTCACGGAAACTCCTACGTCTGTCGGTGCGAGGTGGGGCCGACGGACGTGGCCGTCGGGGTCGGGATCGGGATCGTCGAGCTGCCGACCGAAACGGACGGCGCCGGCGTCGGGGTCGGAATTTGAACCGTGCCGGCGCCGGACACGTTGGGCGAGGCGGTCGGCGTCGGCACCGGGGTCGGCGCCGTCGGGCTCGTCCCGGACAGGCCGGCCGGCGGCAGGGTCACCGCTCCGCAGGCCACGACGCCGATGGCGCCGAGTACGCCGAGGCCCAGCCATAACCAAACCCCGCGAGGTACGAAACGCACGTCTACGAGTGCCTTTCTTCCGTCGGAAAGCGAACGGACACATGACGGGAGCCATGCGTCCAGGCGACGTCAGCAAGGATGCGGCCGACGGCGCTCCCCTTCCTGTCAGCAGGCCCACTCAAAAAAGAGCTGCCCGGCAGCGCAACCGCCGACTTAGCACTCTCAGTTTTAGACTGCAAATGAACGTCGACCGCATGACTCAGCGCGTCCAGGAGGCGCTGAACGCCGCGTACAGCCGGGCGCTGGCCGAGCACAACAGCCAGACGGCGCCCGAGCATCTGCTGGCGGCCATCCTCGACCAGAGCGACGGCGTCGCCGTCCCGGTCCTCGAGAAGGCCGGGGTCGACCCGAAGGTGGTCGAGCAGCAGCTCGGCCGGGCGCTGGCGGCGCTGCCCCGCTTGAGCGGCCCGAACGCCGATCTCGGCCAGGTGACGGTCAGCCCGGCGCTGGCTCGCTTGCTGACGAACGCCGACGCCGAGGCCAAGCAACTCGGCGACGACTTCGTCTCGGTCGAGCACCTGCTCTTGGCGATGGCCAAGGACGGCGGCGCCGTCGGCCGCATCTTCCGCGACCTCGGCCTGACGCGCGAGAAGCTGTTGGCCGCGCTGCGCGAGGTGCGCGGCAACCAGCGCGTCACCAATCAGAACCCGGAGGGGACCTACCAGTCGCTCGAGCGCTACGGCCGCGATCTGACCAAAGCCGCGGAAGACGGGAAGCTCGATCCGGTCATCGGGCGCGACGACGAGATCCGGCGCGTGATCCAAGTGCTCTCGCGGCGGACCAAGAACAACCCGGTCCTGATCGGCGAGCCCGGCGTCGGCAAGACCGCGATCGTCGAAGGGCTCGCGCAGCGCATCGTGCGCGGCGACGTCCCCGAGGGCCTGAAGGACAAACGGGTCGTCTCGCTCGACATGGGCGCGCTGATCGCCGGCGCGAAGTACCGCGGCGAGTTCGAGGAGCGGCTCAAAGCCGTCCTCAAGGACGTGCAGAGCGCGCAGGGTCGCGTCCTGTTGTTTCTCGACGAGCTGCACACGGTCGTCGGCGCCGGCAAGGCCGAAGGCTCGATGGACGCGGGCAATCTGCTCAAGCCGCTCTTGGCGCGCGGTGAGCTGCACATGATCGGCGCGACGACACTCGACGAGTACCGCCAGTACATCGAGAAGGACGCCGCGCTCGAACGCCGCTTTCAGCCGGTCTTCGTGAACGAGCCGAGCGTCGAGGACACGATCTCGATCCTGCGCGGCCTGTGCGACCGCTACGAAGTGCACCACGGCGTACGCATCAAAGACGCCGCGCTGGTAGCGGCCGCCGTCCTCTCCAACCGCTACATCGCAGACCGCTTCCTGCCCGACAAGGCGATCGACTTGGTCGACGAGGCAGCGGCGAAGCTGCGCACCGAGATCGACTCGATGCCGGCCGAGCTCGACGAAGCCTCGCGCCGGATGATGCAGCTCGAGATCGAGCGCGAGGCGCTGCGCAAGGAGCGCGACGACGCGTCCAAGGCGCGGCTCGAGAAGCTCGAGGCCGAGCTGGCTGAGTTGCGCGAGCAGACCAGCGGTCTGCGCGCGCGCTGGCAGCAAGAGAAGGATGCCGTCACGCAGACCGGGGCGCTGCGCGAGCAGATCGAGGCGACCAAGGTCGAGATCGAACGGGCCTCGCAGGCGGCCGACTACGCGCGCGCCTCCGAGCTCAAGTACAGTAAGCTGGCCGACCTCGAGCGCCGCTTGCGCGAGCACGAGGCCGCGCTCGGCGAACGCACGGCGCGCCTGGTCAAAGAAGAGGTCGACGAGGAGGACATCGCCGCG
This sequence comes from Vulcanimicrobiaceae bacterium, assembly GCA_050010375.1. Taxonomy (GTDB): domain Bacteria; phylum Vulcanimicrobiota; class Vulcanimicrobiia; order Vulcanimicrobiales; family Vulcanimicrobiaceae; genus Vulcanimicrobium. Next base: position 35,244 of record JBEKLD010000011.1, read on the forward strand.
ATCGTCGGTCGTTGGACCGGCATCCCGGTCAGCAAGCTGCTCGAGGGCGAGATCCAAAAGCTGCTCTCGCTCGATCGCGAGCTGCACCGACGGGTCGTCGGTCAGGACGAGGCCGTCACCGCGGTCGCCGAGGCGATCGTGCGCGCCCGCTCGGGTCTGGGCGACCCGAACCGGCCGTTGGGCTCGTTCTTGTTCCTCGGCCCGACCGGCGTCGGCAAGACCGAGCTGGCGCGCGCGCTGGCCGCGGTCATGTTCGACGACGAGCGCGCGCTGGTCCGCATCGACATGTCCGAGTACGGTGAGAAGCACAGCGTCGCGCGGCTCATCGGCGCCCCACCCGGCTACGTCGGCTACGACGAGGGCGGCCAGCTGACCGAGGTCGTGCGCCGGCGCCCGTTCGCGGTGCTCCTGTTCGACGAGGTCGAGAAGGCGCACCCCGACGTCTTCAACGTCTTCCTGCAGATCCTCGACGACGGCCGATTGACCGACGGTCAGGGCCGCACGGTCGATTTCAAGAACACGATCGTCATCATGACCTCGAACATCGGCTCGCACCGGATCCTCGACTACGGCGGCGATCTGGGCGGAGCGGAGTACGCGGTGATGCGCGCGACGGTCCTCGACGAGCTGCGCCAGCAGTTCCGTCCCGAGTTCCTCAACCGCATCGACGAGACGGTCGTCTTCCACGCGCTGACCGAGGAGGAGCTCAAGCAGATCGTCGACATCCAGCTCGACCGCGTGCGCGCACGCCTGCACGAGCGGCGCATCGTGCTGGAGGTTTCGGACGAGGCGAAGGTGCACTTGGTCCGGGTGGGATACGAACCCGCCTACGGCGCGCGCCCGCTCAAGCGCGCGATTCAGCGCGAGGTCGAGACGCCGCTGGGGCGCAAGCTGCTGGCCGGCGAGGTGCGCGACGGCGACGTCGTGCGGGTCGGCTTCGACTCCAGCGAGGGCGAGCTGACCTTCAACGTGGTCGACGCGCTGCCGGACATCCCCGCCTTGCGTTGAGGCGGGCGTTGGACGAAGGCAAACGCGCTGCGGGCTTCGCCGCGGTCGACCGTTTCGTGCGCGACGGGACGTGCATCGGCCTCGGGACGGGGTCGACCGCGTACTGGGCCGTCGAGCGCGTCGGCGAGCGGGTCGCGGCCGGCGAGCGCATCCGCGCGGTGGCGACGTCGCACGCGACCGAGGAGCTGTGCCGCGAGCGCGGGATCACGCTGGTCGCCTTCGGCGCCTGCGAGATGGACGTCGCGATCGACGGCGCCGACGAGGTCGCCGCGGACTGGTCGCTGACCAAGGGTGGCGGCGGTGCGCTCTTCCGCGAGAAGGCGGTCGCGCTCGCCGCGCGGCGCTTCGTCGTGATCGTCACGCCGGAGAAGCTGGTCGAGCGGCTCGGCGCCTTCCCGACGCCGGTCGAGGTCGTCCCCTACAGTTTGCCCTACGTCGCGCACGCGATCGAGGTCGCGCTCGGCGCGCGCGTCGTGCGGCGCGGCGGTGCGACGCCGTACGTCACCGACAACGGGAACGCGCTGCTCGACTGCAGCTTCCGCGAGATCCCGGACGCGGCCGCGCTCGACGGCGAGCTGCGCGGGATCCACGGGGTCGTCGCGACCGGGCTGTTCAGCGGGATGGTCGACGCGGTGCTGGTCGGCGCGGCCGACGGCGCCGTGCGCGAACTGACCCGCTAGGGCGAGGCCTTAGCCGACCAGGGTCTTCTCGCGCTTGCGGGCCTTGAGGCGCTCCGTCTCGTCCAGCAGGCGCTTGCGCAGCCGGATCGATTGCGGGGTGACCTCGACCAGCTCGTCGTCCTCGATGAACTCGATCGCCCGCTCGAGCGACATCTCCTCGGCCGGCGGCATGCGGAAGTTCTCGTCCGTGCCGGCGGCGCGCATGTTGGTCAGCTTCTTGGCGCGCACGACGTTGATCGCGACGTCGCGGTCGTCGTTGGCCCGGCCGACGATCATCCCCTCGTACACCTCGACGCCGGGATCGACGAAGAAGCGCCCGCGCTGATCGAGGCCCATCAATGCGTAGGCGGTGACCATCCCCGTGTCACTGGTGACGAGCGCGCCGTTGGAGCGGCCCGGGATGTCGCCGGCCAGCGGCTGGTGGGTGTAGTAGACGTGCGACATGACCGCCGTCCCGCGCGAGAGCGTCATCAGCTCGCCGCGCAAGCCGAAGATCGCGCGGGTCGGCATCGTGTATTCGAGCCGGCGCGTCTCGCCGACCGTGACCATGTTCGACATCTGGGCGCGCCGGCGGCCGACCGACTCGATGACCGCGCCGGAGTACTCTTCGCGCACGTCGATCACCACGTACTCGACCGGCTCCAGCTTGACGCCGTCCCGCTCGGTGATGATGACGCGCGGCTTGCTGACCGCCAGCTCGTAGCCTTCGCGCCGCATCGTCTCGATCAGGATCGAGAGATGCAGCTCGCCGCGGCCGCGCACCTCGAAGGTGTCGGCCGAGTCGGTATCCTCGACCCGCAGCGCGACGTTCGACTCCAGCTCGCGCATCAAGCGCTCGCGGATCTGGCGCGAGGTCAGGTACTTCCCTTCGCGGCCGGCGAACGGCGAGGCGTTGACCATGAAGTACATCGAGACGGTCGGCTCGTCGACGGCGGTCGCGGTGATCCCCTCGGGGATGGCGGCGTCGGCGATCGTGTCGCCGATGTTGAGCCCCTCGATCCCCGAGACGCAGATGATGTCGCCGGCTGTCGCCTCCTCGACCTCGATCCGCTCGAGCCCGTGGAACGACAAGATCTTGGTCAATCGCAGGCCGGCCGTGACGTCACCCTCGCGGGTCACCTTGGCGATCGGGGCGTTGACCTTCGCGCTGCCGCGGAAGACGCGACCGATCCCGATCCGTCCGACGTAGCGGTTGTGGTCGATGGCCGAGATCAGCATCTGAAATCCGCCGTCCTCGGCCGGCGCCTCGGGGACGCGCTTGGCGATCGTCTCGAAGAGCGGGTCGAGGTTCGTGCTCGTGCCGTCGAGCTCGTACTTGGCGATCCCGGCCTTGCCGTTGGCGTAGACGACCGGGAAGTCGGCCTGCTCGTCCGACGCGCCGAGTTCGATGAACAGGTCGAAGACTTCGTCGACGACTTCGACCGGCCGGGCGTCCTTGCGGTCGATCTTGTTGATCACCACGATCGCCCGCAGGTCGAGCTCGAGCGCCTTGCGCAGCACGAAGCGCGTCTGCGGCATGACCCCTTCGGCCGCGTCGACCAGCAAGACGACGCCTTGGACCATCTGCAGCACGCGCTCGACCTCACCGCCGAAATCGGCATGGCCGGGCGTGTCGACGATGTTGAACTTCACCCCGTCGTGGTCGATGGCGGTGTTCTTGGCGAGGATCGTGATCCCGCGCTCGCGCTCGAGTGGGTTGGAATCCATCGCCCGCGCTTCGATGTGCTGCCCTTCGCGGTAGATCCCACTTTGGCGGAACATCGCGTCGACGAGAGTCGTCTTGCCGTGGTCGACGTGCGCGATGATCGCGACGTTGCGGATATCGGACCGCGTCCGGGTTGGGGTCATACGGACCCTATCCTACCATGCGCGACGAGAGGACGCTCCTG